>JBILEA010000142.1:0-6953 GCA_044352355.1 Pontiellaceae bacterium | reverse complement strand
TCCCGAAACTCGGTTCAAGTCGGCAAGAGCCGATTCTGGTTGCAACTTGTTCATTTTAAGATTCTTACATCATCGGATCATTCAAACGTTGGGACAGCAGTGACCAATTAAGTAAATTTCGTATATCGCCCCATTCGTAAATTTTATTCATTCGCTGGCAAAACTCCCCTTTGCTTCGCAGTCAAACAGCCGATGCTGAGCAGTGCGTAGAAGGTGTACTCGACGTCTTCAATTTCATCGGTGACGTGGCCGGCAAAGCCGCCGCTGTCGCGCCAGAGCGATTCGATAAATTCCAGACACGAGCGGCGAACCGGATCAAGATCTTCGCCGCTTTGGAATGCCTTACGGCCACGGCTTGACTTCATTATAACTGCTTCCGACCCGAAGCTGATCATAATAGATCGTATGAGTGGAATTCGAATCCCCGTTGCGATAGAGGCCGAATTTTTCATCAATACACCCGTCGTCGACCACATTGGTAAAGCCGATTCTCCCCATATAGTTGAAAATCTGCACTGCATTCGTCCAGTCTTCATCGTGACGATAAACGACCACGCAACCGTTTGTACTGTTTACATCGAATTTCCAGCGGACAATAAAATCGATCCATTTATTTTGAGGCAGATCAATAAACGTGTCGCCGCTGCTGTCATCTGAACGCGGGAGGTAAAAATAGGTCTCCTTGCTTTTGTTAGCGCCATGCCGCACCTGTACGCCCAGCCGGGCGCGGTACCCTGGAAGCAGCTGCAGGCTGATCGGCGGACTTTCCGGTGAAGACTGATGCCACTGATGAATCAAAAACCAGTCACTGACCAGACCGCTTGACGAAGGAATCTTAATGCTGAATCCACTATAGTGCGCCACTGAAGAGACTGACTCCAAGCTGGCGTTATCCCGCAGCATCGTCTCCATCCGATCTTTGGAATCCGCATAAGGAACCCCTGGAATACGCGGAGGAAGCGTAAAATCCAATCCGTATCCGCCGCGCCGAGCGGCATAGGACGCTTTAAGGAGCTCACGTTCCGCGAAAATACCGTTCGTGTAGTTAAACCCGGAACCCTGTTCAAGGGTTGGGTATGATTTTCCTCCGATCCAAACCGTGTTGTACGGATATTGAATGTAATCATCTGATCCATCCATCGTGATTTCAGGCACATCGGCTGCCATCACAAACAGAATCGCCAGCGGTAAGCTTAAAATACCATTCACATCTTCCGTCCTTTATTTCGTTTAAAGCCGGCCTGTGAATCCCGGGGCGTTCCCGGGACTCACTTTTTTCTTCATCTTACTGCCAAGGTGCGACTTCACTGTAGCCGTGTCCGACCCGGATCTGATCATAATAGATGGTATGCTCGTTGGAATAGTCCTCACCACGGTAGAGACCTATTTTCTCTGTAAGCAGATCACCGTCAATCACATTGGTAAAGCCGATCCTTCCGGTGTAATTAAAAATCTGCACAGATCCTGACCAATCCGCATCATGACGATAGACAATCACCGAGCCGTTTGTACTGCTTACATCGAATTTCCAGCGAACGATAAAGTCGATCCACTTATCAGTTGGAAGATCGATGAATGTGTCCTCTGTGCCATTATCTATGCGCGGAAGATATAACCCGTAGCAACTGCTCTTATTGGCACCATACAGCACAGACACTCCTAAACGGGCATAGTACCCCGGAAGAAGTTGCATCGAAATCGGAGGGCTTTCCGGAGACGACTGATGCCACTGATGAAATAAAAACCAGTTGGTCACCAGACCCATACCCGAAGGGATTTTTATGCTGAACCCGGTATAATGGGCTGTGGCTGTGACATGACTCAGGCTGATGTCATCCCATACAACCGTTTCCAAGCGGTCCTTAGGCGAATTCGTCGGATAAGGGACGCCTGCTGTGCGCGCAGGAAGCGTGAAATCAAACCCGAGCCCTCCGGCTTTTCTTGACGCGTACGACGCTTTGACCAGGGCCCCTGCTTCAAGAAAAGATTCATTTGTATAAATCAGGGCCGAACCCTCTTCGACTGTGGGATAGAGCACGCGGCCCGCAGTAACATTATTATTGGCAGCATCAAGAAGGTCTGCTGAACCGTCCATCGTAATGACTGAGGCTTCATTTGCAGAAAATGAGAGTGAAACACTGGAAATCGTATAATTGTCATTCACGGCCAATCCGGGAGAGGAGGAAGCGCCGGAACGGAAAAAAATCGTGTTTATTGACGGGTCGGATGCGCAGGTGAAAGAACTGGTGTACGCCTGTCCGCCCCACTGCACTGAACTTTGATAGGTGTCTAAGTCAACCCGTGTTAAAGTAGTCGTCACCGCAACACTGTTGCCCGCCATCAAATAGCTTGTACTGACCGGCAATGGCGTGTTGACCCAGGTTGCGGCAACCGTGCCGGTGATAAATGGAAAACCATTTGAAGCATGATATTGATGCACATGAAATGTGTAGGTGGGAGCGCCTGTATCTGCAGTGTAAATTACGATGTTCGTGCCGAAATCAAATCCCCAGCCGAAACCCAGACTCAGCGTTGAGAGCTGTGTTGAGGAAGCGGTGAACGTCAGCACAACAGATTCCCCTTCCGCAAGAGTTCGCCCGTTACCTAGGGCCGACGAAGTAATAATCCGGGTGTCTGCCGGCGCATTTGTACAGGTGATCGAGAACCCGCCGGACGAGGACCCGGACAAGAGGCTGACTGCATATCCTCCCTCTGCTACAAACGGATTCAGCGTATACACTTCGGCCTGTGCAGGATGAGCGCATACAGCCAGCGCAATGATGATTGCTATCTGTAACCTTCGCATACTGTCTCCTTTTTTTATTACCGGATTCACGAGCCGGCTTGTTGTGGTCTGGGTCTTAAGAAAATTTCATGCAGAAGCGGTTAAAAAACAGGCCGCACGCTGCGACCGTTCATTTTCAAAGAGACGTCGGAAATCGTGTACTGGTCGCCGGGGTTGAACAGCGCTTTTACACTGTCTCCCGAACGAAAAAAAACAGAGTCGATGGTGTGATCTCCGGCAAAAACCAAGGAGCTGCTGTAAGTCTGTCCGCCCCACTGAACCGTCATTTCATACTGATCGCCGTTTATGCGCTTCAGTGTGGTGACAACAGTCGCACGGTTTCCGGCTTGCAGAGAGGAAGCCGCATCGGGCCGGGCACTTGCAGCGGCCGTCCAGGTTCCGGCCTGCACCCCGCCGGTAAACGGATAGCCTTTGGCCGCATCATAACGATGCTGAAGGAATGTATAGCGGGGAACGCCGGTTGAAGCAGTACAGACCACAACACTGTTCCCGAAATCAAAACCCCAGCCGAAACCCAGCACGGTATCGCTGATCTGTGATGAAGCAAAGGTGAAGGTGAGTGTCGCGGAATCTCCCTCCTTAAGCAGGCGAACTCCGGCCGGAGCCTGCACAATGGCTCTGGAGTCTTCCTGCGCTGTTTTGTACATCAGATGGAATCCGTCGGCAGAGGATTCTGACAGCACGGTTCCGCCGTTCCCGGTCCGGTTTTCCGGTGCAGCAAAAATCGCAAGCGGAACGGTCCGTTCGGTTTCGGTTAGCGGAAAAACGACTGTCTCAAGTCTGCCATCCACCGTCATCTTCAGTTTAAATCCATGGTCGAGATCACAGCTCTCAATCCAGATATCGGGCTTTTTCCCGCTCCATGGATAAAGCAGCCAGGCAAATGTTTTCGGGCCGGACGGCGCTTCATACACGGCAACCGGAATCGGATTTCCCCCGTAATGATTGATCCGCGAGCCCCGGTCGGAACGGTGCCAACCCTGAATGACCGGATTGGTTTGTCCGCTAACGACGTTTACATTCCACTCCGCATGGCCCAGCGGAACAATCGTCAGGTTTCCAACATTCGGATCAACGGTTGAGACGGATGTGCCGTCCAGCGCCAGTGTGCAGTCAGCGGCAAAATGCCAGGGAGCTTCGACTTTTTTAAATGCTTCCGGAGAAACATGATCGATCACGATCCAGTACTTATCCTTGAGATAAATCATCTCACGAGTATGTGTCGCCCCCCGCTGAACCGGTGTCGGCAAAAGAGAGGAGGTTTCCGAAAACTTCAGTTTGGCAAAGCGATCCGCCGTTCCGACCGCATAGACTGTATTGCCGGAAAGCGCATAATCGATTCCGTCAACCAGCCCGGCCGGTTCGGAAGACTCCGGCATCGCCTGCCCCTGACCATCAAACAAAAGAACATTATGACCGGCGGAACCACGGAAATAGGTCAACCATTGGGTCCCTTCATTGTTGTCGTATACAGGCTTTCCGCTATCGATAAGAATCGGCCGGCCGCTGGCGACCTGTAAATTAAGCTTGTCCTGATGGCCGTGCCCGCTTGACCCTTTCTGACCGACATCAAACAGCGCCCAGTGGGCATCCGCACCCCATCCGTTACGCATCACAACCTGCCCGCTGACCGGGAAAATCTGTGAAGGAAGGCCCTTGGGCAATGTCCCCTCTTTTCCGTTACTGGAAATATAACGCCAGTCCGTTCGGGGAAATCTTTTCCAGAGAGCCCCTCCATCGGCATCGAAATATTCCGTCAGCTTGAAGACATAGCTGTCGCCGAAGTTCGCGACATCGCCGTTCGGCTGCATGAGATAAAAATGAATGTTCCACTGGTTTTCAACAAACTTCAGAAAGCCGGGATCGAGAGAAACACCCGCCCTTTCTGCCAGATCAATAAAATCCCCGCACTGCTTGGCGAAGTTACAGGCATAACGGGCGGCCATCTCCGTTTCCATCCCGTCAGCAAAAATCCCTTCCCGATAGAGGGCATCAATCTTTTCCGCTGCCGACCGCGCCCAGCCCCGGCTCTCTTTAAATTCCGGAAAATACGCTGCCGTACTCAGAATCCCCATATGAATACTGACCATGATATTCACGTAACGTGAATCTCCGGGATTTCTGTATGAATTCCTGGTTTGAGTCACAATCGAGCGCAGCATCAGGAAGCGCGTCGCTTCGCTGAATTCCTCAGCCTGCTGGAATCCGAAAAACAGGCGCGGCCAGGAATTTTCCAGCCGAATGCCTCGGGACAACTCGAGATCAATTTGACCTTCTACCCGCCGATCTGCCCACAGTTCATCAAATAGAATCCAGTCTGTAATCAACCGGTCGAAACCTTCCGCATAACGCGGATTCCCCGTCGTCTGCCAGGCATCAATCAATCGGATAAAATCCTGATGCCGGATCAGCAATCCGCGGAAATTACTGTACGCGGGCCAATCCGGACACCAGTCATGCAACCCGTTTGGAAGACGTTCCAGTGTTCGCTGAACGCCACCGATTGTGAATGCCCAGTTCAACAGACTTTCTACCGACCCCTGCGTTCTTTCCGAAGCTGCCGGGGCTGACAGTCTGAATAAGGCACTGTTTGTTCCGGTCCGATAGTACTCCAGAAGAAACCGTGCGGCCTGAACCGGGTTGCCGGATTGTACGGACTGCTTCACCGCGCCAAGTCCGGGATAATCCAGATTCACCGCATCAAACAACTCCGAAAAAAATTCGGGATTAGACTGATATAAATCCTCGAGAGTGCGCCCGGGACGGTATTGATAGGGACTTTCTTTTGTGCATGCGAAGAGGCCCTTCGCCCTGCTGCTGCCCGATTCAGCGAAAGCAGAGAGTCCAAAACATAACAAAAATAAGCAGGTCGTTTTTAGTTTCATTTTTTCTCCTTCCCATCAGCCCGTGTAGCGCCCGCCGGCAGCATCACGCCTGCCTCAATTTTTATGATTCTGTTCATCTCGCGTTGTCTAGGGTTCCGGGTTGACTGTAATTTGATAAAATCCCTGACTCTCCGCCCCGTGGGTTGTATCGGTAAAAATACCCGCCGTTAAATTCGATACCAGCACCTCAAAACCCGACAGCAGATCCGGGGACCAATACACCGAATAAAGCCTCCCTGTCTCCGAGCTCCAGGAAATTGTTTTTTCCGCACCCTGCAAGCTTTGGGCGGCCATCTCAAAGCGTGACATCCCGTTCGTGGGAACTGTTCCCGCAATCCATTCCTGCCACGCCGGCATGCCATCGCCGTCGGTATCACTGAGCGCACCCGCATCGGTCGTCGCAAGACCGTTCTGCGCCAGCCACCAGGCAGGAACGCTGTTCGTCAATAATTGCGCACTGAACACCGCACCGATAATTTTGTCCGAATCCATTACTACGGCAACCGGATTTGATGCGCCGCTCAAAGCCCCGATCCAGCCCGTAAAGTCATAATACGGATCGGCGGTGGCACTGACCTGCACGCTCGCACCCTTCTTATAGATCCCACCAGTTGAGCTCACGATTCCACCCGCCGTGCTGCTGACCTGCAGGGCATAATAGACGGCATTGGAAATATTGAGATCGTCCAGATACATAGGAGCATCTAGGCTTATGAACTGGATTTCAGAGAAAGCACTTTGGCTGGAATAAAATCCGAAGTCCCGGATCACGTTTGTGCCGTTAATGTCCAGCGACCAGATCTGAGACGTATAGTCGCAAACCACATCAAACTTATTCCACCCGGGAGTCTGAAGGCCAGAGCTTGAAATCTGAACCAACGACGAGTTGCTATAGGCGGAGACTTCGCCATGGGTTCCAAACCAGAACACGGCCGACGCGTCAGCCGGCACCGGCGGATTTGTCGCGCTCAGATAAGGCATCGCCCAATAGCTGATGTGCACTGCATTGGACGAACTATTAAAAGAATGACGAACCGTTCCTGACCCGATTTTCAAGGATTGGAAACCGCTATGCGCCTCGTTCGTTGTCACCAAATTAAAAGGCGATTCAGAAACCCAGCCATGCTGGCCGTCAACCGCAGCCGGAGTACCCGCATTGGTTTCACCGGCTTCAAACGTCTCGCTGAACGGCAAGGCATAACCGATATCGAACTCGGAAACCTTGGTGTCAACGCTCCGCCGAGCGGGTGATGAACAGCGGA
>JBILEA010000141.1:0-6968 GCA_044352355.1 Pontiellaceae bacterium | reverse complement strand
ATCTGATTATCCACGAGCGACTGATACATGGCATACACGTCGGAAGCCACTTGCGGTTCATAGGTGCACAAACTGCCCGGTGCGTGCAGCACCCCCGGCGGAACGTCCCAGCCAGTACCCGGCTCCAACCGGTAAGCCCGCGACAGGTTAATTATTTTATTGTCGCCCTTGGTGAAATTCTGCAAACAGGTTTTTACCGCCTCTTTTGAGGTGCCCGGCTCAAACCCGAAGAAAGTATAAGGAAACCGTCCGCCATGATTATTCAGCTGGGGCGGAAAGTAATAGGCCTCCGGCTTTCCGCGCTGGCCTACCTTGGCGGCATGATTATCCCGGTGATGCACATGGTGCGGCAACGGCCCGAGATTGTCGAAAAACTTGGAATACATCGGCCAGCAGCCGTATTCCTTCCAAATGCGTTCACCCAGCAATCGGGCGCCCAGCGTTTCAACCACTTCGGTCAACAAAACCAAGGTCCCGTCTTCGAGCACCACCCGACTGACCCCTTCGTTTTCTCCGGTCAGCGGGCCGTTGTCCGCCAGTGTGGTGGATGCCAGCCAGCGTTCATCGATCCCGCCGCGCTCGCCGCCGAGGGCGTAATAATCATCCGGATGCAGCTTGATCCGCCGTCCGGGGATACAAAAGGATCGCGGCACCCAGTTCGGTGCAAGTTTGACAATTCCGTTGCCTTGGCTGATTGCTAACTCTACACGTTGTTTTGTCTTCATGGTCCATCTCCTTTATTTTTTTTCATGAGTAACTCGGGCAATCTGCCCGAGATTAAGCTGCGGGGTGATACCCCGCGTTACTTTAAAAAATTTCAAACATCTCTATGGTCTCAAGAAGAGGCAGTTCCAAATGGAGCGTCCCTTCCTCAATCCTAAAGTTAATTATCTTATTGTCGGAAACGCGGGTCACGGTTTGGGCGTTAAACCCGGCCGGCAATTGCACCGCAAGGTGCAGATCATGTATCGGAATGCCTGGCAGTTCGTCCTGATAATTCACCAGACAGACTATCCAGCTGTTTTGAGTGGTGCTTCTCAGTATGGTGAGTTCAACGCAATCCGGCAGGTTATGGGAAATCACAGCGCTCGGCGCAACAAACCGCTTGAAGAGTTCACGCCCGAAAGCCTCCTGCGAATATTGAAGGTGTTTGAGCAGTGAGGAATAAAGGTAAATCGCCCGGCCTTTGCCGAAGCTATTGACGGTCAATCCGGGGAAAGCGGTTTTTATGCCCGGCGGATTGGAATGAATCGAGGCATATTTTTCCGGATCGTTAAACGGGAAATACGGTTCGACCACATACCCGAGGACTTCGGCGGAAGTCGCGTGAACCAGCGGCGCCGGGCCTGAACAGGAAATCAGGCGCCCGCGCCCTCCGTTGGATTCAAGATAGTTCATTTCATCGCTATAGCGGTCAGTGAAATTGACGCCCAGGACATCGGCAAGCTCAAAATTGCCGGTGCTGTTTCCGTAAAGATCGTACAGGGAAGTGATTCCAGTCGCGATAAGCGTTCCACCGTCGCGGACAAAAGCCCGGATGCGTTCGGTTTCGGCGGGTGACAAATAGGCGACATTATTGATGATCAGCGTTTTCAAGCCGTCCAGCCCTGGCGAGGTCTCGGTTATCACCCGGTACGGGATCTTCATTTTACCGAGAATCACTGCGGCACCGACACATTCTTCCAGCACCACATTGTTGCGCCCGGTGTTTTTGCCTAAGCTTTTTTCACTGTTTTCACTGGTGACCGTCATGTGGCTGGAATTGTCCGAATAACTTTTTAAGCTGGCGCCGTTAATCGCGGGATTGACGTTGGCCGGGGCGGAAAAATAGAGACCGCAGTCCGCGCTGAGTTCCGGTTGATGCCTCTGGATGAAATGGGTAAACGGCTTAAGTTTGGAAACAACCTTGCCCAGGCTCTGATAGACGGAATCGTTCAAGGTGCCGTCCGGATTAATCGCATCAATGAAGAAATAGGCGCCGGCATTGCTCAACGTTGTGGCGGCATGCATGAAAAGTTCGTCTTCCGATTTCATCGAAGTATGGTCGTAGAGGGTGACACATCTGGACGTCATGAATTCATAAGGCATATTTGAAGTATAGGCGGCAAAGACTTTGCAGCCGAGCCGCTGCTGATGCTTGCCGCCGTAAAAATCGCCCGAGGCGTAATCGGCCGCCGCCGCGATGCCGCCAGCCTGCCCCAACAGCCAGCCATGCAGCACCGGCGCAAAATTATGTGTTACACTGAGGGACGGTTTTACGCTTTTAACATGAGCAGTAAATATTCCGGCCGCCTCAGCCATCCAGGCCTCCCGGCGGCGTTGAAAAGTCACCCATTCCGGATTGCTCCAGTCAATTGTCGATGGTATTTCCCGCCCGTTTTCGGCGCGATATTTACTGCGGCAGTTTTGGCAATGGCAGACCAGCGGCCAAAAAGTCATGTCAATAAAAATTCCGGCCACCGGATAAACGCTGATTTCGGACAACTGCTGTTTGACAAAATTAACGTAATCGGGATTGTTGATGCAGGAGTACCAGTAACGCCCGTCCGACTGTTTCCCGTTAACATCCTGCATGCGCCATGCCTGGTGATTTTTGGCTGAATCATTGTGGAAGACAATCGTGTAATAGGCGATCGGCGTAATTCCGGCGGCATTGATCCCCGCAACCGTTTCGCCGAAGATATCGCGCCCGTCAAGGTTGGCATGCATGTGGCCGACTTTGGTCGGATAGTAACAGTTGCCATTGTGGCAGCCGGCGTAAATCATTGCTGAATCCACACCGGCCGTTTTCACCATGCGCACATACTCCGCTGGGTCAAAGCGGCGCATGAACTCCGGTTTAAGATCGGTGATATGGTTATCGATCAGCAACCTGGAATAACATTTCTTCATCCATTTCATAAATTTGTCCTTAAGTTAATCGTACAGAAAATTGCATTTTCATTTAACAAGAAACTCGGCTTGGGCAACCTGCCCCAGCGGTTTGATAAAAAAGGAAGTGATCGCTCCCGTCTGCGGGGCGAACTCCAGCTTGAATGTTGAATTCTCCAGCGTATTCACAGTTGCCTGGTGGCTTTTCATCGGTCTTCCTCTCGTTTTCCTCAACGTGTCATTATTCCGTAGTCACCGGTCAAAAAAAACTGGATTAACTGGACGTTTAAAATTTGTAGTACTGGCGCGCAACTGAACCTCGTTCAGGTTTTGTTTTGCCCCGCCGGCGAGGTTCATACTTAAACATTCAGCGGCACCACCATGTTCCAGGTTCGCGTCATGTTGTTGAAACCGCCCGGTCCATCACCGGTAGCCGCGAACAGATGTGTCGGGCGACCGTTTTCGATCAGCAACTGCGGGCGTTCAAACTGGCCCTGATGCGTCACGGTGCCATCCGACCACTTCAGGGTACGACTATACGCCAAGGGGTCATCAGCCAACTGCCAAGCAATGCCGTCCTGTGACCAAGCGTGAATTCCTCCATGGAATTCCCCGCAGATCTTGCCAGTCATATCCTTGAAAATCGCCTCAAAATGGTCGTCTTGCCACCAGAGATAGGGGTCCTCGATATCGGTTTCCGGACCATTGAATTCGTCGAGCGGCGTTTGACGCGCCCGCCGGAAGGGTTCAGACCAATGGTCGGCGATGGCCACTCCCAGTTTCAGTGGCGCCGCGTACGCCTTCTCCATGCGTCCATTGGAAGATTTATAGATCAACACCACCGAGCCATCGGGGCGAACCGCAGGAGCGGCATTGGAGGTGATGTCCACATCCCAACTGTTCGGACAGACATCCAGAATGGGGGCATCCCTGCGGGTCCAGGGTCCGGTAATGCTAGGCGCCGTGGCAATGCCGATGCGTTTATTCAACCAATAAGGCTTATGCTCATTGCCAGTAATCGCGACCGTCGGCGGGGCATCGGTGCCATCGGGACCAATGGCGTGAGTCCCGGTATAGAAGAGGATCCAGGTATTGCCATGACGATGGATTGTCGGATTGTGAGTCATCGTGGCATCCCAATAACCAGGTCGCGGCGGCAAGACCACTTCCTGAAAGGTATAGGGACCGGCTGGGGTATCCGCAACCGCCCGCACCACCTCACTGTTGCACATCCAGTTGGGACTGAAGGGCAAACTCTTGCGCCAACGCGAAGCAAAAAGGTGGTAACGCCCATCTTCACCTCGGGTCGGTGACCCGCACCAAACCCAATAATCATCCATAGCAAAGCCAGCGCCGACCCGTGCTGGCTGAATTCGCGACCGAAAGGGAATAATCATCATGCCTCGGTAAATCCTCAGCTCTGGGGTTCTCGCGACGGAACCGGCTCCGGCAATGCCTGACGCTGCTCGAATAAATAGGTTTTCCCGGCCTTCAGTTCCACTGTATGGGTCAAGGCCTTGGCAGAGGTGAGACTACCCGGGGGCACTTCCCAAAGCGCCGCGGCCTTTTTCAGTGTCAGCTCAACCTTGCCATCGGTGAGTGGATGAATCATCAGAATCTCGGAGTCCGCGGCAATGGCATTTCCCGGCGGAGTAACACGCCAAGCACCGGCATAGGCGGCGAGACGACTGATGGCATCCCTGGACAGGGTGTAAGCGCCGATGAAGACCACTTTCGACTTGTCGTCGGCAGCGGCGGCGGGTGAACCGGAAGTTGGGTAACGGGCCAGAACCGAGGAAGTATTCTCCTTTACGGTCAGAGTGATTCCTTTGACCTCTTTGAGTTTCTCATTGTTTAAAGACGGCAACTTGTCGTTCCATTCGTTGCCAACCAACATGGGGTGCCCGGCTTCAATTTTCCCATTGGGCGATTTTTCTTTTCCCTGCTCCGGTGTTTCCAGTTGACGCAGGCAGATTCCAAGAGCGTCATCAAGAAAGTCTGTCTGTTCCCGAGCCAGTTGAACCATACCAGTTCCCTGCAAGAGTACAATCGTCGCGCCCGATTTGCGCAACTCCCTGATGCGCCGAGCCATTACTGCATCAATATCCAGACAGTTTTGCAGGACATAGAGTTTTGCTGGCGGTATTTTCCCGTCCCGCAGGTCTTGGGCGTAGTAATAACGGATCGGCACGCCGGAGACATTGGCCTCGTTCCACTGCAGGAACATTCCCGCCCCATGAAATTCGCCTAAGGCGCCACGGGCATAGTCCACGGCCTCCTCGTCGTTGACAAAAACGACTTCCGCAGGGGCGGCCGGCTCGGGATTCGTGAGAATATTCTTAATGCTCCTAGTGAGAGACGAGGCACAGCGCCGTTCAATTAATTTAGTTGAGAAATCATTCAGAAAACGCATTTCATCTTGGATCTCGGCATTGTCGTATTCCGAGCTAGACCCCATGTTATTGAACCAGGCCCCATTGTTGCCGGAGACCCAGAGACGAGCATATTCGCGCCGCCACATGTCGCGCTGCATGGCCATGTCCGCCGCCCGCCCGACTGAAACGTCCGTAAATGAAACCACGCCGATGGTGGCGGTGCCTCCAACCTTCCTGCCAGTCCACAGGCGGTGATCCATGTCAGTCAAGAACAGCTTGCCGTTCACGGTATAGGAGTCAAGCAATGCATTGATGCCGCCGCAGGAAGGCGGAATGCGCACCGCATAGGCCGCCTGATGCAGGAAAAAATCCAGATTATTTGAACGCAGAAGGCGCGATATCGAGGTGTTGTCGCGGCGGTGTCCGCCATCACCTCCGGAAGCCCCGACAACGATCTTCTTGTTCGAGGCTTTTTTTATGGTGCTGGCAAAACCATCCAGAAGTTCGGCGCGGCCTTCGGCCAGAAAGCGTTTCCAGTCATAGGCTTTGTATTCTTTCACTGGATCGTGGAATGGGTTGACTCCGGCGAGGTCGGATGAGGGCGGAGGGGTTACCTGTTCAAACGATGACAGCTCGGCACCCCATGCTTTGTTCAATTTTGACAGATCGCCCTCGTACTTCTTCTGCACCCATGCGATGAAGGCCTTTCGGGCGGCTGGCGAGTAGTCGCCCCAGTTTTCCGGCTTGTCGTAAAGCAATCCGTTGGGAGGCGACCAAGAGTAAAGCTGGGCATCCTGTCCGCCCCCTATCAGGTAGCCGATAACGTTCTTGCCGTACGGACTGGCTTCAACTGTTTTGATGAATTCCACCAGCATTTCCGCACATTCCTTCCGATAGCGCTCCGAGAAGAAAGAGCTGGCATAATGTTCCTGCTTGGCGGTATTGGGCGGCGCGCTGTCGAAACGAAGGAAATGGGTGGATGCGATCAAAGCTTCACCCTTCTCGTTGCGGATGATCTCATCGGGATATTTGGAGCCGAATTCCAGATATTCGCCAATCCCCAGCCAAATGATGAGTTTACTGTCTGGATTGACCTTCAGAGGTGTGGATAGGATTTTGTCGACATCGGACGCGTCATACTCCCCTGGGCCGCGCCAAAACTCGCGCATGTGCTTGATTGGAGAGACATAGCCGAGTTTTGACTGGAAGAGACCCAGGTTTGCGAACACCACCACCTCTTTCAGGCCTGCCTGCCAGAACGCAGACAGATCCTTGCCGTCTCCACCAGCGCCAAATCCGGTAAGTCCAGGCAGCAACGGCATCGGAGCGCCGTCAACAATCAGTACCGGACGCCCAGCGTGATCCACCTTAATTTCAGCCTCCGCACCTAAGCCGGTGGCGGCACGTGCCGCCAGCAGAAACACCAAAACGATTCCTCTGTCAAATAATCGATTTTTTTTCACGCCCTTCTCCTTCTGTTTCTGTTTCCCGTCACACAGGTTGTTCCCGGTTTTGCAAACCGCAATTTTTAAAAAGTACCACAGATATGGATACACGGATATACCGTTTTCCGGCCAAGTATAACGTAATTCATCCCCGTCGGATGCGGATCATGAGTTGAAAATAATATAAAGGATGAGTCTGGCATTACGAGACGGTCACGGGCCGGGAACTGCGATCAGTTTGATGTTATCGATCATTCTGACGCGACCGCCTGTTGCT
>JBILEA010000020.1:0-22610 GCA_044352355.1 Pontiellaceae bacterium | reverse complement strand
GGACGCTTCGAACGGCCGCAGTTGCTGATGCGCAACGGCAGACCGGAATATCTTTTTGTCGCACTTCAGGGCGGAACGTATAATACGTCAACCGCCGCCATTTTAAAAATCGGATAACCGGAAGGAAATTAAATCATGACGTCACTCGACTGGTGGATTGTGGCCGGCTTTGCCGCCGTGCTGGGAATCATCGCTTTTTTCACCAACCGCATGACCAAGTCGGTTGCAGGATTTCTCTCTTCCGAACGTCTGGCGGGCCGCTATCTGCTGACGATTGCGATGAGTATGACCTTTCTCTCTGCCATCGGAAACATCGGCCAGTTTGAAAGCTATTACCGCAACGGGATCGGAGGCATGTGGTGGGGGATGTTGCTCATGCCCGTCGGTATTATCATCGCCCTGTCCGGCTGGGTGGCCTATCGCTATCGTCAGACCCGGGCCCTTACCATGGCGCAGTTCCTCGAAATGCGCTACAGCCGGAATTTCCGGGTGTTTTCCGGTCTCGTCTCCTTTTTCTCCGGCGTGCTTAACTGCGCCGTCTTCCCGATGGTCACCGCCAACTTCCTGATCTATTTCCTCGGGTTACCCGCGCAGTATGAATTACTCGGCCTCACACTGCCCACCTATCACACCGTCATGCTCATCATGATCGGCACCGGCATTCTCCTGGCGGTCGCAGGCGGACAGAATACCATCATGGTCACCAGTTTTTATCAGGGAGTGATCGCCAGTATCGCCGGGATCGCCTGCATGTGGTTCATCCTCGATTTTTTCGGCTGGGACAACATCATGACCACTCTGCTCCGTTCGGAAACTATTTCCGCCGCCGGAACCGCCGGCCCGGAATGGTTTAAACAGGCCGTCGCCGCCGCTGTGCCGACAAGCGGGAACTACCCTGATCTGGTCGCCGGACTCACCCGTCCGGAGGGCGTATCGATGATGAACCCGTTCAAGCAAGGCGGCCTGCCGGACTTCGGCCCCTCCTTCTTCATTATGATGACTCTGCTTTATATCGCCAAAACCGGCGTCTGGCAGGGCGGAGCCGGGTTCATGACCGCAGCAAAAAGCCCGCACGAAGCCAGAATGGGCAATATCCTCGGAAGCTGGCGCTGGCTGCTGCTGACCCTCAGTATCGTCGCCTTTTCCATCGCCGCGTATGTGGTGATCTGGAACCCGGCTTATACGGCCATTCAGTCGCAGATCGCCGCAAGCACCGGAGCCCTCAACAGCCCGTACCTGCAATCGCAAATGCTGGTCCCGATTGTCATTCGCCACCTGCTGCCGCCGGGTCTGCTCGGGCTGTTTGCGATCTATATGATCGGTTCGGCGGTTTCCACCGACAACTCCACCTACCATTCCTGGGGCTCCATTTTCCTTCAGGACGTCATCATGCCTTTCCGCAAAAAACCGTTTACCACCAAAACACACCTGAACTGCCTGCGCTGGGCCATCGTCATGATTGGAGCCATTTCTTTCCTCTTCAGCTCGATCTGGACGATGAAAGATTTCATCAACATGTGGTTCGAAATCACCGGAGCAATCTACATCGGCGGAGCCTCCTGTGCCATCATCGGCGGACTCTACTGGAAACGCGGCACCACCTCTGCCGCCTGGGCGGGACTCCTCACCGGCAGTACCATTTCAGTGGGAAGCATTATCCTCAAACAGATTTGGCCGGGACTCACATTCCCCGGAACCAACACCGTCATCAACGGCATCCACATGGCGGTCTTCGCCGTTTTAATTTCCTACGCGGTCTACATCCTCGTTTCACTGGCCACCTGCAAACAGCCGTTTAACATGGATCAATTGCTTCACCGCGGGAAATACGCCGTTGAGGAAGACACCGCAGTCAAAGAAGCACAAGCCAGACAAACCGCAACGATTCCGCGATTCCTGCGCATGATGGGCATTACCCGTGAATTTTCGACCGGCGACAAGATCATCTACATCACCATGGTGCTCTGGACAACCGGCTGGTGCCTCACCTTCATCCTCGGCACCATCTATAATCTGACCGTGCGCCAACTGACCTCAGAGGAATGGAAGTTCTGGTGGACCGTCATGCTCGGTATCCAGGGAGTCGTCTCCGTCGGCAGCGCCATCTGGTTCACCGTTGGAGGCATCTTCGACGTCACCTTTCTATTCAAAAAACTGGCCAGACTCGAAGTCAACGAACACGACGACGGCACGGTTCACAAAATAGAGGAATGACCGTTCAGCCCCCCGGCAAGCCCCGCTGCGCAGAAGGGCTGCATCCGCGATGCTTGCGGTAGAGTCTTGAAAAAATGGATGAAAAAGTCATGCCGGTCTGGATATTAGACATTCAGTCGTCCGTGGATCTCCGACAAGACCGCTTTTAACTCAGCCTCCGACCTTAACCGCGTCTCAAAGCGCTTCAGCAGCTTACTGACGGCATGATATTTCACGGAAATCAAAAAACGTCCCACCTTGTCAATGTCTAATATCCAGACCTGACCCCGCATGACAGACCTGACCCCGATATCTCAGAATACTGAGCCCGACGCGAGCGGTTTCTGCGTAGCGCCTCGGGTGTGGCTTGGATGAAAGCTCACCGAGCGTGGCGGGCGAGCAGGACGCAAAGGAAGGAGGCGAAGCCGTGGTTGCAGCTGGCGCGTTCATCATCCTTTTCCCAAAGCGTTCCGGTAGTTTCGGCCATACCGAGGAAGTAGCGCTTCATTTCCTCGAGCAGTCGGTCATTTTCGCTAAAACGTGAAAGCAGATCCATGCGCAGGTAGTAGCCGATGAAGGCGTTGGCGGGATGCAGCGGACTGTCGTCCGGCCGGTTCGGACCGGCCTGCTCCAGCAGGTATGCCCACAGCTTCGCATGGCTCTGAAGAGAAGCCGTTCCGCAGAAGAAGGCGTAGTACTGGCAGACTTCGGTGCATTCACCGGATGACTGCAGAATCCCATGTTGATCGCGCACGGAGTTGTCGACAAAGAACGTTCCGTTAAACGACTGATTACATACCGTTGCGTGAACAGTCGCGGCCTTCTGCGCAAGCTCTTCGCGACCATAAAGACGCGCAACGGTTTCAAGCGTCTGAGCATAGAGCATGTTCGTCGGATAGTTCACATCTTCGGTCAACTTGTTGGCCATCGACCATTCAATAAAATTCCAGGATGGCAGTTTTTCCAGCAGGCCGTCGGAATTTTCGAATTTCCGAAGGTAGCCGAGAATGCCGTCAACCTTCGGCTCAAAGCGGTCAATCATCTCGCGGTCGCCGGTTCGTTCCAGATACTCTTCCAGCTCCAGCATGAGCCACATGGCCCACTGCGGAATGTGGCGTCCGCCGGGATGCTCGGACGGATAGCACATGGGGAGCATGCCGGCGGGCACATCGCCAAACGATTCCGGCAACAAAAAGTTTTCGAGAAAGTTACGTTCCACTTTCGATCCGCCACAGAGCAGTTTTTCAGCGCGTCCGGTGAAAAAGCTGTCGCACAGCCAGCCGGCCCGCTCGCGGCCGGGACAGTCCATGTAGAGATCGACCGCATTCTGACGGAAGGTCTGACGCCCGGCCTCGAAGAGTTTTTTCAAATCGGGATCATCGCTCTCAAACCGGTACAGAGCTTCGGGGTTAGCGTATTCGCGAATACCCGACGAACGGATGCCTGCCACGCCATCAAGTACCACCAGCTTCAAATACCGGAACGTGTACGGTTCGATAGATTCCAATTCGTACTCACCGGGTTGCAGCTCGTAATAGTTAAAATTAAGGGCGGAGTTACGAGTCAAATCGATATCGCCATTGATCAGCAGCTCATCGAACGCGGCGATCACGCGCACCGGATCTTTGCAGGAGATGGACAGCTGCAAGAAACCGGACCGGTTGCTGCCCAGATCGCGAATCTCCCAGCGCCCATCAGACCCACCGGAGCAGTCGCAGGCCTGCCAGATTTGGAGCAGGTCGCGCTCGAACTGTTCAGGTGTAAAAGAATCGAGCGTTGCATAGAGCGGATCATTCATCCACCAGTAGCCCGAACGATCGACCGGCTTTTCGGCATAGCGGACTATTCCTGAATCAATCGGCTCCGAACTTTCCAATGTTTGAAAGTCAGGGACGGGAACGCCGCGTTCCAGCAGTTGATTTTCTTCCTGAACAGCACACGGAACGGATTTGATGGCTGCATCAATCCGGTACCGCCAATCATCCCAGCCCGGCGCAAGAGAATAGGCTTCAACAAACGGCCGCTGGAAACTGTAGCGCTCCACCTTCTGAATCCGTTCCGGCAGCCGCAGCGCTTCGAACCCGTTGCCGCCGGTCGAAGCAACAATCTGCCCGTCCGCTTCAACCTCCGCCTGAAGGAATGACGACTGATTGAGATAGGCGAAACTGTTGCAGTTCATCCCGACCACCTCGATCGCCAGCAGGTTGTCGCCCGTATTCATCTGTCCGGAGAGATCCAATTCATCCACACGATAAAACCCGTGCGGACCGCGCGCCGGTCCGTGATGAATAAACTCGCCGTTGAGGAACACACGGTAAATCGTCGAGCCAGCCAGCCGCAGACGGACTGCCGATCCCGCCTCTGCCCGAAAGACAGCGCGGAACCCGACATGAATATTCTTTCCCTTCTCCAGCCCTGCGGGCCAGACCGGTTTTGCGTTTAAAAACATAAATACGTTCTCCATTATTTGGGTTTCTGATATTTCCCACTCCTTTATAAATCCAATCGCATTCCAGGTTGTTTACGCTGCATTGACGAGTTTCAGTTTCTTGTGCTCCCGGAGCAGTTCCAGTTTCAGGCAACGTCTTCAGTCCGTATTTACGATACCTCTCCAGCCACTTATATCCCGTCTTCCAGCTGATGCCGTACTCTGTACACAATGAACTGAAACTCTGCTGCGACCTCTCTGCCAGCAATACAAAACTGCTCCGCTCTTCCATAACCAACACTTTCTTCCACGCCATGAATCACCTCCATGGCTCGATTATAAAGTGTTACCTATGTAACTGGACATATCTGTTACCTATGTACCCGGATCAGACCAAGGGTTTTTCGATAGGAATCAAGGCGTGCCCGCATATCGGCGAGCTCCAACGAATATTCGGGATTTGCGGCCAGGTTGGTGAATTCGTCCGGATCCTTTTCCAGATCGTAGAGGCATTCGTACGGCGCGGGCTTCTCGTCGTAGTACACGGCATACTTGTAGCGTTTCCCGCGCACCCCGTACCAGTTGTTGAACATCTTGAACTTATGCTCGCAGTAGAAATCCGTTGGCCAGTCCTTGACCGGTTCGCCTTCAACGAACGGCAGCAGCGAACGGCCCTGGTACACGTCGGGAATTTTCGCGCCGGCGATATCGACCAGCGTCGGGGCCACATCAAGGGCGGTGACGAGCTCCTTCACCACGCGCCCGCGTTGCGCCGCAGGCAGCCCCGGATCAAAGATGATCAGTGGAACACGCAGCGACTCCTCGTAGTGGTTCCACTTCCCGGCCAGACCGCGATCGCCCAACATCATGCCGTTGTCAGCGGAATAAACGATGATGGTGTTCTGATCCAGCCCCCTGACTCTCAGCTCGGCCAGCACCCGTGCGATGGCATTGTCGATACCGGTGGCCATACGGTAGTAGGCTCGCATGTTGGTCTGATATTTTTCCGGCGTGTCCCAGCGCCAGAAGTAGCGCAGGCGGTTCAGATTTTTTTCATCCTGAAGAAACGGCGGCAGGGCCTTGAAATATTTTTCGTCGCCGAGGCGCGGCAGAGGGATTTGGATGTCCTCGTACAGGTCGTCGGTCGATTCCGGCCACTGAAAGTGGAAGCCGGGGCGACGGTCGCTGTCTTCCGCATGGGAGGCGTTAAAGCTGACTGACATGCAGAACGGCTGTCCGGCCGGAGTGGAGTCGATGAACTCAATGGCTGCATCAGCGCATAAATCCGTTTCGTGCCGGAGCGAGCCGTCGGGCATTTTATGCAGATAGGGATTGCGTCCGATTTCGCGAAAAAAGTCGAAGCGGCTACTCAAATCCGGTGCACCGAATTCCACGCCGTACTTTCCGGTGAACCCGATTCGATACCCGGCATCTTTCAGTACGACAGGGTAGCTCGTGTCGATGTATTTCGCATCGACCGGCGGCTCGATGAAGTTGTAGCCGTGGGTGCGCTGCGACAATCCCGTCAAGAGCGTGGCACGGCTCGCGGCGCAAATCGGCGTTTCACAGAATGAGTTCTCGAAGCGGACGCCTTCGGTAGCGAGCCGGTCGATGGTCGGGGTCTGGATTAGCTTGTTCCCGTAGCATCCCAGCACATCGTCCCGCTGGTCGTCCGTGAGGAAGAAGATGATGTTGGGCTTGCTCGGCTGCCCAGCCGAGGCGTGGGACAACAACGCCGTTCCAGACAAAATTCCAACGCACTTTATAAAATAACGCCTCATATCCATTTTAATTCCTCCCTTTTTTTTCTTCGGAATCCCACAGATCGCCCGCCTCTTCTGCCAGCAATTCCGGGGACTACGCAACCAGAATGCGATACGAGCGTTGTCGTTTCGCCCGTTCCGGCGATGACAGCATCCAGCTCAGACGAGGCCGCTCCGCATCAATGCAGAGCGGGTTCGTCAAATTTTCACAACGCAGGTTTTCAACCGTCAGCATAAGCTTCTCCTGTTACTTACAAAATGCTGTACGCATTTGGTCGCAATAGTAACGGACATTGTCCCATTTCGCATCCGGCGGAATGCGGTGATCAGGACAAGGAATGTAGCCGCCCAGCTCAACCAGCGGCTTGAGGCGCTCGATTTCCAAATCGATCGCCGCGCGGTCCTTAGCGAACACCGTTTTGTTCATGCCGCCCACGCCGCGCAACTCGCGGCCATATTTTTCGCGCCAAGGAGCAATGGATGCGCCCCATGTTCCGACTTCAATTGGGAACATGGTGTTGACCCCGTTCTCCAGCCAAATCGGCAATAAGGAGTCGATCCATCCGTCGCAATCGACGGAGATGATGTCAATGCCATAGCTGCGCACCAGATTGGTGATTCGCTTATAATGTGGCCCTACCACTTCTTTAAAAAAAGTCGGCGAAATAAGCGGGCCATTTTTAAAGCAGACATCTTCCCAGAAGTGAGCGAAGTCGAACTGCGCGCCGGTTTTCAAAATAGCTTCGGTGTTGCGATAGGCGAGATCCGCCACCGTCTGCACCATCTCGGCCAGCAGGTCTTCGTCATCCACGGTCATGTAGCTCAGACCCACCACACCAAGCCAGTTGCGAATGTCGCCAAGCAGGCTGCCGCAATAGAGTCCATAGTGCTGCGAACGGGTTTCATCTTTGAGGATATCCAACCCGCCCTCGGAAAGCACCTTGAAGGTGCCGTCATCCGGATTCATCACTAATGCCTGCTGAATACGCTCTTCTGAAAACCGGAGACGCGGCAGGTAGTGCTCTTCCCATGATTTACGATGCGTCAGTGTATGCGAAATTTCCATAGGAATGGATCCTGCACCCGGCTTCGCCAGCTCTACCACGCCGTAGCAATTCAGCACTTTTTTGGAGCCATCCGGTATTTCTTCGAGCACACACGGCTCAAACATCGGATAAAGTGAGGCATGATAGAAAAAGGTACTGAACCAGTTAAAATCAAAGCCCAGTTTCCGGTTCAGAGACAGACAGCCCTCAGAATAGGTTTGAGATTCTTCTTTCGTCAGATGGCCTTCTGAATGCCACTTCTGCAGCACTTCATTCCAAAACCCGAAATGAACGACCGGCATCTGGTCATACACCTCATAATGTAAAATTGACTTAACCCGTTCCCGATTATTCATAGTGCATCTCCTGATTTCTTCCGCCAGTTTCTGCATTCCCAATCACACCGATCCGTTTTAAAGTGCATCCACTTATCCGGGCACCCGTCCGTCTGACGAGTGTCAATGGACTGTCTTTCCCGGCGACTGAACCAGCGAGCCGGACTTGTAGGGAATATAGTTGCCGTTGATCACCTTGTAGCCCCAGAGATCAATATAGTATTGCCCGTCGCGGAATTCGTCGCCGCGCTTCTTCAGTTCTGCCTGCAATTTTCCGTCCAATTCTTTCTGCAACGAAGCATACTCCGGCTTGCCCGCCAGATTGTTCATCTGGTACGGATCCTTTTCGTCGTCGTACATCAGCCAGGCACCTTTCAGGTCGCGTACATAGGTGTAACAGCCAGTACGGATGGCACGGTACTCTCTGCTGTTATCCTGTGCTTTGGCACCCAGATTGGCGAACGGAGCGATGCCCATATACAGTGCGGCCCGGTCTGCCGGGGCAGATGGATTGCGAACCACGGCCGACAAATCCTCGCCTTCCACACCGGACGGCACCGGAACGTTCACCAGCCCCAGCAACGTCGGCAGAATATCAGGGGTGGTCAAAGGCGTTTTCACCGTAATGCCTTGCCCGCCCTGTCCGGCCGGAAGACGCAGAAGAAACGGAACCCGGGCGGACTCATCCCACGGAACCTGCTTTTCCGTTGGTTTGATGCCATGTGACCCCATCGTTTCGCCATGATCCGAAGTAAACACCACGATGGTATTCCGGGTCAGACCGGTCTTGTCCAGAGTGGCCAGCAGATCACCGACACATTGATCGAGCGCAGTACAGTGTGCGTAGTAGCCCTGTGATTCTTTGCGGGCGGCAGCCTGTAAAGATTCAGGAACGTTGGGCAGAAGTTTTATCCCTTCCGGCGGGTAGAGATTCTTGTATTCTTCGGGAGCTGTGGCATGGGGAAAATGAGGTGTGCCATAAGAAATCACCAGCGCGAACGGCTGCCCTCCGGACGCCCTTTCCTTCAGGTAATTCTGAGCATCCTTTGTTTGAGCAAAAACGTCGTAACCCTCCCAGAATTTCTTCTGCGGATCGTTTCCGCTGTAATAAAAGGAGTTGTTGTAGTCATGACAGCACTCGGCGACTTTCCAGTACTCCCAGCCCTGCCGCCGTTCCGGCGGAATAAAGGCATCGCGGCCATGCCCGTCAAGATGCCACTTGCCGATGTAGCCCGTGGTATATCCGGCCGTTTGCAGAATCTCCGCCATGCACAACTCTTCGGACGGCAGGTAGGCATCATTCAGGAACATGCCGATCGACGTCGGAAAGCGTCCGGTCAGCAGCGCTGCACGGTACGGAGTGCAGATCGGACAAACCGATACGGTATTGCAGAAGTTAAGAGCCTCTCCCGCCAGTTTATCGAGATTCGGCGTCTTCACATTCGGGTCACCGGCATAGCCGGTCGCGTTGCCCCGCCACTGGTCGGCAAGAATGAAGAGGATGTTCGGTTTGCTCGCGGCCGCCGAAGCGGCCAGTGCGCGTGCCATGCCAGACAGCGTTAGCGCTCCGGTCGCCAAGGCGGTGGTTTTCAAAAAGTTGCGGCGTCCTGTTTCAGTCTGCATGGGATCTCCTGTTTCTGATGGTAATTTATGGAAGTGCATTTATTTCTGCCTTTATTCCAAATTTTAGTGATGAGACCCTCTTCATATAATGAACTCCTTTTCATTTATGTATTCTGCTTGATTCTTAATGAAATCGACTCTGTCGGGTCAGATTCGATCATCCATAACAGAGCCTCCAAGACATTGGCTGCCGCCCAGCCGTTATAGGAAAACCAGAGAGAGGACGGACTGCCGTCTGGAAATGTTTCAATGGTCAGACCATCGCTGGGACAAAAGCGTTCCGTGAGCACTCCGTAGCGCCCATAGCCGGAAACTTCGGGGTAGAGTTCCATACACTGCATCGCCCAGGCTACCGCATCTTCCGCACGGTTGCGGTGATACTCTTTGCCGGTCTGCTTCGCCAGATAATGCAGATCCTCCGTCACCAGCAGTCCCATCGGGTGCAAGTGCGGATTGGAGACCGAAGTAACAGATCCTCCGCAGGAGTTCCAACCGCTGTCTTTGAGCGGCGGAACTTCGGGAACCGCCTTAAATCCGTAACGCCAGAGATATTCATACTGCGCGCCCTCTTTCAGCATCTGTAAAAATTCCGCGTCGCCGGTCGCCTGGTGAAGCAGCCGTGCCGCTTTCACAAAAGCCAGGTTGCCCTCTTCTTCCGGCGACTTCCATGTGTCCATGGGTGTTCCGCAGGCATTACAGGCGCTGATGCTCTTCCGGTAAAAGGCCATGCCTTTGCGGGCCGCCGTCAAATAACGGGCTTCGCCCGTACAGGAAAACGCGGCGGAAAAACCGGCCGTCACCCAGCAGCCGCCGAACCCGTCCCAATCGCTCACTTCACGGCGATCCTGACGAAAGGCGTAACCGCAGCATCCGTCTTCGCGCTGGAGCTGAACGAATGAATCCGCCACGCCGGTTGCGGCGGCCAACCACGTGTCGGGCACAGGCTGTTTGAGTTTACGCAACCGCATAATGGCGAGGAACAGATAGTAGAGAGCCTGCCCGTTGGTGTAAGAGGCATGACAATCCCAGACCACTTTCATCGGGCTCCACCAGCCGTTCACGCGACTGCCGTTCAGTTCACGAGTCAGATCGTAAAACAGACCGCTGGTCGGATTGACCGAAGCCGCAACTTCGCCAATCAGGGTGCGTCCGTCCTTACGGCCAGCAAAATAACCTTTCGGCAAATCGAGCACATCCTCGGCCACGAGAAACGGAAATCCCTGAATTACCCCGCCGGTCCAAGCAATTTCATAAAGGCCGCGCCATGGAGCCAGCTCGGTTTTATCATCAGAAGAACAGCTCTGGTTGGTATAGTGCTTAAATTCATCCGACCAGTTCTGCTCAACAAATGAATCCAGCAGTGCATGTGCCGCTTCGCGGAAGGTTCGTGCATGCTGAGGCTGCTCACGATAGATTTCATAAAGCGCCTCCACCATCGGAGCAACCGCTGGCAGCCCTTTTTCCGAAGTCTGAAAAACTTTCCCGCTGACTACTGCAGAGCACAGCAGGTCTGAAGTGGACGGGCGCAGGCCGTGATCTTCGATTGTCTTCTTGTTGATGAAAGTATGCGGCAGGTTGGCATATCCAAGCGTCACGCCAAAGCGGTTCGGCAGTTCAGAAAACAATCCGTTGCGCACCAAAACGCCGCCTGCATCGTTGCAATACGGGTCAATGGAAATTCCAACGCTGCCGGAATCGGTCATCAGCACGGAGAGCGGATGCGATGCGCGGTCGGCACGGAACTCCCAGTATGGGGACGAATAATCTTCTTCCGGAAACCGGTTCGTCAGGTTGGGATACTGTCCGGGCTTTGCACCATCCAGATTATTGTCTCCATGAATACAACAGGGGATAAAGTGCCATGGGGTTTCGCCGGTCAACTCACCGACCAATTTCACGCGGGTCGGGAACGCCGACCGCAGCGACAGTGTGTAGGCCCCCGAGGTCTCAAAGCACAGCGAGATTTTGACCTCATCAGTTTGAACATGAATATCGTCCAGCGAATCGGTGCGACCCGCCTCGACCCACTCGCCGCAACGACCCAAGTAGTATACAGAAATTTTTACCATCATCTTGCAACCTTAAGTTTTAGCGCGCAACACCCAACGGGTTGGGCTGAGTTCTTCTTCCAAAGTGAATGGCACCCGGTCCTCATCGGTTTCAATCTCTTCGAGGAACAGCTCCAGCATGTCCTGACCGGGGGCGGAAAAATCGAGTTCCTGCGGCGGCTGGCCGGTTATGGCGAGCGTACCGATACGACCGTTATCGATGGCTTCCACAAACCCCTTCGTTCCGAAAATCCGGAGCATTTCGTACCCCCACTGGTTCCAATCCGGAGGTTCTGGACAGCAGTAGTTTGCGACCGCACTGCCGACCGCGCCGTTTTCAAAGGTCATCAGCATGGAGACCGCCCGACGGCAGTCGCTATTCGCATGATCGTTACCCAGTTCAGTTTCTTTAATGTCCAGAGATTTGACCTGCAGGCCAGCCACATGCTCGGCAAAGCGCACGTTATAGAGACCAACCTGCCGAGTTAATCCACCATCAACGCGCTCATCCTTCGGGCGCCAGACGACCCACGGATAGGATTTTTGGCTGATCACCTGAATCACTTCGCCGATCGCGCCGGCTTGTACGATGTCGCGGAGTGTGCAGTAGGGCTGTGCCAGCGAGCTGACGTTCATTTCGTGAAAGCGCATTCCGGTGCGCCTCGCTGAGGCGATGATCCGATCAAGAACAGCTTCAGAAAGACAACAGGGTTTTTCAGCATAAACATGCTTACCTGCTTCAAGCGCCTGAATGATCTGATCCCCCTGCTCGTCTTTGAACGGCGAACAAAAAGAGATCAGCTGCAGTGAAGGCTCTGACAGCAGTTCTTCCAAGGATTGGAAAACGCACGCGCCTTTCAAATGCTCCGGAATCTGCGCGAAATCGCATAACCCGATAATCTCCGCTTTCGGGTGGTCTCTCAGATCATTGTGAATCTGATGCCCGACCGTTCCGCATAAACCGACTTTAATTTTTTTTATCATTTTCGCAGCCTTATGTGGACTTATTGTGCTGTATTTCCGACGGCCGCATCGAGTTTGGTAACGGTATCTATTTCCGAAAAATCAGCGGCTGTCACCGCGTATTTCAGGGCGACCGAATCTCCCGAGCTGATTTTCCCGTTCGCATCTGTGTCGGTCCAGAGGAAGCCAAGCGCAACAGCCCGGATGGAGGATGCGGTCGAGGAGTCATCCGGCCGGGTCATCAGCCAGTTGATTTCTTCCAGCCCGGTACCGTTATTGGCGATCCAGCCGTTTTCGGGCACCCCGGAACCATTAGCGAAAGAAGCCAGTGTGTTTCCTTGAATCGTATTCAGGAAGCCGCCGCCGGAGCCGGAGGTCTGGAAGTCGTTCGATCCGGTGGAGGGATTGTAGAGATTATTATTTACGCCGCCCGCGCTTAAAGATACGTCATTCTGGGTACTGCGCAGATCCATCCGGAAGCGAATGTAACGGTTTGCGATGCTTGATGTATTCGTACTGTTGGTCCAGAGATCCCAGATGGGGTTGCTGTTGATTAACGGATCGGCAGCCAGAACATTGCCTGAGGGAGTTGTCCCGTCCGAAATTCGAACCATCGTATTGGTGGCGGCGCTGATTGCCGCATACTTGGCCAGCAGGATGCTTCCCGATGCGGTCTTGGTATTGATATTATAGATCATGCTACTTGCGGTAGCCGGACGATTATCACTTCCCATGACATACCAATCAACATCCTGAAGAACCGCATCCGGCGGGAGCACCGCTTCATATCTGTTTGAACTCACCGATAAGGCATTGGTACCGATCCATACTCTATCGGGCCAAGTCGGTCCGGGAGCACTGTAATAAAGCGCGCCGCCCGCCGCCGGAAAATCCGATGTGATCTGGAATGCGATGAGCCGACTTCCGTCAAGTTTCTCTTCCGTGCTTATGACAGAAACCACTGGCAACGCACTGCCGATTCCTTTTAGATGATAATCGAAATGCAGCTTCGCCATTTGGTCTGCACCGGCTACGCCGTTGAGCGAATGTGATTTGACCGGCGCAAAAACGAGATTTTTATCCCCCGGTATCGCATTCAATGTTGCCATGACGGCTGGAGGATGAAAGTAAGTGTCTTTGACTGGTGCCGCCATAAAAAACGGAGCGGTTATGCCGTTAGCCCGTCTGCCTGCATCCAGGTCGCGAACCCAATTCGCACGCTGATCCGCTGGCATAGCGTTGAGCTGTTTCGCAAAAGTCGTCAGTTCATAAAATCCGCATCCATAGAGTGAAAATGCAGCTTTGACTTTATCCCCAAGCAGACCGGCGACCATCGTCGTGCTGTAGCCTCCCCAAGAAATTCCTGTAATACCGCAATGATTGGAACTTACATTCGGCAAGGAGCGCAACAGCGCAAACGCTTGCAGTTCGGACACCACGCCATCAAACAGTACGCTATCGCGTCCATCGGGATCCGCATTAAAGCGGTCCACCCCGTAGGGGATAAACTTCCACGAGCCCGAGGAGTTCGGACAGAGAGACGGCTCGGCAATACCCGGTTCATCAAAGGCGATCGCAACATATCCCTGCTTAGCCCAATACATCGCGTTGTTCAACTCCGCGAAACCGCCGCCGCCGTGCAACCACATTACGCCCGGATAGGTGCCTGGTGCCGCAGGACTTGCAATAATGGCATAAACCAGATTGGTATCCGAACCCACCAGCAAGGAGCGGAAAATCACCTTTCTCACAACCACCCCATTCGTAGTCTGTTCGCCCAATTCATTCACAATTTCCGGAGGTTCATCGCCCAGAAACGGTTCAAACAACGCGACGCTGATCGTCGCCGGGATACCAGCAGGTGAAAGTTTTTCCTCAAAAGGCCCAGGGTCGCGCTCGATGTATGGCTCGGGATTGGCCGGCATGTTGAAGGTTCCAGGACCTTGCACTATTTTCACATCATCAACATTCGCCAGATATCCGAAAGCAACGCGATTAATCTGCTGTCCGCGCAGGCCGGGCACCGTCAGGATTTTTTTAATCGCCCCGTCAAGATATACAATCAGATTATCTTTGGTTTTCTCCGTGCTGCATTCCATGCGCACCGAGAACCAACCTCCCGTCCCGATACCTGAAGTGAATCCGCTGCCGGTGAAATTATGCAAAATCCCTTCCAGTGTGGCATCCACACGTAACGAGTTATTCACATTCATCGTTTTGACCACCAGCAGCGATTCATTGTAAAGACTTGCGGTGTTGGCAAAACTCAATGAGTCATAACCGCGAAGACGGTATTCAAAAGAAAATTCACCACGGACCGGCGAGAAGCTGATCGATCCCAGCGGGTCGGCCGTACTGGAGGTGGATGTCGATGTTCCGGCCACATACTTCGTTGTATTGCCGGGATCATCGGCTTGTTGAATCGTACTTGTCCCGCTCCATCCAACCGGGCTGTCGCCGACGCTATACGGAACGCCCTCCGGCGAAGTCTCAAACCTCTCATCCAGCACGATAATCGGAGAGGCTGGATGACCGCTCAAAGACAACAGCAGGCCCGATGCAGTATGGATTCCAAAAACTGCCAGTGCAAAAATCAACCGAGTTTTTATTTTCATAATATATTTAACTTTGTTTGGAACTCACAAATCGATTAATTTGTGGAAACAGTGGATCATGAAGTTCATTCCCTCTGGAGATTCAAGTGCGTGAGACCACCACTGTCTTTATTTACCTGATAAACATCTTTTTGATCGGACCACTCGACAGTCAACGTTTTCCCGTCTTTTGCAAAAACCGTTATCGGCAGCGGATCGCCGTGGCGATGCGGGAAGAGCAGAATCTTGTAGTCCGGCTCAATCGATCGGCTGGGAATGACCAGGCGCTTGCCAATCCCCGAACTTCGCCCTGGAAATTGGTGGGTATCATCATGCTTGATAAATTCCACCGTCTCCAGGCGGGGATTATCCTGGAATGTCGCGCTCTCGGGTTGGTTTGCCTGAAGCACTCGAACCAAAAGCAGAGCCTGTCCTTGTTTAGCAATCGGTACTCCAGTGTGGTGATTAATATAGTGGAGATTGCGGTTGGGTATGCGCTTGTCGGCACCGATACGTCCAAGGATAATATCATTCCCGTCCATGCCGTATACTTCAATTTCAGAGGGTGTCTTCATTCGCCACTCGTAGAGGCGTTCAACATCATCTTTTTGAATATCATCTACTATCAAGACATAGGGGTGCTTGCCGCGTTTCAGTGCCAGCGTGCGGAAAGAACGCTGTACCGGGTAGTGCTGCGCTCTGAGAACCCAGCCTCCCTCGTGGTACCACATCCGCGGATTGCCGATCATATATCCTTCGTAAAAGTTTCTGGCAACTTCCGATGGATCGCGCTCCCAGTTAAGTCCTAACCTTTCAGTTTTTTGATAGTTGAGATCTCGCTGGACAGATACCCCTTTCAGCCATGGTTCTTGCTCAATCTGAGCATCTGACATGACGTAACATGTAGAGATCCATTGCCAATTGTAGCAGTAGGAGTTGTCGACTGCGGCAAGGGTAAAGTCAGGGGTATCATGCACCCCCAGCCACTTCCCCGGAGGCGGGAAGTATCCCTGCCCGCGCCCATCAATGGTGATAAGATTGCTATACTTCGTTTCTGTCATTCTGTAAGACGTTGCCGCCCAGGACTGCCCCAATGCGGACAGGTAGAACGTTCCCCGGTCTGAGTGATCGTGCGAATGAAATGCCGTATCACTGCGACAAGCCAGAGTAAGACTGAGGTCATTTTCGCCCCACCCGGTTCGGGCATAAAGCATTCCTCTTTCTTCATCAAAGAGTGTCAGGGGCAATTCCAAATCATTTGCCGTGATATTCTCTGGCGCTTTCTTGCCATCCGACAAGGGCAGATCCGGCGGGCAGAGTAGATAGAGATAAGGCGTACTTCCCTTGCCCAGATTTTGTCGCATACCGGGCTGATCTTTCACCCATGCGATGTTCGGGTTTTCCGGATACAGATAGCTGGCAAAAGCAACAAGGTCCCTGTCTGGACCGAAGTTACCCAAGTCTCCACTGCTGAGAAATTCCCCGCCAAAGGGTTGCATCGCGTAAACCATCCACTTTTCAAACATATTTCGCCAGTTGACAAGGGAGAAGCACTCCTTGCCGCGGTTGGCCATCGCAAGCATGATATCGAAATTATGCCTCATGCCGGCGGTGTGATAGCCCATCGCCTCAACCCCAATCCCGTTTTGGGAATTGCCATAGAGAACGTAGTCACGTGCGACTTCACTGCCCCGCTCAAATATTCGTTCGTCATATCCCGGTTCGCCTTCAATGGCCAAGGCCAGCAGCACAAACTCCGTATTATTCTGGGGTAGTAAATTAAAGCGGCGCCAATGCCTGGGCAGATCCATTCCCAGGGTATATCGGTCTTTGATCGCCGTTGCAATGACCTCGCGGACAATATCAGCCTGATCACTAGTCATAAAGGGTTGAGCAAAGTCATACATCAGTGCAATCCGAATTGCAGCACCCGCCATAGCACCACGGACTGCGAATGTGTAATGTTCGGAAAAGTCTTTGGTCACGACCTCTTCTATAAGCGGCAGGAGCAATGGAATAAAGTTTTCAACGGCGTTTGCTGCTTTTTCACCTCGCTCTTCATCTGCATCCAACAAAGCGAAAAAGGCTTCATCGGTTAAGGCTCTGTAGAATTCATGCTGGGCATTTTCAATGGGAGACGGTGCTGGATTGCGCTCATCCTGCCATAATGTTTTGAACGTTTCCATATCGCCGTCTGCAAGCGCGTGATACGTCTCGCCACCCCATTTCCCCGGATCAAGGAATTTATCATTTCTCTCACGCGCTTCCTGTAGAATGCCGGCAGCAATTTTGCTCTCCTTCAATTGCTGACGAATTCTCGGAAGGTCTTCCGGCGAGAAAAATATCCGCGGATGAACACCAGCCGCCGGTACGTTATAAAATCGTTCTTTAGCAAGGCCTTCAGTATTTCTAATTTCTTTTACCACCGGCGACGCCTTGCGCCCCGGCATATCGTTATTCAACACCTGCTCTGCCGTAAACCGTGGCGTGTCCGGATGAAGCGGTTCATGCTGATCCCCCCACTGCACGCAACCAGACAGCAGGCCACAACTCACAGCCAGTCCGGAACCGATGGCACATAACGACATTTCCCAATTCACTATTTTTTTAAACATCCTGCTCTCCCTTTGACTCAGAACTCACCAGAGTTTCCTCATACTCATTCCATACCTTGGAGAGCATCTCAAAATCCTTGTCCTCGAAACGTTCTTTGGTGGTTTCAATTCCCGTCACATAATAGGTACATGGATTCCCAATCGTTGGCTGGAATTTGGCAAACTCGCGCCAGGCTTCCAGCGATGGCATTGGATGCTGATCGGTGTGAACCGCGCAACCCGGGGCCACCCGATGAGCAATTTTCGCGCGATGCTCCATCTGCGGCACGACGCTTTTCTTGTCGGTGTAGATATCCTGTAGGCGCAGCATGTCAATCACGTCATTGAAATACGGATTAAAGGTGTGTGAGATGATCAGCGCATCTTTTTTGACAGCCTTGGATTCGCGGTGATAGAGGCCAATCATGTGGTGCAGAGCTTCGATGCCCCACAGGGTCTTCTCCTCGCGTGGTGTAACCGGTTTTGTTCCGCGATATTTTGGGAGAAAATGGGTATAATCGAACTCAAACCCGTCAGCATTAAGACCATCTTCAGATAGCAGATATTTGATCTTGGCCTTCAGACGTTTGACATAAGCCGGGTTTTGCGGGTCGGCAACATAGCGCCAGTTGGCATCCGTGAGCGTTGGATCCGGCAGTTTGTGATAGCGGCGCACTTTTTTATGCTCCCGTTTACAGGCCGCATAAAATACGTCCGTATCAAGTTCGAGATCATATAAACATTCCTCATCGACAAACATGTGTTCGCTAATCGGAAAATCTTTCCCTCTGGAGCACATCGAAACGCCCCAAGGCGAAACCCAGAGGATAACTTTTCGTCCCTTTTTGTGCTGCTCGGCAATGAACCCCTTAAGGTCTGGCCAAAGACCCGTATCAATATCTAAGTGCGCGCTATTCTTAAACCAGCGGTTATCAATAATCAGGATGGTCGGATTGACGCCCTTGGACTCAAGCGTAGCGAGCATTTCCTCGTAAGCGGCCTGAGTACAAAAACGGTCAACGTTGTCATGAGCCCAGTCATTGTGCTGGCCGCTGAAGAAATTATCCCAGCGGTTGGAATGAAAAACCTGCTCACCCCAGCCGCCAAAGATAGGCTTTTTCCACCATAGCGGAATTTTGCTACGGTCGAGCTCTTTCATGCACCCGGTTTCGCGCAGTACATCGAGATATTTATCCAAGGCAACATATTCATCTTTTCCTGTTTCCTGGATCACAATGCGCGGACTCTCCCATGAGCCATCGACTTCGGTGTAGCCGGTATAGTCGAGCTTCAGACCGAAGCCTTCGCCGCCTTGATATTTGTAGCCCATAAAGGAATTGCCTCCCGGCTGCACGGCCAGTCCGAGAGAAACCCAGCTTGTCACATCCTTTTTGCCCATGAGAAACAGGAACGGAGATGGGGTGGCCAGCCAGTCGCCACCGAAATAGTGTCGGTCACCATTGACTCGGATGTCACAGCTTTCATAGTACTGAAAAACTTTTTTGTCCGATGAGTTGATACAGAACGAGAAGAGCTGGGTAAAGTCCGGCTCGGAGGAGGTCATGAATTCCTTAACTGGACGATGATAGGCCAATTCGCGGTTCGGACCGCAGAAGTAGGGATAGAAATACTGCTCCATGCGCGGGTCATTCAGACGAAAGCCCTCGAAAAAACGAACTTCTTCAAGTTTTCCTTTACCATAAACCTTGTAACCGTACAGCACGACGTCCGGACGGCATTCAAAAATATACTCGACACTATTCCAGAGCGTGGTACGTCCTTTAAACGTCAGCGTGATAATCTGCCCGTTTTTTTTGACAGCTGGGGCGTTGATCTCAATGAGCTCATCAATGCCATCATCGCGATCGCAACCGGAAGCGACGAACAGCTTTGCGCCGATGCCGCTGGAAAACTTCAGCGTCACAAACAGAGCATCGGCCGCGCTGTATTTCAATTCGTAGTTGGCGCCCTTTACTGACAATCCCTTTTCGTTTTCTACCACATTCATAACTTTTCCTTCAGATTTGATCCGTTAAACAGTACCTCTCGGCATTCATTCTAAATCGTCGTATTCCAGTCATTCAGCTGCGTTTGGCAGCGGAAAATGTTGCATGGTGCTGGAAACAGAAACCGGACGGGCGTCGGAAACCATGGCGAACCAGTCCACACCGCCCGGTGCATTGGCGGGCAGTACCGCTACAAAAGATCCATCGTCCTGTCGATCGACCGGACTTTCCAGCCATTTTCGCTCAGGCCACGGTTTATTTTGGTCTATGGAGTAGAAAACCTTTGCTGAGTTGATTTTAACAGGCGCTTCGACGTGGAACCCAACGCGAACTTTTTGAGAATCGTCGATCGGCCAGACGCAGGGATCAACTGTGACGCGCGGCATCGCATGTCCCAAGTCTTTCAAGTGCCAATCAAAGAAGTTGACCTCCATCTTAAGCCATGTCGTGCCGTCCGAATTGATTGTGCCGCCCGGTACCGTGGCCTTATGCCCCTCGTTCGGTGTGATCAGCTGGTTTTTTTCGCCGGGAATTTCCGCCAGTGTCGCTGACACGGCCGGAGGCCTGAAGTGCCCGTCGTTGGCGGGAGCGTTAATAAAGTAAGAGGCCTTAATATTCTTGGCTCGACGACCGGCATCGACATAGGTGAGCCAAGCCTCGAGTTCGGCAGGCGGCAGCTTATCCAACAGTACCTTCATTTCCGTTCGGTCAATATAGCCGCAACCATAAACGGCAAACACTGCCTTGAGTTGATCGCCACACACTCCTGCAACAGCTGTGGCAGTGAACCCGCCCCAGGAAATACCTGTCACACCTACACGATCCGCCATGACGTCCGGTTGGGACTTGAGTAATTTGACCGCCTGTGCCCCGGCCAAAATCCCATCAAAAAACGGGCTGGTCGCAGCGTCCGGATCGGCTGAGAACCGGTTTAATCCATAAGGCAGTTGAGCAACTCCGCGCGAGTGAATTGCTTTCGTCGGATCGGCAACCCCAGGAACATCTATCGCCATGGTGATGTACCCGCGGGAAGCCCAGCCAACCGCTTTTTTTTCTTCGGCTATACCCATACCTCCATGGAGCACCAGCAGGCCGGGATACTTTCCGGGCGCAGCCGGACGGGCAATTACGGCGTAAACCTCCGACTCTATGAGTCCATATTGCGGTTGAGCGGGACGGGCAAGAAAAATGATCTTGCGAACGAGAACGTCCCCGCATTTTTCCTCGGACAGGGTTCTCAAAACCTTCGGCTCATTCTTAAGAAACAGATCCATCGGATCTGTCGACCTCGAAATTCTCTGTTCCGGCGTCCGCTTTTTGACCGAACGTGGGTTGATGATGAGAAACTTCTCCGGACTAGCCGGAGGGTTGAATGAATCGGGCCCGCTGGTGATAGTCAGATCGTCGATGGCGGCCAAATACCCAAAGGCCAGCCAATCGATCGAGACGGTGTAAAGCGCCGGAACGGTCAAAATCCCGGTCAACTTGCCTTCCACCCACACCTGAAGGTTGTTGTTTTCCCTCGAGGTATCAAACTCAAGCCGGACATCGCGCCATACAGTCGAAGGAAAAGCTTTCACTATCTTTCGCACCGATACTCCCGGAACCGTTAAAGCACCCAGAAAGCGGTTTACAGTCTGTACTTTGAACAACTCCTGTTTACCGGCACCAAGAGCCAGAAACGTGGACCATGAATTAGCCTCCAGTCCGCGCATGCGGAACTCAACAGCGAAGGGTCCCGTGACCGGAGAAAACGTTAGCTTCGTCTCTGCAGGGGCACTGCCTGCTTTGGAAGAAGAAGCTCCGACGAGATACTTGTTGTTGTCGGCAGCAGCCCCCTGCTCAATCTTCACGGGACCGCTCCACCCCATTGGCGGTTTTTGAGCGGAAGCGGATTCAAAGTCCTCACTTGCAATGATCGCAGGCGCGGCAAATCCGACCCCGCATTGAAGCAGGGTGGCCGCAAAAAAAATGACAGCCTCTGTTTTTATTTTGCAGTATTTAAAATGCATAACTGACCTCCGGTTTTATTTTTTAGATTCGAAAATAAGATGCCTCTGTGCAGGAACAGAGATGACTTGATCCTGATTAGTAAGCTGCCGGGGTGCAGGAGCCTCCGCGTTATCATCCCTTGGCAACCAGTCGGGCCGGTATTGCTCGCCGCTCCTATGGAGCGTGACGCTGCCGCCAAGCCAGGCAGGATCGATATCGCAGTCCAATTCTTTGTCCATCGGGTTGTAAACCAACCGCAATGTGCGGTCACTCTCCCGCACCTCCACCGTGATCAGTCCGTCGTCTGTGCGGCTCTGCTGTATGGACTCCGCCGGCTTGGACCACTCCGGTCGTATTTCGACCAGATAGAAATGCCGAGTCCCCTTGCGATAATGGATCAGATTGGTTTCGCTGGCAGCGGCAGCCTGAGAATCAAGCAGAAGAATCCGCCCGCTCTTGAGGGTATCGCCGCCAAATGTATCGGTGTACTCGGTGGAAATGCCGTCGTAATCATGCTGATGAATGCGCACCACCAACGATCCGTATCCCAGCGTATCGACCGCGAGATTCTTAAACTCCTTGCGGGTTCCCCACCATCCACGGCCTGAAACCAGTTTCATTGTGCCATCCACGCCGTATGCATCCGTGTTATCCAGGGCCTCTACGGCAACCAGCCCGACCAACCGTTCGGGCGTAAATATCCATGCCTGTTCGCCTGCCCATGGAAGGAGACGTCCTTTCGTATCGCTGATCAGATATCGCGTTGTCAACGCCGCAAAGGATGGGCTCACCGTCGTCGCATTTCGATCATTCTGCGAGAGAAACGCGTGCGTGTCCCAGCGGGTAATTCCTCCATCACCGGGGGCGATGCGCACTTCACTGGTCGCATCCTGCAGCGTAGCGCTCAGCCGCCATGACTCTTGCCCCGTTATCGGAGTCCCCAGAGAAACCATTGCCATGCACCCGACGTACGTGCTCTTGCCTCGGTTCTTCGTACTCCTGTCACGGACCAAGTCTCCTGTGAA
>JBILEA010000019.1:0-22626 GCA_044352355.1 Pontiellaceae bacterium | reverse complement strand
TTCGGCGTTACCGGAAAGAACACGCCGCAAAATACGGCAATGATATTCACCGTATTTTTGAAGCTTTCCGGGAGCTGGAAAGGCAGTCAGGTCATGGTTTCCTGAATCCTGGCCCGAAACGGCTGTCGGAACGCAAAAACCTCTGCGTCGCGGAAGAACCGGCGGAATACAAAACGAAGAAACCGAAGAACGGCAAACCATAGACTTTCAGACCTTGGACTTTTGACTCAAAACAGGAACTGATAACCAATAACTATGAACTGATTAACCGCCGCTGAAAGCGGCCAAATTTTAATGCGTTAACGCGCAGTATCGTTTTAGCCGAGAACTACACTTTTCTGCAATGGGGTGTGCTGGCTCTTCGGCTGTCCGACCGATGAATCTCAGCGGAGATTCCGAAGATGAGTAAACCCATCGATCCAATTCTTGCGCCGAAAACCAGATCATACGAAGGCGTGGTTCGTTTTATTCCGATCAAGCACAACGGCTCGGTGGGGACACCATCGCCCCACCTGTTGGTATTTTAAAAACTTTCCCGTTAACCCCCTTTCAAAAATCGGGGCGGTTGGCTGGATGGTGCTCTACTTTGCTGGAGAACCGGTGCGTAACGACACTTTCTGAATGCTGATGGCATCCACCGGGCAGGCGGAGACGCAGGCGCCGCAGCGAATGCAGTCGTCCTGATTGATCCAGATTAGATGAACGTCGTCGGCTTTTTGCGCGAGCGTCCAGCCGGTGATCCGGCCTTCATCGTCGTAATGCAGTTCTTTGATTTTCAGGATGCACTCTGGGCGCGGCTTGGCTTTGACGCACCAGTCGCAGTAGATGCATTTATCGGAATCGATCTCAAATTTGTAATGACACTGATAGCAGCGCTGCGCTTCGTCGCCGGAGATTTCTTTGTCGAAGCCGGTTTCGACTTCGGTGGTCAGGTCGCGCCGCGCCAGTTCCACGGCGGGCATCGGTTGCAGATCAACGGCATCCATTTCTCGGATACGGCCGGTTCCGGTAACATCTTCAATCAAGGCGTAATCGTTCAGCCGGACTTCGCCCGTCAGGAACCGGTCAACTTCGCGTACACATTCCTTGGCGTGGCCAATCGCCTGAATCAGCGAGCTCGCGCCGTTCTTGAAGTCACCGGCGGAGAAAACGTTGGATTCGCCGGAAGCTTCATCGAGCCACGACGTATCGGGGAATTGTCCGGTCGCCAGCAGAACCGTATCGACGGCCAATTCAAATTCACTGCCCGGAATTTCAACTGGACGGCGACGTCCGCTTTGATCGGGCGCGCCCATAGCGGTACGGACAAACTGAATTGTTTTCAAGCGACCGTTGGTGCCGGTGTAGGCCTTGGGGGCCACCATGTATTCCATCGGAATATCTTCGTGTTCCAGTTCTTCCAGCTCGCCGGGAGTCACCAGCATTTCCGCCGCGGTCCGGCGGTAGCAGACTTTAACCTGTGCGCCGAGCCGCTTGGCCGTGCGGGCGCAGTCCATCGCTGTAAAGCCGCCGCCGATGACGACCACGGTTTTTCCGACATCGCCTTTTCCTGTTTCGTTGACCTCCAGCAGAAACTCCAAGCCGTGGCGAATACCTGAAAGCTCTTTACCCGGCAGATCGAGCAGATTAGGTTTTAGCGTTCCGGCGGCGAGAATCACGGCGTCGTTTTCCTTCGCCAGCTTGCTCAGCGTGACGGTTTTTCCGATCTCCGTGTTACAGATAATCTTCACGCCCAGCGCTTCAATCTGCGCGATTTCCTTGGCAATGATTTCGCGCGGCAGGCGGAAAACCGGAATGCCCTGATTCATCATGCCGCCGGGCTTGTTGTGCTTTTCGTAAACCGTCACTTGGTGTCCGAGCAGCGCCAGATTGCGCGCCGCCGCCAGACCGGCGACGCCGGCACCGACCACCGCGATCTTTTTGCCGCTCGGCGGAAACCATTTATCCATCACCACCAGCGATTGTCCGCCGAAGTCGGCGGCGGAACGTTTTGAAAAACAAATAGCCACCGGTTTGCCGAGGCCGTCCCAGCCGTGACGGCAGGCCGCTTCGCACGGACGGGCACAAACACGGCCCAGCACGGCGGGAAATACGTTGGCTTCCAGATTAATCCGGTACGCTGTTGCGTGTTCACCGCGATAAATCGCGTCGAGGTAGCCGGGGATGTCGGTTGAAGCCGGGCAGGCTTTCTGACACGGAATATTTTTTTCCAGCCATTGGAAATCTTTCGGGGCATCCGCTTGGCCGCAGGTTTTTGAAAGTGCGCAGAAGGAGTAGGGCGCGGCGACTTCCGGACGTTTGTCTTGCGGGCCGCCCATTTTACAAACCGGCAGAGCGAGCGGATGCCGGAGCGGTGAATCCATTCGTCCGGCACTTGCAATAATCTCCTGCATTTCCGGATCGGTGCTGCCGTGAGCAATCGCCTGTTCGGCGAAAACTTTTGCCGTGTACACATCGCCGCGTGCACGGTTGAGTCCGTGATAGGCCCTGGCGATCAGTTCGCAGATCGTCACGCCTTCCGGCGGCCCGAGCCGGCAGAGGATGGCGACGGCTTTTTCGTACTGACCGGTTTTGATCAGTTTTTCGGCGTCATTTAAAAGATTTTCCATAATGCGCCCTTCATTAATTGAACCGCTAATGGACGCGAATTAACGCTAATTTAATTTTTCATTCGCGCAGATTAGCGTTCATTCGCGGTTAAAAAACTATTCAATAAATTGTCTGAATTGTTCAATTCCGATCCGTTCGCAGAAATCACAGAAATTTTCTTCGCTGTTTTTCCGCTTGGCCAGATAGAGATCAAGAATCCGGCGGATGCCCGGTACGAGTTCGTCGGCACGGATGTCGCAAAGTTCTTCGGCGATCTTGCCTGCTTCGCTCAGTTTGCCGCCGACGAAAACGGTGTAGCTTTCGATGCTTCCGCCGCTTTCACCGCGGGTACGTCGGCCGCGCAGGCCGATATCAGCGATCCATGCGTGAGCGCAGTTGTTCGGGCAGCCGGTAATATTGATCCGCAGCGGTCCGACGGCCTGCCAGTATTTTTCGTCATGCGCCAGCGCGGCATAGAGCCGGTGATAGGCATCCGGCGAATCCGCCACCGCCATTTTGCACATGGTGGTGCCGACGCAGGCGACGATATCCGGCAGGTGTTCGTGTCCGCTGGTGCGGAATCCGGCGGCGTGCAGCGCATCCAGCAGTGCCGGAACGTTCCTGTCCGGCACGTCGTGCAGTTCGATATTCTGCCGGTTGGTGAACATGATTTTTCCGCCGCCCAGTTCGTCGGCCAGACGCGAAATGGTTCTGGATTGTGCGGTCTTAAGTTCCGAGCGCGGGATCATCACCCGCACGACGCTTAATCCGGCCTGCTTCTGCGGAATGACTTCCTGTCCGTTCAGAAACATTCTTCCAATGTCCGGAATCGGCGAAGCCGCTATTTCTATTTTTTCCAATCCTTGGATACCGCGCTCCCGCAGGATCCCCAAAACGATTTCTGCAAAGCCTTTGTGCCCCATTTTATCGACCACTACTTTCAGGCGGGCGAAAGCGCGCTGGCGGCGGTCGCCGTGACGGCGGAACGCTTCGACGGTGGCCTGTGCCACCGGCAGAACCAGTTCTTCCGGCACCCAGTCAAAAATCACTTTGGCCAGATAGGGGCGGGCACCGAGTCCGCCGCCCGCGTGGAATTTCCAGCCGACCGTATTGCCGCGTTTCACCGGCACCCAGCCTTGACAGTTCATCAGCGTCTGCGCCCCCGCTTCGTTGGCGAACGCCACACTGATTTTATGTTTGCGCGGCAGGTTGCGCTGCAAATCCTGAATCTCATGATCGGTTGCCAGCATCCGGATGATCTTGTGAGAATCGCCGATCTGTTCTTTTGACACACCGGCCAGCGACGAACCGATAATATTGCGCGGCACGTCACCGCAACCGTTCTTGGTCGTGATGCCGACTTCGGCCATACCTTCGATAATTTTGTAAATGTCGTCTTTGCGGATCCAGTGATACTGAAGCGTCTGGCGGGTGGTGATACACAGCTCGCCCTGCGCGTAAACTTCGGCCAGATCGACGGCGCGGTTAAACTGCTTCGTCGTCATCAGTCCGCCGGGGGTAACGACACGGATCATGAAAAAGCTGGGCTGAAGCTGGTGATAGACGCCGCTCCACTTGAACATAGCCAGCTCGTTCGGGGTAATCTGCTCAAAAGGGGTTTCGGCGATTTTTCGGAAATCGAAGTCCGGATTGATTTCCAGCTTGTCGCGTTCTACTTGAGATAATTCCGGTTGTGCGGTCATCGACTATTTCCTTTCAGATCCGTTAGCCCAATAAATTCACTGGCAAACCATTAGCCTTTTTCTCATTCTATAAACGGGTTTCAAGTATTGACTTTGTTTCAAAAGTAATATACCTAAAAAGTGATAATATTTATCATCAAAGATGATTGAACCATGCTCGGCACTCCATTGTCAAAAAAAATGTTTCCTGCCGCCCTTATTTTAGAAGGCCGGCAATGTCTGCTGGTCGGCGGCGGTCGGGTTGCAATGCGTAAAGCCGCCAAGCTGGTCGAGGCCGGTGCCGCGCTGGGTGGGCGCCGCAATGTCATGGAACAGCTTGCGCCGGCCGGGCCGGTTTATCAGGCCGGAACGCTCAGCGGGAATCCGCTGGCTGTTGCCGCAGGGCTGGTCACGCTGGAAAAAATTGAGAGGGATAATCCGTTTCCAAGGATCGGAAAAAAACTGTTCCGGAGTTTCCAGGGTGTGGAAGTTCAGCAGTCGGGCAGTGCGTTTACGTTTTTTTCCGGTAAGGAGCTTGCCCTGCTGGTTGCCTCTTTTGCTGAGTTACTGGCTCGCGGTGCTTGAAAGGCTCGCGGCGATTATTTATCCTCGCGGCATGCAAAATATACCACTGGTTCTATTCGGAGTGCCTTTTCATAACGTCACATTCGAGGAAGCCATTCAATGGACGGTCGATCGCGTCCGCTCCGGTAAGCCCGGCTATATCGCCACCGCCAATCTCGATTTCATTGTTCAGGCCCAGCACGATATCGGATTGCGTAATGTACTGCGTGAAGCGGATCTGGTGATTGCTGACGGCTTCCCGCCGGTTAAATTCGCGCCGTTTTTCGGTCCGCCGCTGAAAGGGCGGGTGACAGGCAGCGATATTACACCGATGCTGGCGGCCCGCGCGGAAAAAGAGGGAATCAGCATTTACGGCCTCGGCGCCGCCGAGGGCGTTGCCGCCAAAGCGATGGACGTGCTTAAGAATCGGCATCCAGAGCTGAAGGTGGCCGGGGCCTGGTCTCCGCCGTATGCACCGCTCGATAAAATGGATCACGCAGAAATTCTGCGCCGCCTTGCCGAAGCCAAACCGGACATCCTTTTCACCGCCTTTGGGGCGCCGAAGCAGGATAAATTTAACCACATGCACGTTAATACATGGAAAGTGCCGGTCGCGATCGGTATTGGCGGAACACTCGATTTTATTGCCGGTGTCCAGCACCGCGCCCCGGGTTGGACCCAGAAAATCCATTGTGAGTGGCTCTGGCGCTGGGGAACCGACCCGAAACGGCTGACGAAGCGCTACGTTTCCAACATCGCTTTTCTGTTCCGTGCGGTTTGGCTGACGCTTGAGTTGAAGCTTGGGCGGAATATTCCGGCTAAGATTGATCCGTCGGCTCCGCCGTCAGACGCGATCTATCATCTGTTCCAAGGTTTGGAAGCGCTGCCGGCCGGTTTGTCCGGCAAGGTGATCATTGACTTGCGCAATGTGGAAATGCTCTGTTCTAATGAAATCGGTGCATTGCTTGAACTCCAGAAAGCGGGAGTGAACGTCGTACTGCTTCACGCCGGTTCCAAGGTTCGGAAGCTTTTTGAGTTTTCCAAGCTCACCGACCGGCTCCCAATCGTTGCCACCTGCGCTGAAGCGCAGGATTGTTTAAACATCTAGCTTCGCGACTTTTCCTTTTTAACACCGCATCATTGCGGGAGTTAGGAAAAGCGGAACTTGCGCTGGATGCCGGTTGCAGGTACAAAGGCGCTTTAATACAGGTAAATCATGAGTGTGCAGCCGAATCGAGAGACATTTTTTAAAAAGGCGAAACAGGGGAACCTGATTCCGGTTTGGAAAGAAATTCTGGCCGATCAGGAAACGCCGGTTTCTGCCTATGAACGGGTACGTCAATTTCTGCGCGAAAAAGACCACGCTTCGCACACCTGGATGCTCGAAAGCGTGGAAGGCGGCGAAAAGATCGGTCGCTATTCTTTTATCGGCGGCAACCCGCGGGCTATTCTTCGCGCCTATGGCACTGTAACCGAAATTACGGAAGAGACCGTGACGACAAAAATTACGGATACCGATCCGCTTGATGCGCTCAAGACGTATATGAGTCGTTATCAGCCGGTGCGTGATCCGGCGTTACCGCGTTTTACCGGCGGGGCGGTCGGATTCCTCGGCTACGATATGATTTCGGTTTTTGAGCCGCGCGTGCCGGTGAGTAAAAACGATGTGATTGGTAATCCGGATATGGTGATGATGGTTACCAATGCCATTATTATTTTCGACCGGGTCAATCATACCATGAAAGTGGTTGCGAACGCTTTTATAGATGGCGATGCGGATCAAGCCTATGAGGCCGCGCTGGCGGAAATCGATGAGCTTTGCGAGGCGCTTATGACCCCGGTTAGCCGGGTGCTGATTGAGGCCCATTTGGATGTGGCGCCGCTCGAACCGCAGTCTAACACAACGCCGGATGAGTTTCGATCTATGGTCTGTAAAGTCCAGGGATATATTCATGCGGGTGATGTTATTCAGACAGTGCTTTCGCAGCGTTTTGAGGTGGAAAACACGGCCGATTCGCTCGATGTCTATCGCGCATTGCGCGCTATTAATCCGTCGCCTTATATGTTCTGTTTGGATCTTGGAGTGAGCGCGCTGGTCGGTTCGTCGCCGGAAGTTCATGTGCGTTGCGAAGATCGCCGGATTGAAGTTCGTCCGATCGCAGGAACCAGGCCTCGCGGCAAAACAGAGGCGGAGGATCTCGCTCTTGAAAACGAGCTGCTGGCCGACCCTAAGGAAATCGCCGAGCACGTTATGTTGGTCGATCTGGGTCGCAACGACATCGGTCGTGTTTGTGAATTTTCGAGCGTTAAAGTGACCGAAAAGATGGTGATCGAGCGCTATAGCCACGTCATGCACATCGTTTCCGATGTTACGGGAAGACTTGCACCGGAATATGATGTCTACGACGTGATGCGGGCTACGTTTCCTGCCGGAACAGTCAGTGGTGCGCCGAAAATCCGCGCCATGGAATTGATTGCTGAATTTGAAAAGGCCAAGCGGGGTCCGTACGCTGGCGCGGTCGGCTATTTCAGTTTCGACGGCAACCTCGACTCGTGCATCACCATCCGAACGGTCGTGCTTGATAAAAACAAGGCCTATGTGCAGGCCGGTGCGGGGATTGTTGCTGATTCAGTTCCTGAGATGGAATATCAGGAAACCCGCAATAAGGCCCGTGGCATGATGAAAGCGCTGGCTCTCGCAAAACATTACGCATCGGCACGGAAAGAAAATTAGACCTGGAATATTGACAAAATTATGAACGAAAAAATCATTTTTTCCGCCTCGGCAGATCTGCCTCAGGCACGTCAACAGCCGGATTTGATGGGGAGGGTGAATTCCCCCATGATTTTGCTGTCCATGATTTTAAAAAGGGCTTGCTTTGCAAATTACGCATTACGCATTACGGATTACGCATCATGATACTGGTCATCGATAACTACGATTCGTTCACCTATAACCTCGTGCAATATTTTGGCGAGCTGGGCGCGGAGATGAAAATTTTCCGCAACGATAAAATTACCGTCGCGGAAGCTATCGCGCTTAAGCCGGATAAAGTGTTGGTCAGTCCCGGCCCTTGCTCGCCGCGCGAGGCCGGAGTTTCATGTGACATTATTCGCGAGTTCGGTCCGCGCGTTCCACTGCTTGGCGTCTGCCTTGGCCATCAGGCAATTGGGGATGTTTTTGGCGGAAACGTTGTCCGTGCCGCGCGGTTGATGCATGGGAAGACTTCGCCGATTCTGCATGGAGGCGAAAGCGTGTTCAAAGGGCTGCCCAGCCCGTTTAACGCCACGCGCTATCATTCCCTGCTGGTCGAGCGCGAAAGTCTGCCGGCCTGTCTGAAAATAACGGCCGAAACTGCCGAAGGTGAAATCATGGGACTGATGCACACCGAATATCCGGTGCACGGTGTTCAGTTCCATCCTGAGTCAATTCTGACCGAGCATGGCAAACAGCTTTTGCAGAATTTTCTGAACATGTAGCACAAAACACTTTGGAGCGGCGGCAAACGAAGTGCGACACCGCTCTCAGCCCTACAGAGCGGCCTCGCCCCTGCGGGTTGCGTCCGCACTCCAGAGGTTTTGCCCCAACACGTTTTTCTGCCATTCCCATATTCCATCTTTTCTTTATTTCATGTAACGTCCGTTTATGTTTTTCGATACGCATGTCCATTTTGATGATTTCGTAAAAGACGGCTCGTTGGAGCAGGTGTTGGCGCGTGCGGATCGTGCGGATGTTTCGAAGATGATCGCGGTCGGAGGATCGCCCGAAGCCAATGAGCTGGCGCAGCAACTGGCCGGGGCTTTCCCGAAACGGATTTACGCCGCCGCCGGTTACGATCGTCACCTTGCCGGGCCGATTTATGACATTACCGCACTGCGTGAACTGGCGGCAAAAGAGGAAACGGTAGCGATCGGTGAGATAGGTCTCGATTACTTTTATGAACCCGAAAAAGCCAAGGAACAGCAGCGGCTTCTTTTCCAATGTCTGGAAGCCGCTATTCACACCCGTAAACCGGTGATCGTTCATACTCGGGATGCGGACGACGACACCCTTGCGATCCTTACCGATTTTTCCAAACATTGGAAAGGCGACCCCGCGCATCTCGGCGTGATTCATTGTTTTACTCGTGATGAGCGTATGGCGAAGTTGTTGCTCGATCTCGGTTTTTATATCAGCTTCAGCGGGATCGTGACGTTTGCCAACGCCGATCCGCTTCGTGAAGTGGCAAAGTTTGTTCCGGATGACCGGTTGCTGATTGAAACCGACGCGCCGTATCTCGCGCCCGTGCCGCATCGCGGCGAGCGTTGTGAGCCCGCCTTTGTGGTGGATACGGTCAAACGGCTTGCTGAATTGCGCGGCTGTGCAGTAGAGTCGCTGGCAAAAACGACGATGGAGAATGCTATCCAGTTGTTCGGGCTAAAGGAGAAGATGCTATGAAGAAAATTCTGTTTGCACTTATCGCGCTGTCTGCCGCTGTTTATGCGCAGGAATCCGTCAACGTTAAAGTGACGGGCGACCGTGTCAGTCTGCGTGCTGTGCCGGATACAAATGCGGTGCTGCTTAGTCGTGCGATGCTGGGCGACGAACTGGTTCTTAAAGACAACAGCAAACCGGACTGGGTTGGTGTTTTCCCGCCTGAAACGGTTGATTTTTGGGTGAGCAGTGAGTTTGTCAGCAATAAAACGGTGCAGACGGAACTGCTTAACGTCCGCTCGGGTCCGAGTTTGAGTCATAGCGTGGTCGGTACGGCGAGTAGCGGTACGGTTTTGAATGTCCGTGGTGAGCTGGCTCAGTGGCTGAAGGTTGCATCGACTTCGAACACAGTCATTTGGATTAGTCGTAAGTATGTGGATGCGCCCGGATTTGTGGCTACGGTTCCGGTGGTTGTTCAGGAAACGCAGACGGGCGCACAGATTGGTGCTGAGGCAACTGTCCAGGAGATTATGACGGCCATTTCAGCAACTGCGCAGAAAAAGCTTACGGTCGATTCTTCTAAAACACAGGGCGTGGAAGGAACCTATTACGGCATTTTACAACCTGCAGACGCTGCGCTATATAAACTGGTCGATGATCACTTTACCGATGTCATTGTTTGTTATGTGCGGGGGAATGCGGCTCAGATGCAGACTTTTTCCGGCATGAAACTTGAGATTACGGGTAAAACATATTGGGCGGAAGGGATGGATTTGCCGGTGGTTAAACCTGCACGGATCAGATTGCTCCCGACAGAGGCAGGTAAATAGTCTTCCCTTTTGCAGCCGAGGTCCTCGCGGCTACAATTCGGTCTTGCAGAGTTCGTAGAAGTTACAGTTTTTACAGGACGCGGGGTCGGATGCCAGTTCCCACTCTTCTTTGGGTAGCGGCACGTTTCTTGCCCGGTCAAAATCGACCAGGTATTCTGTCATTTCCGCCACTGAATTTTCGATACGGGCTTCGAGCAGTTCAAAATCTTCGGGTACAAGCTGGAAGGGTGCCACTTGTCCTTCGTGGAGATATTCGACGTAAAGAAAGGTATCATTCGGTTTCGCCCGGAATTTTTCGCGGGCCCAGAGTGCATAAAGTCCCAGCTGTTCACGGTGCGATTCTTTGACCTTGCCCGCCTTCCAGTCGTGAATATGAAACTGCCCGCCGATGCGGTAGGCATAGTCAGGGATCACATACAGTTTGACTCCCTTGAATTCGATACTCTCCGGGTCGCCACCCATATCCGGTGTCTTTACCGGGAGTTCCTGTTCACGGGTGATATTCCCAATCCGCGGGAGAACCTTGCTGATGAAGTTGACGATGCAATTTTTTATTTGCCCGCTCATCTGTTCGGCAACGGCCTTTTCGTCGCCCATCACGCCGTAATAATGCTCGCGCAGGCAGCAGAACTTTTTTGGATTCTCTTTCCACTCGCCGCGTTTGGATTCGGTCCATTTTTGACGCAGGAAAGGGCGGGCGACGGTTTCGAAGGCTTCTTCGGCGGTGATTGGGTTGCCGGCCTGATGCTGGCGCAGAACGCGCATGACCGAGTTTTCAGCGGCCTGCCCCATTAGTCCCCAGCGATTATCCATTTTGTTGAGCTGGTAGGCTTTTTTGGTTTCCGGTGAGCCGTTCTTTTCCCAGCCACCCCACATGCCGTACTTATTCCAGAAGCGCCGCCGCCGGCATTCGTCGAAATCCGCCGCTGCGCTGAATGACCATGAAAAGGTGTTTTCCAGTTTTCCCATGCGTTGGAATGTATCCGTAATGGCTCGAATAATCAAAGAATAAAGGGGTTATCCGGCGGTACACGTTTATTTTGCCGCTTGCTGCATGAAAAAATTGGTGCGCTTTTCGCAGCCAATCGTGGTGCTTTCGTTGTGACCGGCGTGGACGGTGACATCGTCGGGCAGGGCGGCCAGTTTTTTGAGAGACTGTGCGAGAATGCGTCCGTCACCGCCGGGAAGGTCGGTGCGTCCGCAGGTGCCTTTGAAGAGTGTGTCACCGGTGAAGATGATCTTTTCCTGCTCAAAATAGTAGCAGACGCAGCCCTTGGTGTGGCCGGGCGTTTCCAAGGTCTGGAAGCTGAGATCGGCTAACGTGATCAAACCCACCCCGCCCTGCGGGCACCCCTCCGGAGGAGCGGATTTTAAAAGCGCCCCTTCAGCGGAGGGGTGGCCGGAGCAAAGCGACGGACGGGGTGGGTTCTCCGGATGAATGAATTCGGTGGAGGGTTTTATGGGGACAGAGTAGTAGGGTGGAATCTGGTTTTGCTGGCCGAAGGCCCATTTGTAATCTTCGGCGTGAATATAAATCGGGGCGGGGCGAGTGGCGTGCAGGTCGGCGAGGGCGCAGAGGTGGTCGGCATGACCATGCGTCAGCAGATAGGCGGTGACGGCTAGGCCATTCCGTTTAAGTGCGGTTTCGATACGGGCGGCATCATGGCCCGGATCGATGACAAGCGCCTGTTTGGTTTCACCCCAAACGATGGCGCAATTTACTTCAAAGGGGCCGACGGAGATCATTTCGATATTCATGCGGGGGAGAATAGGCAAGGTGAACGCGGTATAAAAGCGGGAATAGAAAAAATGTCACCGGTTTACTCACAGTTTTATGGGTTCGGTGGTTGACATGCCCGATTCATTTCAGCACCTTATGCAGAATTTTAACCGGATTCGATGACAGGGAACTTAATGGAGGATTGTAAAATGACTGCACCGACGAAGAATAAGAAGCTGCTCAACTGGGTGGCTGAGATCGAAAAGATGTGTACGCCCGACCGCGTGGTTTGGTGTGATGGTTCGAAAAAAGAATACGACAGTCTGATGTCCGCAATGGTGGCCTGTGGCATGGCGATTAAGCTGAATGAAGCAAAACGTCCGAACAGCTTTGCTTTTAACTCCGATCCGTCCGACGTGGCGCGTGTTGAAAACCGTACCTATATTGCTTCGGTGAAGCAGGAAGATGCCGGCCCGACCAATAACTGGATTGATCCGGTTGAGCTTAAGAAAACCATGGTCGCATTGTATAAAGGCTGCATGAAGGGCCGGACGATGTACGTGATCCCGTTTTCAATGGGCCCGATTGGTTCGCCGATTGCCAAAATCGGCGTTGAGCTGACCGACAGCCCTTATGTAGTGGTCAACATGCACATTATGGCTCGCGTCAGCACGAAGGTTCTCGAGGTTCTTGGCGATAACGGCGACTTCATTCCTTGTCTTCACTCGGTCGGTGCTCCGCTCGAGCCCGGCCAGAAAGACAGCCGTTGGCCTTGCGCGCCGATTGAACAGAAGTATATTGCACACTTTCCGGAAGAAAATCTGATCTGGTCATACGGCTCTGGATACGGCGGAAACGCACTGCTCGGTAAGAAATGTCTGGCACTGCGGATCGCATCCAATATGGCGCGTCACGAAGGTTGGATGGCTGAACACATGCTCATTCTGCGCTTTACCAACCCGCAAGGTAAGAAATTCCACATCGCGGCGGCCTTCCCGTCAGCTTGCGGAAAAACCAATCTGGCCATGTTGCAGTCCACCGTTCCGGGATGGAAAGTGGAGACCGTCGGTGACGATATCGCGTGGATGAAGCCGGGTAAAGATGGCCGCCTCTATGCGATTAATCCGGAAGCCGGTTTCTTTGGCGTGGCTCCGGGAACCAGCAAGCAGTCCAACCCGATGGCACTGGAAAGCTGCCGTAAGGATGCGATCTTCACCAATGTCGTCGTTACCGATGATCTCGACGTGTGGTGGGAAGATATGGGCGTGGATTGCGCAGGGGGAACCGACTGGAAGGGCAAGCCCTTTAAGCCGGGCATGAGAGACGCTGAAGGCAAGAAAATCCTTGGGGCTCACCCGAACAGCCGGTTCACTGCACGGGCTGATCTTTGCCCGGTGATCTGTGAAGATTGGGAAAATCCGGCTGGCGTACCGATTGATATTTTTGTGTTCGGCGGACGCCGCACGACCACAATGCCGTTGGTTCATGAAGCACGTGATTTCAACCACGGTGTTTACATGGGCGCGACAGCAGCTTCGGAAGCGACGGCAGCAGCTTTGGATGTGAAATCGGCCATCCGTTTCGACCCTTTTGCTATGACCCCGTTCATTGGTTATCATGCCGGTGAATACATTAAACATTGGTTTGATATGGGCGATACGTTAGGCGATAAAGCGCCGCGCTGCTTCTATGTCAACTGGTTCCGTAAAGACAAAGACGGCAAATGGCTCTGGCCCGGCTTCGGCGACAACAGCCGCGTCCTGAAATGGATGTGCGATCGTGTGGAAGGCAAGGTTAAAGCCCGCGAAACCGCGATTGGTCTGATGCCGATTGATGGAGATTTGACCTTGGACGGTTTGAATATTCCAGCCGCCGACTGGGCTGAGTTGATGAAAGTCGATACGGAGCTGTTTAAAGCTACCGTTACAGATGCTGAAAAGTATCTGGCGACTTTTGGTGATAAGCTGCCGGCCCGCATGACGGAGCAGCTGAAGGCTCTGAAAGCACGTTTGGGATAATTCCTGAACGGCTGAAAAACGAAACGGCGTTCTGCATTGCGGAACGCCGTTTTGTTTTCTGGAGTGCTCCGGCGAACGAAGTGCGACGGAGATTTTCTACTCAACAAAGGGTCGAAACGTAGCCCCGCGCCCGCGGCGTGTGTTTGCACGCCAGATGATGTTTTAATTGAGCCGCGGGAAAGCAAGGGTGACAATTGCCCCGGTTCCGGCGGCATTATTAGCGAGAATGAGCGAGCCGCCATGTGCTTCCACGATGTTTTTGGTTATGAAGAGACCGAGCCCCATTCCTCCACATTCGCCTTTGGTCGTGTAATATTTGGTCTGTAAGTCGGCAATTTTTTCGGGAGGAAATCCTCCGCCGTTGTCTTCGACCTCAACCAGTGCGCGTCCGCCATCAATGCGCCAGCAAATAGTCATAACACCACCGGATGCCGGTAGCGCTTCAATGGCGTTACCAATGATATTCTGAATAGAGCGGAAAACCTGCACGTTATCGCCCTCGATCAGGCAATCGATTGGGCCGGGGATGATATTTACCTGGGCGGATTTGTTCATAGCCAGAGTTTTTGCATTCATGGCCACTTCCGTTACGAGGTCACCGAGCGATAATCGCTTGATCGATGAATCGGCCCGTTTGGAACGCTCGCGCCACAGCGTGAGCATATCGCGGCAGCGGGAAACGCTTTTTTCGATTTGCTCAAGATACCCGACGTTGAGTTCCTTGCCCTGAATTTTTTTATCCTTAATATCTTTGATCAGAATTTGAACGTAGCCGTTGATAACGCTGAGCGGGTTGCCCAGATCGTGCACAAATTCGGAGGATTCTTCGCCGAGCGCGGCTAATTTTTCTTTGGCATTGAGCTGTTCTTGCAACTGAGTGGTCAGATTTTCCAGATGATCCGTGGCGGCAATTCGCTTTCGGTTTATTTTTGTGCGCTTAACGTAACCGGCCACAATTTCGCGTATTTCATCGGTATCGAAAGGTTTTTTGAGGTAGTCGGTGGCACCGTGACGAATGGCTTCCTGCGCGGTTTCAAGCGAGCCGAAGCCCGTGAGCATGATGATAGAAACTTGATTGTCGATGGCCCGGATTTCTTTGAGACCTTGAACGCCGGTTTTCCCTGGCATTTTAATGTCGGTAATAATGCAGTCCGGCGGCGATTTTTTCAGTTCCGCAACCCCTTTATCAACGGACTCTACGCAGGTTACATCGTAGATGTCTTTAAAGAGAAACCGGAGACTTTCGCGCGGGCCGAGTTCGTCATCAATTACAAGTAACCGGTCTTTTGACATATGGGACTCCTAGAATTTATAACCGTAAGAGAGACTGAGTAGATGTACGTTGTAGTCGTAATCGCCGTTATGGGCGGGGTTGTTATTTCCGCTGATGGAGCGTCCGTCAAACAAGCCGTAGGCGTAGCCTAAATCAATAGCGTGATGATCGATTTCGTATCCGAGACCGAAAGAAATAACACCCTGATTTTCGTCTGGACCAAGCGGACCGTAGGTTTTTTCAGGAGTTGGGTTTTGCAGATACATAAACCCGGAACGGAGCGTCCATTGTGGTTTAAAATCCCATTCTGCGCCGATACCGGCAGTCCAGGTGTCTTTCAAATTCTGAGCCGTTGTGGAGTTCCATAGTGGTCCTGGACGGGAGTCTTTGATTTTCAGGTTCTGGTAAGTTGAAAATTCAAGCCATTCAACGTCGACCTCGGCGCGGAGCGTATCTGTGAATTCAATTCCGTACGCCAGACCCACGACGGTGGGATATTCGATTTGTGCACTGACATCGCTGGTTCCAGCCCCATCAACTTTATTATCGCCATGATAAACAATATCGACTGGCGAGCGGTAAGTTAGTGCAAGGCGTTGCCGTTTTGTCATCTTCCAGGTTGCTGCTGCATTCCAGCCAAGAGCATCGCCGTCAGCAGTCAATTTTGATTTCGTTCCGTTTGGAATAAAGAAAGGAAACCCCGCGAATCCGTTGAGTATAGTTTCCTGCCTCACCTCTCCATAATAAATATCGGCACCAACACCAACCGAGAGCGAGTCGGTTACTCGCATGGCAAAATTCGGAGTGAAATCTGCGACCATCATGCTTCCGGCATACGAAACGTTATTCCTGGCAAAAAAACTGTCTTCACCCCAATCGACGGAGCGTCCATAAGGGATGTAGGTTGATAGACCAACCGCATACTTTCCTTCTTTGAATGGAACGGCGGCGGAAAAGCCGGGGATGGCGAAGAAAGGGTTTTCTGTCTGGTCGGAACCTGCTGCATTTTTAAACGAAGTGCGTCCGTACCCAGCTGTAACGTTGTACTGAATCATCGGCTGTTTGAGGTCAACGAGGTTGGCGGAGTTGTGGATGTTGGCATTTGCATCATCGGCGAAAGCACGGTGCCCGCCGAATGCACCAATGGCGCGCGCCCCTTCAGGAGGATTGCGATATCCGTCCGCGAGAAGAATGGACGAAATAAGAAACGTGGAGAAGAAGGTTATGATCGAGGTTTTTGTCAAACGAAGTTTACTAATCATGCGCTGAGCTCTCCCTGTATATTCCGGGTTGCTTTCGGTTCATATGCGAAAGTTGGGGCAGTCTAGTTTCAGTGCAGCCATTTTTCCATATAAAAAATCAGTTATGTACAAATCTGTACATCTTCATTAGTCTCCGCTGGACATTTTTGAACACCCTGTATTTTACAGACTGGAGCTTAAGTGGATACACAACCCCGAGTAGTCGTAACTGGAATGGGAGTAGTCGCCCCCAATGGCATCGGTCTCGATGCTTTTTGGGATTCGTTGATCAATTGTAAAAGCGGTATTGGGCCCATTACGTTGTTTGATGTTAGTGATTATCCGTTAAAAATTGCTGGGGAAATTAAAAACTTTGATTTGCGGGAGTATTTTGAAAGTTGCAAGCCCAATCGGCTGGGTCGACAGACGCAATTGGGATTGGTTGCGTGTAAAATGGCGGTAGACGATGCGGGGTTAACTAAAGAATTGTTAAAAGGGAGAGAGGTCCTTCATCTTGTAATCGGAATATGCAGTGCTGCCGCGGATATTATTGAATCTGCAAAAGAGATTATTATGACGCGCGGAGCCGATCGAGTTCGCCCTTATATGGTTGGGGCATGTCAGCCGCACGCTATCAGTGCTGCTATGGTTCAACTGCTGGATGTACAGACTTCAGTAACAACCATTTCTTCGGCTTGTCCATCGGGATTAGATGCTGTTGCTCTGGCTGCAAAAATGATTAAAGAGGGGAAGACGGATTTGATTGTTGTTGGTGCGGCAGATTCTCCCTTAAGTAATACTGGCGTTGCGGGATTTGCCGCGGCCGGGATACCTTCTTTATCCCAAGACTTTCCTCCAGAAGAAGTGAGCCGGCCATTTGATGCGAAACGGAGTGGTGTGGTGTTGGCAGAAGGTGCGGGATTTTTAGTATTAGAACGATTGGATTCGGCCTTGTCGCGTGGCGCAACGCCGTACATGGAAATTCTTGGTGGTGCAACCATTACGGATACTCCTGGGGAATCTGGCATGGAAGGATTGTTTCATTCGATGAATATGGCTATGGCAAATGCTGGGATTTATTCAGATCAGATCGATTATATTTGTGCGAATGCTTGCGGTGATATTGGTGGTGACCGAATTGAAGTTGAAAGTGTGAAGAAGTTGTTTGGTAATCGTGCTTATCAAATACCGGTTAGTTCAGTTCGGGGTGTCACCGGGCATCCGTTAGCCGCTGCGGGTATGTTTCAGATCATCGCCTGTGCATTAATGATGAAGAATCAGACGATTATTCCTACAGCTAATCTTCAGAATCCAGATCCTGCATGCGATCTCGACCATGTTCCTCTGGAATCTCGACGCGGCAAAATTATTTTTGCGATGGCTAATGGGCATGGAATGGGCGGGGAGAATAGTACCCTTATAATGAAGAGTGTATCGTGAATCTTTTTCAAATTGTCATTTTATTCGGGTTGCTAGGAAACACGGCGCTGGGTCTTTTCGTTTTATTTTCCAATCCAAGACGTTCGGCAAATATTGGTTTTTTTATCCTTACGTTTTTGATGATGCTATGGATGGGCGCGATGTATTTCTGCTCTTTTGAGCATTCTGAACTCATTTTGTTATTTTGGATTCGTCAAACTTCCGCGTTTGCCGGATTGATTCCTATTGGTGTTTTTATACTTCAGCTTGCTATTGAGCATCCGGATATCACGGTATCTCGGATACTATATGAATTACGCTACTGGCTGTTGGCTTGTTTATCGATAGTGGTGCTGTGTCATACATCCATTTTTGCTCTGTCGGCCAGGAATCCAACTGACATCGAATTAGTTCCGCCGACAGAATATGGATGGGGTTTTTGGATATACATAACATTTTTTGTCGTTGCTATCATCACGTTTTCTATTGGGTTTCGGCGCGTAGCAAAAAGCCGAGAAGGGGCTAAAAGATCCGAAATTCAATTTTTACAGATAGGATGTATCGCAAGTTTTATTATAGGGGTTTTTTTAATCGCATCCGCTGAGATAACTGAAAATCAGGAAATTAGTCTTTTCGTTCCGCTTTCAGTTCTTGCTCTCGATGGGTTTGTTGCTTATGGCATTGCGACGCGTCGTATTCTGGCGGCATCCGCCGTTCTTCAGCGTGTAGTGGCATATGTTTTGATGAGCTGTTATTTGGTTGGCTTGTACAGTTTGTCTGTATGGTTTGGGCGGTATGTATTTCAATGGTTTTTTACCGATCCGTCCTATGTGTCTTATCTGCTGGCCACCTTGGTCGTAGCGTTTTCGGTTGTGCCCGCGCATGGCTGGATGCAGGCGTTTGTCCATCGTCTTTTTCCGCATGCGACTTCCGTTAATGTGGATGAGGTTTTGAAAAAAGCCGGCCATATTTTCCAGGAAGTTTCTACGGAAGATCATTTAACGATTCTTTTTTCAGAGCTGATTGTAGAAACGTTTGGTGTTACGCAGCTGATTCTGTTGCGACCGGATAAGGACGGATCCTATGATCAGTATTACGCCTCGCCGGAACAAGGCCGCAACGTATCTATCCGTAAAGAGAGTCCGCTTATCCAGCTGTTGACTCTGGAGCATGAAGCGTTTACCACGGACATGCTTCAACGGATGCGCTCTTCGCCGCTGGTTGACGATGCCCGTGAGGAGTTAGAGTCTTTGGGTGCGGCGGCCATCCTTGGAAGTTTCATGCGCAAGGAAATGAAGGCGATTGTTCTCCTATCTCAAAAGGAATCAGGGCGTATTTACGATTTGCATGATCAACGGGCGCTACAGCTTCTTTGCGATCAGTTTGCCGTGGCGCTGGAAAATGCCAGTCTCTATACGGCGGTCCAAAACGGCAAGATTTATAATGACATCCTGCTCGATTCGCTTACCAGCGGCATTATTGCAGTCAATGCCGACCGGATGGTAACGGTGTTTAATCAGTGCGCGCAGGTACAGATTGGGCTTTCTGAATCTGCGGTGATTGATCAAGCGATGACGGTGCTTCCACCCGCTTTGGTTGAATGTCTAGAGACTGTACTAAGGACGCAAGTTGGATTCCGTGATAAAGATATGTATATTAAGTCCGGGGACGAAGATATTCCTATTCGCGTTAGTGGCGCCATTTTTCACGGACATACCGGCAATCTACTTGGGGCCCTGCTGGCATTTAACGATATGACGTTGCTCAAGAAGCTGGAAGAGCAGATCCGTCGTACCGACCGGCTTTCCAGTATAGGAACGCTTTCTGCCGGAATGGCGCATGAAATAAAAAATCCCCTCGTAACCATCAAGACGTTTACTCAACTTTTGCCGCAACAATATAGCGATACCGAGTTCCGTCATACCTTTTTTGACTTGGTCGGACAGGAAGTGAAGCGCATCGATACGATTGTTAATCGCCTGCTTAACTTTGCCCGCCCGGCCAAAGCATCGCTCAAGCCTGTTTCATTACATGATGTCATTGATAATTCATTACGTTTAGCCGAACAGCAGCTTGCTCAGCACGGGATAGCTTTGGAGCGACATTTGGATGCCGTGCGTCATGTAATTGAGGCGGATGCGGAGCAGTTGAATCAGACGTTTGTTAATTTTTTCCTAAATGCTGTCCATGCGATGAAAAAGGGCGGCAAGTTAGCTGTGCGCACGTCGATTGTACAATTCTCACCTGACGACCCTCTGGCCGGCTCCTTGCCGAATGTTGATCGTATTCAGGTTGATGTACAGGATACCGGTTGCGGTATTGCCCCTGAGGCGTTAAGTAAAATATTTGATCCGTTTTTTACCACTAAAGAGGATGGCATTGGGCTTGGTCTTTCGGTCTCACACGGCATTATCCAAGAGCATATGGGCACGATTGATGTGGAAAGCCAAGAAGGAGTCGGGACCGTTTTCCATGTGCAGTTCCCGCTGTTAACCCCGCAGGAGGAAAAAGAAGAATGAGTGCACTGCCTGTCAGTATAATGTACACGCAGGACGGCGTTCTGCTTCAGCGTATACGCGGCTATCTTCACTCTCGCTCAGCGGTGCGGCATGTTAGCGACCCGGCTGAAATCGAGATGCTTTTGCATCAATATCACGACACGCTCCTTTTCATAGATCTACGTGCTACCGACTGTATGGCGATTCTCCCAGAGATGATTAAAGAGTTTCCAGATACGGTAATTATTGCGTTAGGGGCGGCTCGTTCCGACCCGGGATTAAAAGCGGCTTCAGTTGGCATTTATGCGCTTGAGTCAGGTGAAGTGGACCGGTTGCGGTTGCAAACTCTGTTTGATCAGGCGCAGACGCATCTGCGGCTTCAGCAGGAAAATCGCGTATTAAAAGAAAGCCTGCAGCGACCTGCAACTCCGGCAGCCGCTTCGCGCGAAAACATTGCGCCTTCACTTTATCATTTTTCCAGCGCATTCCGTCGCTTTGACAATATTGGAATCATGCTCGAAAGTATTGTCGAAGGGGTTGCCAGTTGCGCACGCGTTTCACGTGTCGCGATATTTTCCATTACGCCGGCCGAAATTTACCGTTTTCGCGCCGGTATAAAATGCATGGAAGATACCCGCACACTTGAATTAAAAAAAACACATCCGTTTGTCCAGTGGCTTCAAATTCATGCGCACAGTATTTCGCGTTCTATGTTGCGCCATATCGAAACCATGGAAGAGCGTTTGTTGCTCGAAAAAATGCTCGATCTGGCGGGCGCGGAAGCCATTTTGCCGCTTTTTGGACGCGAACGACTTATCGGTTGGCTTTGCATTGGACGATCTTCTTCCGGCGCGCCGTTTGAACAGCGCGATATCGAAGAACTGACACTCCTTGCTGAGCATGTTTCCGTGACCATTGAAAACTCACTGTTGCACGAAAGCATTGCCATTCAGAAAGCACTTGCCGAAAATCTTCTGCAAGCCATACCCGTGGGCATTATCGCCACGGGACCCGATGGCGCCATCCGCTGGTTTAACAGCGGAGCAGAAACGCTACTTAATGTAGCCGCAACGGATATGATCGGTCGCCCGATCGAGAGACTTTCCAGTTACATTGCCTCGTTGCTCAATCGTTGCATGGCGGGCGAAAAAGGAGTCGGGCCTGTTGAATGGACCGAGCCGAGGACGCGCCGCGGACTTTCTATTCAGATTCGCCGTCTTCAGCAAAATGGACAGTGCATGGGCGCTATGGCGGTGCTTAACGATCTAACCGAAGAACGAATTCTGCGCGAAAAGCAGAATAATCTCGAACGTGCCACTTTCTGGAACGAATTGGCCACCGCCATTTCTCATGAAGTACGCAATCCGCTGGTTGCCATCAGTACCTTTTCCCAGTTGTTGCCTGAGCGCTACGCCGATGAAGAATTCCGTACCCAATTTCGAGATCTCACCACGCAAGAAGTCGCTCGCCTCAACGGCATGATTGATCAATTGGATGAGTACGCCAATCCATCCAAACTCGAGTTTTCCCCGGTAAACGCCGGCGAGTTGCTTGAAACGGCGCTTTGCAAAGTTCGCGACAGCCACGTTGCTGTTAGTGAGGTATGCGTCGAAGTGGAATCCGGGCTGCCGTCGTTCGAAGGGGACATTAATGTCCTTGCGGATTCTATTGCCCGCCTTCTGTACAACACCTTTGCCGCCGTTGAAGGATCTTCGCAACCGCGCATTGTGCTAAAAGCCTTTGCGGGCAAGATCGGTACCGGTCGCCCTGCGGTTATCATTGAAGTACGCGATAACGGCACCGGTATTCCGGTTGAGTTGCGAGAAAAAGTTTTTTCTCCGTTCTGCACCACCAAAGCCCGCGGGGTGGGGTTGGGGCTGCCGATTGTCCGTCGCACCATGATTGATCATGGGGGGCTGGTTGCTGTCGAAAGCGGTGAGACCGGCACAGTCGTTCGCCTTTCACTCCCGGCGCTTGATCATGAGGGAGGCTTTTCTGTATGAAAAAGCTGCTTATCGTGGACGATAATTCCTGTCTGATTGAATCCCTGCGCATTGTTTTCGAGGGAATTTACGATGTCCGTATCGCACTTTCTGCTGAAGAGGCTACCGTTCTATTGGAGCAACAGGAAGTTGATGTGATGCTTCTCGATGTCATTCTGCCCGGCGTCAACGGGGTTGAATTTTTGCGCAGAGTACGTGAAAGCCGTCCGCATTTGCCAGTTGTCATGATCAGCGGCGTATCGTCTATCCGTCCCGTTATGACGGCACTGGAGCTTGGAGCAGCCGACTATATCCGTAAACCATTCGACATCGATGAATTACGCCTTGTTGTTGCCCGAGCCCTGCACGTGAGTGATCTGCAGCTACAGGTCGCCG
>JBILEA010000140.1:0-6994 GCA_044352355.1 Pontiellaceae bacterium | reverse complement strand
GTTTTCCACGTTGAACGGTCGAAGACGGCGTCAACGGTTTTAGGCAGAACGCGCGGAACATTGTCCACCAGTCCGCCGCCGGTGATGTGTGCCATGCCGCGCACAGTGGTTTTGTTCATGAGTGCAACGATCGGTTTCAAGTAGCTCTTATGGATGGCGAGCAGGGTCTTTTCGAAGGTGACTTTGGTGCCGGGAACGAGGTCGCTCAGTTTTTTACCGGCTTTTTCGAAGATGACTTTGCGGGCTAGCGAGTAGCCGTTGGTTTGCAGTCCGGTGGAGGGCAGACCGATGATGACATCGCCTTTGCGGATGGTTGCTCCGGTGATAAGCTTTTTCTTTTCAACCTGGCCGACGATGGTGCCGACGAGGTCGTATTCGCCTTTTGGATAGAGGCCGGGCATTTCGGCGGTTTCGCCGCCGAGCAGGGCACAGCCGTTTTCGCGGCAGGCTTTGCAAAAGCCGGCAATGACGTCTTCGAATACTTTGCCGGAAAGGGCGGCGGTACCGAGGTAGTCGAGGAAGAAGAGCGGGGTGGCACCTTGGACGAGGATGTCGTTGACGCAGTGGTTGACCAGATCCTGTCCGACGGTGGTATGTTTGCCGGCCATATGGGCGACTTTGAGTTTGGTGCCGACGCCGTCGGCGCTGGCTACGAGCAGGAATTCTTTACCGGGCGACTGAAAGAGCCCGCCAAAGGAGCCGATTTCGCTCATAACGCCCTTGGTATTGGTCGATTTGACGTTCTTTTTGATCCGCTGAAGGGAGTTCATCATGACGTCGATATCGACGCCAGCCTCTGCATACGCGCTTTTTTTATTTGCCATGGGTTTCTCCGTTTAAAAGGACGCACAATGTAGCATGGAGGACGTGATGGACAATAGAAAAAGGGGTAAGTCAGTTGTTTTTTGAGCTCTTTATGGCTACTCTACACTCTCAAAATATGAAATATCGCATAACATCCTTTTTCCGAAGCCTTACGTTTGTGCTTCCGGCGGTACTGACCATCGTGGTGAGTATCGTTCTTTTTACGATAGCCGGAGTGCTTATTGTTCAGGAAAAGACGGCGGCCGAAACCGATATCCAGCGCAATATGGATCAAAAACTTTCGCTTACTAAAATTGCGCTGGAGGAGCCGGTAGCTGAGCGAAATGAACAGTCCATTGGCCATTTTCTTGAATATCTGCTGAATGACCGCGACATCGTTTTTGCTGGATTGACGGTGGGTGATCCAGAGAAACCTGAAATTCAAATTAATAAAGTGCGTTATGGCTTCGGATGGGTAACCCATCGTGACGAAGTGGCGCAGAGTCGTTTTATTCAGGGTACCGTACTGATTCCTCTTTCCAACGGCAACACAGCGGAAATTCGGCTGGTGGCCTCGAACCGGAACGTTTGGGAGTCTCTGGGACAGCAGGTTCTCATTATTATTGTGATTACCATGCTGGTGGTCATTAGTCTTTCAATCGCCACTTTTATGCTGACTCATCGGTTGATCTTTATCCCGGTGCAAGAGCTTTCTATTGCAGCTGAAGAGATTGCTCAAGGACAGTTGGAAAAAGAGGTTCCGGTAAGCCGGTTAAACGAAATTGGCGGTTTGGCTCAGCAGATGGACGCTATGCGCCAATCGTTGCAAAAGGTGATCGGTGACCTAGACCGTTCCAAGTCGCGTTTGGAGCAGCGTGTGGAAGAGCGTACGCGCGATTTGCTGGAAGCCAAGGATGCTGCCGAAGTAGCCAACCGGGCAAAAAGTGAATTTTTGGCTAATATGAGCCATGAACTGCGTACTCCGATGAACGGTGTGATTGGCATGACGGATATTCTGCTGGAGACCGATCTCAAAGAAGAGCAAAAGCGCGCCGCCGAAACCATCCAGTTTTCCGCCTATTCATTGCTCACAATTTTAAACGATATTCTCGATTTTTCAAAAATAGAAGCCGGACGGTTGGAATTGGAAAAACGACCGTTTTATTTGCAACGCATTGTTGAAACCGTGCAGGAAATTTTTATGCCTGATGCGCTTTCAAAAGGGCTGAAATTGGAATTTCTTTATCCGGAGGATATGTCGTCCTGTTTGATTGGTGACGAAGTTCGCATCCGGCAGGTGCTAACTAATCTGGTTGGCAACGCGATTAAGTTTACGAGTCAGGGTGGCGTTTTTGTGGATGTGAAAAAGATTGCCCAGTCCGCTACTACCGCTACGTTGCGCATCAGCGTGCGCGATACGGGAGTCGGGATCACCCCCGATCAACAGAAAATTATTTTCGAGAAATTCACTCAGGCCGATCTTTCGACTACCCGCAAATTTGGCGGGACAGGGCTTGGGCTTTCCATTTCCAAGCAATTGATTGGAATGATGGGCGGACGGATTGGGGTGCACAGTGAGCTGAATGCCGGCTCTACATTCTATTTTGTGGTGACCTTGCCGCTTTCGAACGAATGTGCTGTAGATCGTGATCGTGTTGTTCCGGTATCTCCTCAAATCAAGGCGCGTGTGTTACTGGCGGAGGATAATCATGTTAATCAGCTGGTCGCCCGCAAGATTCTGGCCAGTCTTGGCGTCGAAGTGGATGTCGTTGAGAACGGTCAGCTCGCGTTAGACAAAATAAAGACAGAATCCTTTGATGCGGTGTTCCTTGATTGTCAGATGCCGATCATGGATGGATATACCGCCGCGCGGGAGATTCGTAAGCTCGGGGGTGATGCTGGAAAATTACCCCTTATTGCCATGACGGCGCATGCGATGACGGGAGATCGTGAGAAGTGCCTCGAAGCGGGCATGAATGAGTACATCTCCAAGCCGGTTAAAAAGGAATCGATTGCCGAGGTGCTTGCCCGCGTTCTTGCCTGAGCTTTTTTTTAACGGAGAGATTCCGCGATGAAATTTCCAGTGTTTGTAAAAATGCGCTTTTCAACAGGGGGTTCAGAACGTAGAACCGTTTTTGCTTTTAAAACTGAAGGAGAATTCGAGTGACAGAAAATGGGAAATGGTCGTCCGTGCAGGCAACGGAACTTTACGGCGTTGACAGCTGGGGTGCGGGTTATTTCAGTATCTCGGAAAAAGGCGAGGTGGCCGTTCATCCAGACGGGCCAGGCGGAGCATCGGTCAGCTTGATGGATGTGGCTCGCGGCATTCAGGAGCGTGGTTTCGACCTGCCGGTATTGGTGCGGTTGAGCGATATTCTCGACGCACGCATCAAGCAGCTTCACGAATGTTTTTCGAAGGCGATTACTGAATACAATTATCAGGGGCGTTACCGCGGTGTTTATCCGATTAAGGTTAATCAGCAACAGCAGGTCGTGGAAGAAATCTGCGTCTTCGGTGCACGATATCATCATGGACTGGAAGCGGGTAGTAAGGCCGAGCTGATTGCGGCGATGTCCTTTCTGCAGGATCCTGAAGCGTATTTGGTTTGCAATGGTTACAAGGATGAAGAGTTCATCGATCTGGGGCTTTACGCGCTCAAAATGGGTTTGCGCTGTGTATTTGTAATCGAAATGCCTTCGGAGTTGGAGCTGATTCTTGAACGGTCCAAAGTACTTGGTGTAAAACCAATTTTGGGTATTCGCATGAAACTCTCCACGCAGGCCAGCGGCCATTGGACTGAATCGGGTGGCGAACGGAGCGTTTTTGGCCTCAACACCGCGCAGGTGATTGATGTGGTCGATCGCCTCCGCAAAGAGGGTATGCTCGATTGCATGAAACTTCTGCATTTTCATCTCGGCTCGCAGATCCCCAATATTCGCGATATCCGTGAGTCAGTCAAAGAAGGCTGTCGCATTTACACCGGATTGGTGGAAGAAGGTGCCGCGATGGGGGTACTTGATCTTGGCGGCGGTCTGGCGGTGGACTACGACGGCTCGCATACCAATTTTACTAGCAGTTGCAACTACACCACGGCTGAATACTGCTCCGCACTGGTTGAAGAGGTGATGAGCATTCTCGATGAAACCGGCACACCGCATCCTGATCTTATCACCGAATCCGGACGAGCCACTGTGGCCTACTATTCCATCCTGCTTTTCAATGTACTCGATGTCAGCCGGTTCGAAACCCACGCGCTGCCCGAAAAACTGCCGGAAGATTCACACGAACTGCTTAGCAATCTGATGGGGGCCTATCAGGCGCTTACTGCCAAAAATGTGCAGGAGTGCTATCACGATGCCATCTACTATCGCGATGAGATTCACGAACTCTTTAAGCGCGGCGGCATTACCTTGCGTGACCGCGCACTGGCCGGGCAGATTTACTGGCATATCCTCACTCGCATCGCTGGGCTGATTCGCGGTATGCGTTACGTACCGGATGAGTTTGAGCATCTGACCAACGCACTCGCCGATGTCTATTACGGCAACTTCAGTCTTTTCCAGTCTCTGCCTGACTCGTGGGCGATCGATCAGCTCTTCCCCATCATGCCGATCCATCGTCTTGATGAAAAACCGACACAGGAGGCGATTCTTGCCGACATTACCTGTGACTGTGACGGGAAAATCGATCGCTTTATTGATCTGCGTGACGTTAAACGAACGCTGCCGCTGCATACACTGAAAGACAACGAAGACTACATCCTTGGTGTATTTCTGGTCGGAGCGTATCAGGAAACACTCGGCGATTTGCACAATCTGCTTGGCGATACCAATGTGGTCAGTGTTCGTATTGATGCAGACGGGCAGGTTCATTATGCCCGCGAAATTGAAGGCGATTCGGTTGCCGACGTGCTCACGTACGTTGAGTATGAGCCGAAAGAAATGGTTCGGCGGGTGCGTGAAATGTCTGAACAGGCGGTTAAGGTCGGACGCATGACGGCCAAAGAACGGCGTGCTGTTATGGATGCGTATGAAAACGGTTTGCGCGGATACACCTACTTTGAACGGGAAAACTAGAATTTAAATAAAAGAAATCGAAATGGGAAAAGTTCTGATCATTGGTGCAGGGGGTGTCAGCGGCGTGGTGGTGCATAAATGCGCGCAGCATCCCGATGTATTTGGCGAAATCGTGCTGGCCAGTCGTACAAAATCCAAATGCGATGCGATTGCCGCACAGTTGAAACGTCCAATCAAAACCGTGCAGGTTGATGCCGACAACGTGCCTGAACTTGTCGCGCTGATTAGAAAAGAAAAGCCCGATCTCGTTCTTAACGTCGCGTTGCCGTATCAGGATCTACACATCATGGATGCCTGTCTTGAAACGGGCGTCAACTATCTTGACACCGCTAACTACGAGCCGCAAGACACCGCCAAATTTGAATACCAATGGCAGTGGGCCTATCAGGAGCGATTTAAACAGGCAGGCATCATGGCGTTGCTCGGCTCCGGTTTTGATCCGGGGGTTACCAGCGTTTTTTGTACCTACATTCAGAAGCATTATCTCGATGAAATTCACACCATCGACATCATTGACGTTAATGCCGGCGACCACGGATATCCTTTCGCCACCAATTTTAATCCGGAAATTAACATCCGCGAAGTGACCGCGAAGGGACGTTACTGGGAAGACGGGCAGTGGAAAGAAGCGGCACCGCTATCGGTCAAGCATCCGTTCAACGTTCCGGAAAACATCGGCAACCTCAATATCTATCTGATGTATCACGAAGAACTTGAGTCGTTGGCCAAACATATTCCGCACCTGAGACGTGCCCGCTTCTGGATGAGCTTTGGCGATAGCTATCTCAAGCACCTTGAAGTTCTCATCAATGTTGGTTTGACCCGTATTGACGAAGTTGAATTTCAGGGACAAAAAATTGTCCCGTTGCAGTTTCTGCGCGCATTGTTGCCGGACCCTGCCAGTTTGGGTTCGCGCACCAAAGGTAAAACGTGGATTGGTTGTCAGGTGACGGGAGTGAAAGATGGTAAAACGAAAACCGTTGTCATCTACAACATCTGTGACCATCAGGAGAGCTATGCCGAAGTACAGTCGCAGGCGATCTCGTATACCACCGGTGTGCCCGCCATGATTGGCGCCAAGCTCATGATGAGCGGTATTTGGAAAGGTCATGGGGTCTTCAACATGGAACAGCTGGATCCTGATCCCTTCATGGCGAACCTCAATGTCTGCGGTTTGCCGTGGAAAGTCGTTGAGCGGGCCGTTATCGATTTTGGTTAACCGCTGACTGGAGTTTTGATACGGAATCTTTGGGGAAGAGCCCAAAGTTTTAAAGTGGCTCCGGTGGTAGGATTCGAACCTACGACCAAGTGATTAACAGTCACCTGCGCTACCACTGCGCCACACCGGAAATAAGAGCCGACAAAGGTATAGAAATCGCCCGCTAAGTCAAGACCCTGAAATGCAAAATCGTTTTGTTTTCTACGAACGGGAAGTTTTGGGCATTTTTCCGCTCTTTGGCATTTGCTCTAATTGAATGTTTGACGCCCTTGAATGGCACGGGCCAGTGTGGTGGAGTCAGTATATTCGATGGCACTTCCTGCCGGCAAGCCGAAGGCAAGTCGTGATGCCTTTATGCCGCGGCTGGCAATGATTTCAGCCAAATAGCTGGCGGTTGCTTCGCTTTCTACATCCGTGCCGAGCGCCACAATTACTTCCTGAATATTTTCAGGTTGGAGGCGTGCCAGCAGTTCGTTCACGCGCAAGCCGGCCACGCCTTTGCCGAGTGCAGGTGAAAGATGCCCCCCGAGTACGTGATAGCGGCCGGTGAATCCACCGGAGGTTTCGATTTTCATGATGTCGCCCGGACCTTCGACTACGCAGAGCAGTCCGTTGGCACGGCGTCCTTCTGTGCAGAGTGCACACGGGTCCTCTTTGGTTACGGTGATGCTTCCGCAACGTGAACAGGCGCCGACTTGTTCGTCGGCGGCGAGCAGAGCGTCTGCCAGTTTTCTGGCCAATCCGTCGCGATGTTGTACTAACGCAAAGGCCATTCGTTCGGCGGAGCGTTTTCCAATGCCTGGAAGTTTTTCCAGTGCCGCGATCAGATTGTCCAATGGAAGAAAGTGTTTCATGATGGGGAATGGAATAATGGAACATTGGAATAAAGGAATA
>JBILEA010000139.1:0-7018 GCA_044352355.1 Pontiellaceae bacterium | reverse complement strand
GCTCCGCAGTCAACACAGTCGGCCGCTTTAATGAAGCGTTTGCCATCCACTTCTGAGATGCACTCCACCGGACAAACGGGTTCGCAGGCTCCACAGTTTACGCATTCTTCTTTATTGATAATCCGTGGCATGTCTTTTCTCCTGTTAAGGTTTATTCGAAATCGTTCTGCACAGCCATTGTGCGCCTAGCCCCTGTCGGCGGAACCGTAAACAAGACGGGCGGCTCCGACTTTTAAGGATTATTCTTTCATTCCCGATTTTTTCATCAATACCGCCGCCGGGCAGAAGCCGGTAAAGGCGGACTGAATCAGGTTCACGCCGATGAAGGCTGTGAAGAGCAGCCACCACTTGCTGACCAGCCAGACCAGCAGCGCAGAAATCAGAATCATGATTCCGGCAAATACACGTACTCCATTTTCAACTTTCATTTTTTCTCCTTGGTGGAAGTTTCGATTGCGGAAATTCAGCGATAACGGTTTCCGGATCGAATGATCCGGTGATCTGAGGGTCGGGATCATTGGATTCATCGCCTGTTCGGGTATGCTTGCGGGTTTCCGCCGGAATGAAGGCGGCCAGCTCTCCAAGGGTGATCCTGCCGTCAGGCTGTCCACGGATGCCGCCCTCCCGGTATCCGTCGGCGTTTCCCTCAAGTGCTTTGCGGACTGCGTAAGTGAATGGATTGATCACTTCACCAGCAATCCGCCGCGGGTTGGAGCGGGAGTCCGCATTCTGACTGGTGATCACCAGAAAATTTCTTCCGCTTTCCTTGCGGGTCTGCCACAGGCTTTTTGCCTTTTCATCGGTATTCAAATAGTCCACCAGAGCACCTGAATGGCAGGCCATCGTCAGCACCACCACGGTTTTTGCCGGAAGACGGAGAAGCTGTTCAGCATAGTCCGGCCAGTTCAGAACAAGCGGATTTCCCGGGTGCGACCGTCCAAGTAATATTCCTCCCGCACGGTTAATATCGGTTTTTAAGCCGTGGGTGTGTGAATAGATGACGATTATACCGTTGGTATCCAGAGTGCTGCCCCACATCTTAAGGCGGTCGCAAACCATTTCACAGCTTACAGACGGGGCGGAGCGGCTGCCGGGGTTCTTCGCACCGGATACTGGCGACTGGAGAAGATGTGTTTCAAAACCCGCCTGTTCGAGCCGGGCACTGACTTGCTGAACCGCATCATATCCTCGCTGCTGCATCGCCAGAAGTTCGTCCGGCTTTGATCGATTGAACCCGAAGAAAATGCGGGTACCGCCTTCCGGTTCGGCGCACGCCAGCGAACCGGCGGCAATCGCCAGCATTAAATAAATTTTCCCAAGGACTGTCCATCGCCGTAAAGTTTTCATCGTGCTTATTTCCCTTTTTTGCCGCTGAATTCTGTTCCGGCCCAGACCGACTTACCGGCTTCATCGCGCAGGGTGATGGAGCCGGAGTCCATCTTTATCGCGATCGGGGAAAGATGCTCTTTAAAAACAAACCCTTTCACTTCAGCGGGTTCTCCTTCAGTCATCGTGAAATTTTCAGACTGCCGGTATTCACTTGGCCCGAGGTGGATTTCATAGGTTTTTCCGTTCGCGACCAACTGCCACTCGTCCCCGTCCCGCCGGAGTTTGCCGGACAGCGTCTGGACGGTTCCGTTGCTGACAATATCTTTTCCTTTCAATGTTTCTTCCGCGGTTGCGGTTGAAAGGACGAGCATGATAATTGAAGCCGTGATCCAGATTGATTTCTTCATGAGGTTTCATTTCTGTTGATTTGTCTTGTCCAGCGGATGCTCTCGCGGCGGCAGACTATTAAACAATCGCCGCAGCCAATGCAGAGTTCTTTGTTGATCTGTTTTGGATTGTTGAGCGCACCCATTTTGCAGGTTTTCGCGCACAACATGCAGTTCGTGCAGCTTTCCTGAACGGTCGGGCCCGGTGCGCCGGGCAGGCGGGCTGTCAGCCCGCTGAGAAGTCCGAGAGGGCAGAGAGTCCGGCAAAACGGGCGAAATACATAGATGCTGAAAATCAGCAGAACGGTGATCAGGACACCGGAGATCCAGCTGAACACCTGCAGGTTGAAGATCGCCTTGAATGGATCATACTCCTCCCAGAACAGGATGCCGGTTGTGCTGAGCCAGATGATGAGCAGCAAAAAGCTGATTCGCCGGATCCAGAGCATGACCGTTCGCGTCCGCTCCGAGGGGTTTGTTCCGTTTTTGTTTAAGAACAGAAACTCCTGCAGTGCTCCGAGCGGGCAGGCCCACCCGCAGAAGGACGGCCCAAACAGATAGGTCAGGGCGAGGATAATCAGTACGCCTCCCGCAGGAATCCAGTGCATGGCGGATGTACCTCTGAGCGCGGCGAAGGGACTTTGCACCCCTTTAATCAGACAGGGGCAGGCGCCGAGAATAAAGCCGATGACCGTGACAGATAGCAACAGGATGAGCGGCCGTACTTTCAAGAGGGCTGTCCGGTGAACTGCGATAGTGCCGATCAGTGTAAGCAGCACCGTCAGCCCCACAGAGCCAAACTTCCAGAAGAGATCGGTCATTGATAATTCGCTGTCCGCTGCCGCGGTGTCACAGGCCCTGAATTCTTCATTCCAGCTTACGAATTCATCGGAAGTTTCGGCGGCTAATCCGCCCACCGCAGACACGATCTTTCTGGTGCCCTCCTCGCCCCATGCAATGAATTGATCGTCGGCAAACAGCGATGCTGCGCCTGCGATGAAAAGAAACATCAACAGGCACCGTGCTTGCCGCGGGATGAACTTGAGAAACGCCGTTCGCATAGCAGTATCGAAAATTAATCGGCAACCCGAACCGGGAATTCCTCGTCAAGGCCGCCTCTGCGGCAGGAACGGTACACCTTCAGGCTGCAGGCCTTGTCGGAAATTTTCACTTTCAGTTTGCGTTCATAAACGCCGCCGTCACATTTTTCCCATTCTGTGGCACCCAGAATTGTCATACCATCGGCTTTGATTTTTATGGAGCTGAGCGGTTCAGAACAGTTGTGGTGGGTTGCGCGGAATTGGAGCGTCAGTACCGCCTCCTCGCCAACGGCGGGCGGCGTATCGCTTGTTTCCATTTCAATATGACAGGCCCAGACGGACGCTGAAAAAAGAATCAGGGTTGCAGTCAGGGTGTGAGCCAGCTTTTTCTTCATGATTTTCCTCCGGTTTGTGTTTTATCGCATAATGGATGATCGCGCGGTTTCGTATTGGATTTATGAAAATTTTTTAAATGGCTCCTAAAAGCTGTAGCGGACGGCGCAGGCGACGTTGCTATTGTCTTCGAATTGACCGAAGAAGGTGCGGTTATGTTGGCCGAAGAAAAATCCGGCGGAGGTTTCCAGCAACCAGCGATCCGTGAGTTTATAGGAGGCTTTGGGACGGATGTACCCGTCCTGATCGGTTGGTGACCAGTAGGTGAACAGGCTGAGGATCAGTTTCTGGCTCATCAGCATCTGTGTCAGGCGCAGCGTCACGACGTGGCGGTTTTCATCGGCTTCGGTTCCGGCAGGGCCGGGATAGGCCGCGAGATATTCATCATGGTTCATCATGTGTTCGATGTAGTACTGCATCGAGCCGGTCAGGTCTTTGGCAATTTCGTGTTCGTAACCGGCCAGCAGGCGGGCCTCGCTGTTGCGGACGAACGGATCGGATCCGTCGCGGTCATCGCGGGAATCGTAGTAACCGCCTTCGAGACGGGCGATCCCGCCCGCCAGCGGGCCGCGTCCGCTGGCACCGTAAACAGAGAGTTTCGGGAACGTGTTTTGTCCGCTGACGGGATCAAAGCCCTGCGGTGTTTTCCAAAAGCCATCGTAGCCGTAAAGCGCGAGTTCATACCTGCCGACGTTGCGGTAAATTCGGGCGGCGATTTCATCATCGGTAAACCAGTTGTCCGGCTTGTCGGTTTGCAAATCAGCGCCGGTCAGGGCCGCGCCGTTCCAGTACGAGAACCGTTCGCCGTCGATGAAGCGGTCGGCATCGAAGCGCGGCGTGTAGGCCACATCGATGCTGGCAAAGGCGGGAAAGAAGCTCATGAAGAGGGCGTCGGACGGAGCTTTCAGATATTCCTCGTCGCGTCCGGCGAAGAACGATTTCCAGTCCTTGGGAAACAGGTCATTGACGAAGAGCATATCGCCGGTGCCCCACGTCAGAATCTGCCGTCCGGCTTTCACATCCATCCAGTCCGCCGGAGTGAACTGCACATTGGCTTCGCGCAGATCTACTGAGCCTTCGCCGGTTTCCAGATCAATGCGGTCGTGGTTGTTGGCGACTCCGTCGTAGAGAAAATCCGAACGCACCGTTGCCGTGAACAAATCCTGATACCAGATGCTGTTCAGCTGAAGGCGCAATTCTTCGAGCGTTTTATCGCCCTTGTTCGGATCGTTCTGCGTGCGCATACCGTAGCGGCTGTCCACGAAGCCGTGAAGCTCTTGGGAGAAAGATGAAGTATGAAAGATGAAAGATGAAATCAGAGCAACAGCCGGAATCCATTTTTTCATGGCTTGTCCATAAGTAATCCCGCTGGGCGGAAGCCGCCCGGCGGGACGCAGGTTATTTCTTCGCAACGGCTTTCAGTACCGTTTCTTTGTCAATTTTCTTCTGACAGAAGAACCAGTCCTGACAGACCATGTCCTCTTTGCCTTCCATGCGGTTCTTGGCGGTTCCGCAGGAGCCGGCCGGACCGACGATCAGGTCGTCACCGGGGCGCCAGTCGGCCGGCGTGGCGACATTGAACGCATCGGCTGTTTTCAGCGCCTGCAAGATCCGGTAAATTTCATCAAAATTCCGCCCGATGCTCAGCGGATAGTAGAGAATCGTCCGGATGATCCCTTTGGGGTCGATGAAGAAAACGGCGCGAACCGCTTTGGTGGTGTCTTCGCCTGGCTGGATCATGCCGTATTTTTTTGCCACGTTCATCGTGATGTCTTCGATCAGCGGGAAATTCACTTCGACATCTTTCATTCCCCGGTAGCTGATTTTTTCTTTGATGGTTCGTAACCAGGCAATGTGACTATAGAGACCGTCGATCGAAAGGCCGACCAGTTTGCAGCCTGCTTTTGCGAACTGATCCTCCATCGAGGCGAACGTAATAAACTCCGTTGTGCAGACCGGAGTGAAGTCGGCGGGGTGGCTGAACAGAATCACCCAGCTTCCTTCGTACTGTTTCGGAAAGTCAATCTCCCCCTGTGTGGTTACAGCCTTGAAAACAGGCGCTTTATCGCCGAGTCGGGGCATTGATACGGGTGCTTCTTCCATGGTGCGGTTCCTTTCCTTAGTTTATTTGGTAGCTTCTCTCGGCGGTCTTCTCAAAAACCGCTCGGTGAAGATGGCTTCATTCAATCCGGTGTCGTACTGAACAGCGCTGAAGAAATTGACCGTGCGGCCGCCGCGAGCCAGATCATCTACCCGCGATTCGGTGACGGTCGGATGGCCCTGTATGGTTTCGACTTTTACCGCTTCCACCCGCCGGAAAAGCTTGCCGTTTTTGTCGAGGTATTCGGCTTTGACCGGCAGGAAGGTGGTTTTATCAATGGCGACAGTGTATTCGCCGAAATCCACCGCGCCCGGATTCTTCGGCGTGTTTTTGATGAGATACTGCGTATCCGTTTCTTTGATCAGTTCGTGCGTGTCTTCCCACAGCGCGCGGCCGGAAACGTCTTCATAAACAAAATCGGAGCCGACGAACGAGGTGCGTTTATCGCCGGGGGCGATCGGCTTGACGAGATTGAGCGCGGGTAGGAACAGCCAGCGGCTGTCATCTTTGCCCTGCGCGACTTCCTTCCAGACCATGAAGACCTGCTGACGCACATCGGCGGGTGCTTTAAAATAAACATAAAACTTCTGAGTTCCGCTGCCGGTGTTAAGACGCAGAATGCGGAACTCGCGAATTCTCTCGCCGCCGCCCGCATCGGTGATGACCATTTTTACATCGGCCTGTCCGTCATTTCCTGCATAGTACGCGGCCTGATTGGCCTTCTCCACAATTTCATCAACCGTCATGGCGAATGCGTTTGCCGCTGCCAGTAACAGTGCAGTTGTTATCCATTTTTTCATTGTCCGATTCTCCGTTTTTTAACGCAAAGGTGCAGAGAGATACAAAAGTTCGCAGAGGGGGTTCTTTGCGAGGCTCAGCGGTCTTTGCATCTTTGCGTTGAGTTTTTTCATTTTTTAAAAAGCCGTTTCTGCAAAGCGGTCACGAGTGCCGCCAGAATGAAAATCGTGGCTAGCCATGAAACCATCATGATGGCGGCGAGGAAAAAGCCGACGGTGCGATAAGGCGCCAGCGGCGCGAAAAGCAGCGGCAGGAAGCCGACTGCAACAGTGATCGCGTTACGACTGATCGCCATGGCCGGTTCTTTAAACATTTCTTTGATGGCCAAGGCCCAGCTTCCCAGCGTCTTTTGCAGTTCACGGGCGCGTTCAAGGAAGTGGATCGCAAAGTCCACGCTCAGCCCCAGCGTGAGCGAAGAGAGCACGGCGACCGGCATGTCGTAGTCCTTGCCGGTCCAGCCAAGCAGTCCGTAGATGAACACAATGGTGACGCTAAGCGGAATCATCGAGAGCAGGCCGAACAGGATCGAGCGGTACAGAACCACCATCATGATAAAAACCATGACAAAGCTGCTCAGCAGAGACGATAACATGCCGGAGACCATCCGGTCCTGCCAGACCACATTGAGATAGGTCAGACCCGCCCACTCGGCGCGCAGCGGAACCGGCGGCGGATTGGCGGCAATGAACCGTTCGACTTCTTTGGCGACACCAGCCATATCGGTGTTGTCGCCGCTGGTGAGCTGTACCCAGATGTCTGCCTCCCGATAGTCGCGGGTGACCAAGTGAAAGAGGCTGTCTTTTTTCTTCATCCCTTCCAGCTGCATGAAAACCTGTCCGCAGGCGGCGGCGCTGCCGGGAACCGCATAAAACGGATCGTTGTTTCCGCCGGTGACATAGTTCAGTTCATAGGAGGCTTTTTTGAGCGCATCCACCGCCGAACTGGTTTTTCCAACCTTCGGAAGTCCAGCC
>JBILEA010000138.1:0-7085 GCA_044352355.1 Pontiellaceae bacterium | reverse complement strand
GCTGTTTTGCTTTATGAAGCCGTTCGGCAGAGAAAATAAATCTTTCCCCTTGCAACTGCGCTGAAAACCTATACCTTCACCACTTCGCAATAACTGCGGGGTGGAGCAGTCTGGTAGCTCGTCAGGCTCATAACCTGAAGGCCGTTGGTTCAAATCCAACCCCCGCTACCAAATTAGAAGGCCAGTCGAATGACTGGCCTTTTCAATTTCCGGGGTTGGATGCAGAACCTTGGTTCACCACCCGCGAAGCGGGTAGAGGCTGTCGTTCGACAGCGCCCGCAGGGCCGAGGCCGCAGGTCGAAGCAAATCCAACCCCCGCTACCAACTTTGAAGGCCGGAACGTGAGTTCCGGTCTTTTTTGTTACTTGCAAAAAATCCGTGCTATCTGCGCGGTCTATGGTAAAACTTCCGCCATGAAAACGCTCAAAATCCTCGTTCTGAACGGCCCGAATCTTAATCTGCTCGGCACGCGCGAACCGGAGTTCTACGGTACTGAGACGCTCGAATCGATTGCAAAGGATATGAACGCCTATGCAGAAAAGATGGGCGGGGTGCAATTCGAATTCCGTCAGAGCAATGCCGAGAGCGACCTGATTACATGGGTCGGTGCATCTAGAAAAGTTTTCGATGGTATTATTATTAATCCGGCGGCTTACACGCATACCAGCCTGGGCTTGGGCGATGCAATTAAAGCGGTCGCCAAAGAAGTTCCGGCTATCGAAGTGCATTTGAGTAATACCCACGCCCGTGAAGAAATCCGGCATAAAAGTCTGATCGCGGCCGGATGCATAGGGCAGATCATGGGCTTTAAGGGTTATGGGTATATTCTCGCCCTGCAGGCACTGGTGAAACACCTGCGCGGGTAATTTTTCAATGACCGCAACGTCGCGAAGACACTAAGAAAAAAAACTCTACCTCAACCCTTTGCTTCTTGCGCCGTCGCGGTCAACTTCCCGAACGTTAAGGTCATACAGTGTACTAGACCAGCTGCGAGAAGAAGTTGTTGAGTACCAGTTCAGCGGGCAGGTTGCGGTCAAACTGTTGTCCCATTTCTTCTACGGCGGCGATGCGCCGCAAGGCATCGGCGCGTGTGCAGAGCATGGCCTGTTTGGTGAGCGCTTCTTGATCGTCTTGAAAGTGTAGGAGCGTTTCGTCCTGCTCCAGGACTTTCAGTAGTACGTCGCGCTGCCAGTGGAGCATGGTGCGGAGAATTTCGGTGCGGGCTTCAATTAATCGGGCGGTTGAGCGGGCCGCGAGCAGATCTTTGGCCTCTTTGGAGGATAAATCCTCCGGCAGGCGGTCTGATTCTTCGGTCTCAAATTCTTTTTTAAGTTCATCGAGCAGGCTCAGCAACCGTCCGGCAAACAGCCCCGCCTCTGGAATGCTTGCGGGCGGCAGTTCGCTTAGAATATCGAGCAGGGGGTTTTTCCAATGTCTGGAAATCTCTTCATCTTCCTCGGTGAGCGAAATGCGCTGGCAGCGTGATGAAATGGTGGGTAGCAGGGCTTGCGGTTCGTCGGTGACCAGAATCAGCAGCGTTTTTGCAGACGGCTCTTCCAGTGTTTTGAGCAGGGCGTTGGCCGCCTGATCGTTCATACGGTCGGCGCATAGAATGACGCCAACCTTCCACCCGCCCGCGAACGATGTTTGTGAGAACTGCCGGATCAGATCGAGGATTTCGTCGATGACAATTTGCCGGCTTTTGCTTTGTGGTTCGATCCAGATAATATCCGGATGGGTGCGGGTTTTAATCTGAATATGATGGTTGAAAATCAAGCCGAGGATTTGTTCGGTAAACCGCAGTGCGGCACCGTGCGGTGCACCTTGCAAGAGGAGGGCGTGTGCCAGCTGACCGTTTTGCCAGCTATTCTGAATGCCGTTCCAGGCCTCGTTGAATTGGTTAGAACTCATAATTCAGATTTCGCTCAGACTGATTTTTCGACCACGTTCCAAATGTCGGATGCGACGGCATCGGATGGCTGTGCGGCATTAACCACACGAAAACGTTCCGGTTCGTTTTGAGCCAGTTTAAGGTAGCCTGCACGTACCCGTTCGTGAAAGGAGCGTTCTTCCTGCTCAAAGCGGTCAGCCGATTCGCCGCGTGCAAGGTAGCGCTGTGCAATGCGCTCGAAGCCGGTGGCGACATCGAGATCGAGGAGCAGGGTAAGATCGGGGAAGAGGCCGTTGACGGTGAAGCGGTTGATGGCTTGAATCTCTTCAACCGGCAGTCCGCGTCCGTACCCCTGATAGGCGGTGGTGGAGTCCATAAAGCGGTCGCAGATTACCCAAATACCTTTTTCAAGATTCGGGCGGATTACTTTTTCGACCAGCTGGTTGCGGCTGGCTTCAAAGAGGAGCAGTTCGGCCCGTTCGCAGGGTGTTTCGCCGGCTTGATTGTGTTGGAGGATATTGCGGATAGCCTCGCCGAGTGCGGTACCGCCCGGTTCGCGAGTGTAGATGGCCTCAATGCCGCGCTCTGCCAGCCGCTGGATCAGCATTTTAGCCTGCGTCGATTTTCCTGAACCCTCCGGTCCTTCTAAGGTTATTAATTTTCCGCGCATAGTGAAGAGACGTTAACTGTGACAGCGCTGAAATGCAACGCTGTTGCTTCCAATGATTGGAAAAACGGAGTAGGGTTCCGCGCATGAAAAAGCTAATCAGAACCGTTTTTGGATTCATGGCACTGGTGGCGGTTATTTTTGTGGCCGGGGCTTTGTTTTACGGGACAAAAACGGTTCACGATCTGCTCGGCGAAAATAAAAAGCTGAAGCAGTCTCTCGCAACGCTCACGCACGAGGATCAGATTGGTTATGCTAAAGTGGTTCGGCAGGAAACACGGGACGGGAAGTTCTATACCGTCGTTCGATTTGTGGAAACCGCTCGCGATGATCAGCTTAAAAAAGTCCTCGAAAAGGAATATGAAATCGAAGGAGATACTGTCCATTTCGACGCGCTGATCGTCACGTTTTCCAATCAGGCGGTCATGGATGGCAAAGAGCGTTCGCTCTATCTTTGGCGGCGCGTTTACGGAGAAAACATGTCGCCCGCAGAGGGTTTTGCGATTGAAGAGGAAGGGGTAACGCCCGCCCGTTACACTGATTTGCTTAAGCGGTTGCGCTTCTCAGAACAAAAGCTGTTTTGGTCGGCCATTTGGGACCTCGCCAATGAGCCGGAAGCTTTGCAACGTCACGGCATTAAAGCCATTTACGGCAATGCGGTGTATAAGAAACTACGCCCCGGCCTCATTTATGTTTTTAAGATCAGCGCCGCTGGCCATGTTTATCCTGAAACCGTTCCCGACCTGTAGCCGGGGACGGGTTCAATGAAATGACGGGTTATTTATTTTTCTTTTTTTCCAGCTTAGCCAGTTTCTTTTCTTTTGGGGTTTTGGATGGTTTCTTTTTGGTTTCTTTCTTCTGATCTTGTCCTTTTGACATGTTCTATTCTCCTTTTCTTTTCCGGTTAGTTTTGCGGCTTTGAGCATTTCACAAATAAGATGCCGTATCCTTTTTTGTAGGGCTGGAATGGGCAACGCCCTTCCAGCCTCGGCGGGAAGGTTTTCAACCGTTCCCGCCCTACAATTTATTAGCGGCACTTAAATTGTGAAATGCTCTAAGGCCGAGCATGCTCAGCATCATAGGCCTTAATTTTTGCGAGCACTTCCGCTTCGGCCTCATCGTACATTTCACGAATCAGTTCATCATGAAATTCATAGACGCGGTCGGCGAAATCGGTGTTTGCCAGCCGGTCAAAAAGGCGTTCTTTGGCGGCTTGTATGTCTTTGCCGTAGATATGGAACGAGTCCGCCTGCCAGTTTAGGCGGCCCATTTTAACCGTTTTTCCGGTTCTGGCGGCGACGGCATCGGCGATTACCTCCTGGCTGAAGAGGGTGAAGCCGAACATGTTCATAAAATTAGCGCCCCAGGCATCATTGCTGCGGAAGCGGATATTGGTGTTGAGCCACCAGATTCCGTCGTCGTCTTCTACGATGCGGTACCAGATCGACTGAAGACAGGGCGGATCGTAGCATTCGAGGTCGAGATTGGGCATCCACGTGATGGCTTGTGCCTGACGGGTGAACGGTTGTTTTGAGAGTTTATTGACGATTTCCTCGAGTTGTTTGATCTTGAAAGGGCCGGCTTCTGTACTTTTGCCTGAACTGAGTTCTTTCCAGACACCGTAGTCGGCGAGACGTCCATGGTAGGTATATTCCCAGCGGGTATCTTCCGGGTCGTTCATGTTTTTGACCCAGTGGTCTTTGAAGCCCTTGAGTTCCATGACATATTCGCGCAGATCGGCGATACCACCGGGGAAGGCTTTATGAATCATCGGATCCTTCATGGGATCGAGGATGGTAATATTCATGGTGCAGTCGAGACTGAGCGGATCGCCCGGTTTGTCATATTGTGTTTTAAAGCGGGTTCCGCGGGTATAGAGCGCGGCTAAGGCTTTTTCATACGCTTCAGCCAGTGTTTCAGCTTCCACACAGAGGACTGGTATATTTTTAGGCATTGTCTTCTCCTGTTAACTGTTGAACGGTTTGTAAAGCAGATCGTAAGTAGCTTCGAGGCTTTCGGGCATAACGCGCGGACCGCCGAGCACCGGCATAAAGTTGGTATCACCAGTCCAGCGCGGCACAATATGTTGATGCAGGTGGTCTTTAAGACCGGCACCTGCCGCCTCACCGAGGTTGATGCCGATATTGAAGCCTTGCGGGGCCATCACGTCGCGTAGCACCGCCACGGTGCGGGCCGTCAGAGCGGCCATTTCTAAATTTTCCTCCGGGGAGAGCTCTTCAAGTGCGGCCGTGTGGCGATACGGGGCAACCATTACGTGTCCGCTGTTGTACGGATAACGATTCATGACGATGGCACAGGTCTTTCCACGGAAGAGCAGAAGATTTTTGTGATCCTCCTTTTCGGCAAAGATCTGGCATAGGAAGCAATCGCCATTTTTTTCGCTAAGGATATATTCAATTCGCCATGGAGCCCAGAGCGGTCGATTCATAAGAACCTCTGTGGATTAATGGAGTACAGGATAGATGGATGGGTGGGTGCGGGGATAAAGACCGAGAGAACTGCGGCGGACGTATAATGACTAACGCTGGTTTTCTTCATTTCCCTTTTCCAATAATCCACTGATTCAACAATCCACTCTTCCATGTGGCTTTTGATTATGATTAAAATGACGGCCTAACGCAAATAAGGAATTCATCCAGTGGCCGTAAAACTGATACATGGGACTGACGAATATCTGGTGAGCTACAATGCCCGGAAGCTCGTGAACACCCTTTGTCCGGAAAAAGAGCAAACCCTCGGCCTTGAAACGGTCAACGGGGATGTAAAAACCATCGACGAAGCCGTGGCGGCTCTTAAGACCTGCATTGGTGCGTTGCGAACAGTCGGGCTGTTTGGCGGACAGAAAACAGTTTGGTTCAGTGATGTATCGATTTTCAAAGACGCGGTTATCAGTAAAAATGCAGCGGTCAAAGATCTGCTTGGAAAATTGGCTGATGATATTAAGAAGGGGTTGCCGGACTCTCAGAATTTAGTTATTTCGGCGCCCGGTGTGGATCGTCGCTCTGCCTTTTATAAAGTTTGCGAAGGCGCTGGTGCCGTAGAAGCCTATGACCTTCCAGAGCAGGATTACAAAAAAAAACCGGTCATTCGGGAACGGGCGCAGTCATTGTTCGCGCAGGCGAAATGCCGGGTTGGTGAAGGGGCACTTGACCTGTTTCTTGAAAAAGTCGGCATGGACACCCGTCAGCTCGTTATGGAAGTTGAAAAGCTGATTACCTATATCGGCGACCGGAAAGAAATTACGGTGGACGATGTAAAAGCCATCACGTCTTCAACGGCCGAAGCAATTGCCTGGGATTTCACCGATGCCCTCGGTGAGCGCAAGCTGAATGCAGCCCTGCGAATTCTTCGCCAGCTTTTTTTCCAAGGCGAAACTCCCATGGGGCTTATATTTGCGATCGAGAAACATTACCATAAGCTTATGCAGTATCGGTCTTATCTGGATCAGGGCTGGTTGCGACTGACCGGTAAACGCGGAGCCGATACCGTTCAGTGGAGTCACGATCCCGGAATGGATAAAATGTTCGCGCAACTCTCTTCTGATCCGCGCGAAATGCACTGGTTTCCCACTTCAAAAATAGCTGAACAGGCAAAAAACTATAGTGCCGATGAATTGAATCGCAGTCAGAAAAGGTTGCTTAAAACGCACGAACAGCTCGTTTCCAGCGGTGTGCCGCCGGAATTAATTCTTGAAATGCTCGTCATTAAATTAATCGGAAAAGTATGAGTATCAGCGGCAATCTAGAAGCAGTCGAAACGCGGATAGCCGCCGCCTGTGAAGAATCCGGAAGGCGGCGTTCTGATGTAAAGTTGATCGCCGTTTCAAAAACTAAACCCGTTGAAGCCATTCTGGAAGCCGTTGTGGCGGGGCAGATCCTTTTTGGTGAAAACCGGGTGCAGGAAGCGCAGAATAAAATACCGCTCTGTCCGGGGAATTTGCAGTGGCATTTAATTGGTCATTTACAAAGCAACAAAGCGCGCATCGCCGCTTCCGGACTATTCCGTATGATCCATTCCGTGGATTCAGAGAAACTGATGCGCCTGCTTGATGAATACGCGGCAGTACCGCTTCCGGTGCTGATTCAGGTCAACGTGTCGGGCGAAGGTTCCAAAGAAGGCTGCACCCCGGAAGAAGCCGTTGCGCTGATCAACGTGGCTAATCAATGCTCAAAGGTTGAAGTGCACGGCCTGATGACGATTCCCCCGTTCACGCCGGATCCTGAAAAAGCCCGCATCCACTTTTCCAATCTCCGGAAACTCCGTGACCGGCTCCAGCAGGAAACCGGCACGCCGCTTCCGGAGCTTTCCATGGGCATGTCGCACGATTTTGAAATAGCGATTGAAGAAGGGAGCACTTTCGTTCGTATTGGTACAGATATCTTTGGCGGACGAACGTGATGGAGTAATGGAGGATCTCTCATGATTATGGAATCAAAAGTGATATTTGTAGGCGCTGGTAACATGGCAGAAGCTATTGTCAGCGGCATGGTCGCCAGTGGCTTCTGT
>JBILEA010000137.1:0-7124 GCA_044352355.1 Pontiellaceae bacterium | reverse complement strand
GAATGCCAGCGACCTGGGCCATTGCTTCCATCTGCAAAACGCCCGGCATCACGGGCCGACCAGGGAAGTGCCCCTGAAAGAACGGTTCATTGAAGGTCAGGTTTTTTATACCGACGATCCGTTTTCCGATTTCGATCTCAAGAATACGATCGACCAGCATAAAGGGATAGCGATGCGGCAGAATGTTCAAAATATCATTAGCTTCGATTACTGACATGCGATGGATCTCCTTTTAAATAAGTTCAGGCTGGTGATTATCTTGAAAACAGGACGCGTATTCAACGCTTAAACTGCGTTGGTTTTATTTAGAGCCGCGAGCGCCGGGCAGCCTTCGGCCACGCGCCAGCCGTGCGGAAAATCACGGCACTGCGCCGGGCGGGCTTCATAAAGCGTGCAAAACCCGTCCTTAAGCAGCACGCAACTGCCATCCGGCCCATCGGCTAAACTCAACTGACTGCGATTGGCGGCCAGCACCGTGTAACACGCAATAAACTGATCTTCCGTGAGCCCGGCGTGAAGAGCCAGCCCGGCGATATCGTCCTCCGTTAGCAGCACATGCCCCGACCAGCGGCAACAGGTGCCGCATTGTTGGCATTTAAACATCCCGCTTCTTGCGCCCATAATCTGTTTCCCCTGCCTGCAATTTCGAAGCGAATGAATTGACACAAATCGCTTTAACTATATATATTCCGCCCTTGCCGCTCATTGTAGGTTGCGCGGCCAAGGGGATTAACAACCAGACAAGGAGAATTCTGAACATGACCACACTCGTCAAGAAAACAAACGTCGCCGGCTTTGTCGCCGTTGCCACCGCATTAACATTTTTCACCGCCTGCTCAAAAGAAACGCCTCAAGCCACGCCAGAAAAAACGACCGAAAAAGCCCCGGCCGTTGAAACCATTGATTTAGCTGCGCAGACCCCAGACCTGTTTGAACAACCGCTACAACCTAATCCGCTGGCGCTTTCCGCCGATGACATCGTTGCAACCGTTGAGGGTGAAAAAATCACTCATGGCGAAATTATGCAGGGCGTACAAATGAACCTGATGCAAATGAGCAAACGGGTTCCTCCGCAACAGCTTTCCCAGATGTACGGACAAATTTACCAAAACGTAACCGACACCTTGGTCGCTAACATCCTGCTCACCCAAGCGGCCGCCAAATCAAGCTTGGCTGTCAGTGATGCCGACCTGGATAAGGAAATTGCGCTCATCGAAGCCAACGCCCCAGAAGGCAAAACACTTAAAGAAGCGCTGGTCGAAAATAAAATCGAATATGGCGAATGGAAAGAAGATCTGCGCAAGCAAATGCTGGTTCGTAAACTGGTCGATGAAAAAACGGCCACTATTGAAGCCGCTAGCGCCACCGAAATTGCTACCTTCTATCAGGAAAATGCTGACTCGTTTAAAAGCCCTGAATCCGTAGCCGCCAGCCATATTTTGTTAGCTTTTACTCCTGAGGACACGGACGCCACCAAAGACCAGAAGAAAAAAGATATTGAAAAAATCCGCGCGGACATTCTTGCGGGCGGCGATTTCGCAGCCATTGCTGCCGAAAAATCAGACTGCCCCAGCAAAAAACAGGGAGGATCGCTCGGCGCCTTTGCTCGCGGACAGATGGTTCCGGAGTTCGAAACAGCTGCGTTTTCTCAAGAAATCGGGAAAATCGGCGATGTGGTTGAAACACAGTTCGGCTACCATCTCATCAAAACCACCAAACACGAACAAGCAGGTGTCCGTTCGCTGGCTGACGTAAAAGATCAGCTCCAAGACTATCTAACCGGAAAGAAAAAGCAGGAAGCTTTGCTGGCTTATATCGAAGAACTTAAAGCAAAAGCCAATATCGAATTCAAAAAAACCGATCTGGATGCGGAAAAAATGCCTGCCAGCGTTAAATAGCGCGGGCTTTTCTTTCAAACCAAAAAGCGTTTCCTCACGGAAACGCTTTTTTTTATTACTGGTGCGCTCGAGAGGACTCGAACCTCCACACCTCTCGGCACAAGAACCTGAATCTTGCGTGTCTACCAATTTCACCACGAGCGCTTTTCCATAAAATGGAGCGCGTATTAAACAGGAACTTTTTGCAAAGTCAACGGTTTCAAAAAATGAATTTTTTTCTCCCCTTGCCAGTTGCGCTTCTGCGTCCTATACTTTGGCCTGAGCTGGAGCTGATTTTATAAGGAAAGAAGCGGTGTGCGACGTGCAGAATATAGATGACAAACAGTGGAAAGTGCTTAAATCGAAACTTTCCCGCTCAAAACAGATTGTCTCCCCCGCCATGGGTGAGCCTGAGAAGGAGTACGTGTTGTCGCGAGGCATCGATATTCTTAAGCTTCACGCGACCGATTTTGTCAAAAAACGGCTAGCACCGGCTGACCCGAAAAACGATGGACGCCAGACCCCGCTCAAGGGACACCCTGTATTCATCGCCCAGCACGCCACCGGCACCAGCGATCGAATCAAGCTTGAAAAATTCCACGGTATCAAAATTGGTATTGAGCTCACAGAAAAAGACGTTTCTTATGTTGTTAGCGTTATTCTCCGCTGGATTCAGGAACAAGTGGGCGAGCCGATCTGAGCCTAATTCAAAAATTACCCCTTTTCAGAAGAAAAAAGCCTTTCGTCTGCGCATCCGCGCTTGTACCTTTACGCCCGCTATGACGAAAACTGAATCCCCCGATAACCATTCCATCCACGCTCAGCCGTTGAGACCGATCATACGTTGGGCTTCTTTTGAGGGCCAGAGGTCTTACCGTTAGGATTTTTCTATATGGAACCTCAAATTATAGCCCGCCCGGATCACCCGATTAGTCGAAAACAAATTAGTGCCTCTGCACTGAAAGTTCTCTACGGCCTCAAAGATTCCGGCTACCTGGCCTATCTGGCTGGCGGCGGCGTGCGCGACCTCCTGCTTGGGCGCAATCCAAAAGATTTTGATGTCGCCACCAATGCCACCCCAGAAGAAGTGCGGCGGGTTTTCCGCAACTGCCGGCTCATCGGTCGCCGGTTCCGGTTGGCCCATGTTTACTTCCACGAGGAAACCATTGAGGTCTCCACCTTTCGGGCGCCTACTCCGCCGGACGACGAAGTCCAAAGCGATCATAATACCTTCTTAGCTAAAGACGGCCTTGTTTTGCGCGACAACCTCTTCGGAACCCCTGAGGAAGATGCTCTGCGCCGCGATTTCACCGTCAACGCCCTTTTCTATAACATAAACGACTTTTCCATCATCGACTACGTCAACGGACGACGCGACCTGGCCGACCGCGTTCTGCGAGTCATAGGCGATCCTGAACAGCGCTTCACCGAAGATCCGGTGCGTATTCTTCGCGCCATCCGTTTTTCCGCCGCGCTCGACTTTGAAATTGAACCAACGGCTCGCGAAGCGATCTGCCGTCATGCGGAAAAACTTGAAGGCACTTCTTCCTCGCGGCTGTATGAAGAAATTCAAAAACTGCTCAGTTGCGGAAAAGCCGAACGGGTCTTCACGCTTTGCTGCGAACTCAACGTCTTCGAACACCTTTTTCCCGAACTCGGTGCCTGGCTGAAAGCGCCCGACGGCGAAAGTAAAACCCACTGGCTTAATAAAAGCTTTGCACAGATCGACCGCTGGCGCGCCGCCGGATTTAGCGTTGACCCCGCACTGCTCTTTGCTCTTATCTTTGGTGAATATCACGAATGGGTTGCCGCGCAGATTGCCACGAACGAGGGCTTGGCACACGCCGAAGCCTTGCAGGAAGCAACTCATCGCCACATTCGCCAGCTTGACCGCATTCGCATTCCAAAGGCCATCACCCACCACATTGCTGAAATCATGATGGGGCAGCCGCGTTTTTTAAAAACCACACCCCAAAATGCCAAACGGATGCTGCGTCACCGCAGCTTTCTCGACGCCTTCCTCTACTTCAAATTCTCCGCCCGTACCGCCGGACGCCATACGGCGGAACTTGAATGGTGGGAAGCCCAGCGAAAAAAAACACCAATCAATTAGAATGGGTATCCCGTTAACGCTCAAAAGCGCTGGCGGATTGCTCGTTGGAGAAAGAAACATACGATTTGATCGTTCACGGCTTATACAGTTTGGTCGCAGCGACAGCTCCCGCATTGTGGTATTCCAGCCGATTCCGGAGGGCCTATGTAAATCCGGTGTAGAAGCAATTCGGATTGGCCTGCGGCCGCGGCTCGAACCCGGGGTTCTCATCTTCCCAAATCAATTTTCGCGCAGCGAAAATTGGCGGAGGGGGGGGGATTCGAACCCCCGGTACCTTTAAGGGGTACACACGCTTTCCAAGCGTGCTCATTAAACCACTCTGACACCCCTCCGCTGAAAAAGGTTTTACACGGTAGTGTCTTCAGGTGTATCTGCCAAGTTATTTTCTACAGCAGGTTGCTCAAAGGGCTCAACAGACTCATCCGGCACGGAATAAATGGATGAAGCTTCCGGAGCCGTCGCGCTGCCTGCGCCTTGCCGTCCGAGAAACTCTCTTGCCAGCAACCGATAGGCGTTGGCGCCTTTGGATGCGGAATCATATTCGGTGATCGGCTGGCCGTGACTGGGCGCTTCGCTAAGTCGTATGTTGCGCGGAATGAACGTTTTAAATAGACGGTCACCGAAATGTTTATGGACTTCTGCGGCTACTTGCTGAGCCAGATTGGTGCGCGGATCGTACATCGTCAGCACAATTCCTTCAATTTGCAGGTTGGGATTGCCTGCAACACGCACCTGCTCGATGATACGCAGCATGACGCTCAGTCCTTCGAGCGCCAGATATTCGGCCTGAATCGGAATGACGATCGAGTCGGCCGTGTAGAGCGCGTTCATGAAAAGAATGCCAAGCGACGGCGGGCAATCGAGCAGAATAAAATCATACTCGTCCTGCTCCACAATCGGTCGTAGCGCATTTTTAAGACAATGCAGATAGTTATCCATGCGGGCGATGGCCACTTCACACCCGGCGAGATCGAGTTCCGATGGAATCACGTGCAGTCGTTTGGTCGCCGTAGGTTTAATTAGTGTACGAACGTCCACCTCACCAAGTAGCGCGGAATAAATGCTCGCTCCGTCCTCTTTTTCAAGTCCAGCGCTACTCGTCGCGTTGGCCTGGGGATCAAGATCAACCAGCAGTATATTTTTACGGCGTTCGGCCAGACTGGCGGCCAGATTGACGGCCGTCGTCGTTTTTCCAACGCCACCCTTTTGATTTGCGAGTGCTATAACTTTGGTGCTCATGCTTAAAACTTCCGATCGGGGTCCAGGATTCAAGATGCGAGATCATGCCGGAGAACCCGGTTTAAATGCAATCCTCTATGCACCGTGCGCCGCGCGTATCTTACGATCCTTGAAAAGGGCCGGATCCAACCATTGGAAACCCGCTAAACCCGCTAAAGATGATAAAAAAGATTCGGAAAACCAATAAAGACAAGGCAATATGCGTTTCATTATGAAACGAGCAACCTGGGTTTCTATTACCGTTATAGCCATTGGCCTAAGCATCTTGCTGGGAACAGCCAATCTTTTCCTGGGCAATTTAAATCAAGATGAGGGGTGGTATCTGTATGCCGCGAAGCAGATTACCGAAGGCCGATTGCTCTATCGCGACTTTATGTTCACGCAGGGGCCGGTCCTTCCATACATTTACGGAGTGTTTTTCCCTCTGATCGAAAAATTCGGCATCGAAGGCGGCCGCTTGATCACCGCCTTGTTCGGTCTGGCCGCGACCGGCTGCGCAGCATGGCTTGCGGCACGTTCCGTTTCCAAACATTGGAGAGCGGTAGCGCTGTGCGCCTTTATTTTAACGGGGGTGAATGTTTATCAGAGCTATTTCACCGTGATCGTGAAAACCTACGCACTGTGTGCTTTTTTTCTGACCGCTGGATTTGTTGCACTCAGCTACACCAACAGCCGGCGCGGTGCAACCGCCGCTTTCTGGGGCGGATTTTTACTAGCATTGGCCGCTTGTACACGTCTTTCGGCCGGAATTGTACTGCCGGCCGCAGGCCTTTGGTTACTCTGGAACCGCAAGAAAGTTTCTCCTCTTTCTTGGATCGCCTTCGGACTGGGGGGCAGCTTTATTCTGCTGGTCGGGTTAGGCACCTTCTTTCTGCTCACCCCGGAAAATACGCAATTTGCACTGTTCGGCTATCACGCAGGACGGGCTCCCGGAAGTTTAATGCAGCTGATCGCTTTAAAGGCCGGTTTTATATCCCGCTTTGTTCAGGCCTACTTTGTTTTTACCGCCTGTGTTCTGATGGCCTTTTTTCTCCGTCGATATCAACGGCAAGTTCGCGAATACGGCTTTGAGGAAATGTCTCTCGATAGTCGCCCGCGCCTGATGGAATTGCTTCGACAAGCCAATGAAGAACGAACCCCCTTTTCAATCAGCTTTATTTCACTGCTCTGGCTTTCAGGTTCGCTGATTACCCTGGTGCATTTTTTAGCCCCTTTCCCATACGACGATTATCAGGTTATCGTTTATCCCGTCCTGGTTGCCGCGCTCTCCGCGACGCTGGTTCCGCGCTGCCCGGAAAAACATCTGCTCCGCGTCGTTCTGCTTCTGTTGTTAATCTGCACGGCCGCATCCTTTTCTTCACCGATCAATCAGGAATGGATGCTCCGCGGCCGTGACCGCATCTGGTGGAAGTTTAAAGAAACCCCGGATCTGGCTGTTTTACAAAAGACAGGGGCTGAAATTCGAAAACAGCTTGGCACAGACAGCTTGCTTTTGACACAAGACACCTATCTGGCGATCGAGGCACGGGCCCGCGTACCGCACGGTATGGAAATGGGTCCATTCTGCTACTATCCGGATATGCCGCGCGAACAGGCCGAAAAGCTAAATTTACTTAATCAAGAGTTGTTGCTTGAAATACTAGAACAAGCCCGCGCGCCGGTTGCGGCCTTTAGCGGCTATGGATTAACCATTCGTTCGCCGGAAATTACAGAAATTCCTTCCGATGATTGGAAAACCCTGCGAACTATTTTAGAAACCGGGTATAAAAAAACCGGTGAAATTCCACACTTTGGACAGGCCCACACCACGCTCGAACTGTTCGAACAGACTTCTAAACCCGAGATCCGGACCCCGAACCGCCCATTGTGAAACTTTCTATCGTCATCCCGGCACA
>JBILEA010000136.1:0-7189 GCA_044352355.1 Pontiellaceae bacterium | reverse complement strand
ATCATCATGGCTCGCCCAGAATCTGTGGGACCATTACGCCTTTACCTTGGACGAGGACTATCTTCGCACACGAGCCTACCCGGTCATGAAGGAATTGTGCGAATTTTGGGAAGATCTTTTGAAAGAGTATCCAGATGGAACGCTGGTCTCTCCCGACGGGTATTCTCCCGAGCATCCTCCTGAGAAGGAGGATGGGGTTTCGTTTGACCAGCAACTTGCCTGGGATGTCTTTAACAACTACATCGAAGGAGCCTCGGCACTCGGGGTGGACAAGGAGTATCGAGAGAAGGTTGCGTTCATGAAGGGGAAACTGCTGGGGCCGAAGATCGGCAAATGGGGTCAGCTTCAGGAGTGGATGGTTGACCGGGACGACCCCAACGACACACACCGGTGCCTCTCACACTTGATCGCCGTCATGCCCGGTCGGCAGATTTCGCCTTTCGCAACGCCGAAACTTGCCGAAGCTGCCAAAGTCTCCGTGAGCGCCCGCGGCGATGGAGGTGAAGGCGCATGGCGCGGCGGTTATGATGAAGGGTTCCCCTATGCTTGGAAAGTCAGCATCTGGGCTCGTCTGCATGACGGCACCCGTGCGTACAAGATACTCAACACGCACCTCAAAAGATCTTTTGCCAACAACCTGACCCATATTAACTGCCTCGATGGCAACTCCGGGTATGCGGCTGGCATATGCGAAATGCTCATGCAATCCCATATGGGGGAAATCCATCTTCTGCCCGCGCTTCCGGATACCTGGCCGAACGGACAAGTGAAAGGCATCCGTGCACGTGGTGCATTCGAACTTGATATGGACTGGGCAGATGGAAAGCTGTCTCAAGCTGTCATTCGTTCAGAGAAAGGCAAACTGTGCCGGCTTCGTTCGGCGGTGCCCCTGACGGTCATGCAAGGCGGCAAAAGGGTTGCGACCAAGAGGGTAGCGGCCGGTCTGATTGAATTTCCGACAGAGAAGGGAAAAGAATACCTGCTCAAGCCGGATGCCAAATAGGACTGAAATGCCGATCGGGATAGGGCTCCCTCATCGCTGAGGGAGCCATTCCCCCTCACCGGGCGTATGGATCGCGTATTCGGCGAGTCGGCCGCATCGGAGCAGGATGATCGAAGAATCAACGGCCATGCGTTGATTTTGAAATGGATCGAAGGGGTCAGAAAAGTAAGGAGACAGAGCGATAAAAAATCGAATTAAATTGATGACGGCGGTTTTGCTCGCCCCGCTGGCCGCGCTTCCCGCGGCTGGGGCAATCAAGCAAAAACCCAACATCGTTTTTATCCTCGCCGATGATCAGCGAATGGATGAGCTTGGCTGTACGGGGCATCCCCTGATGAAGACGCCGAACATCGACCGTCTGGCCGGCGAGGGAGCGCTCTTCGATAACTCGTTTTGCTCGTCCGCCTCGTGTCTGCCGAACCGCACCAGTCTGCTTACGGGGCAATGGGAGCGCCGGCACACGGTCGGCTGGAACAGCGGCAGCGGGCTTTCACGCGAGCAGTGGGCCAAGACCTTTCCGATGGTGCTCAAGCAGAACGGTTATTTTACTGCCTATATCGGGAAGAACCACACGCCCGGCCTGCGAAGTTGGGATTTCGATTACTACTATGGCAACCGCCAGGGACATCTGAGTTTCTACCCGAAAGGCGGGCAGGCCATCTTTCGCAACGCCGCAGCCGACACCCAGCCGGAGATCCTCGGCGAAGGCGCGACCAATTTCCTGGAAGCCAACCCGCGTTTTGTCGAAGGCGCGGGCGATCTGGCCCATGTTTTCCTCCGCGAGCGCCCCAAGGACAAACCGTTTTTCCTCTACGTCTGCTTCAATGTGCCGCATATGGCCGGCACGCTTTCCATGAGGCAGCGGCCCGAGGACGACGAACTCTACCGCACCGCCTATCGCGATGTGCAGTCCCAGATGCCCCTGCCTCCCGGCTATATCGCCAAGGCGGATGTGCAGGAGCCCAAGATTCCGCTCTATGACCAGTCCCGCGGATATAATTATATTGCCACGCCGGAGACGATGCATGAACAAAGCGTGCGCATCTGCCAGACGATGACCGGTATCGACCGCGTGGTCGGTCAGATTCAGGAGCAGCTCCAGCGCCTCGGTCAGGCCGATAATACCATTATTGTTTATAGCTCCGACAACGGGCATCTGCACGGCGAGCATGGTTATGGCGGCAAATGTCTGCTTTATGAGCCCTCTATCCGCGTGCCACTGATCATTTACGATCCGCGTCTTCCCGCGGACCAGCGCGGACGCCGCGTCGAGGAACTGGTCGTGTCGCAGGATGTCGCGCCCACCCTTCTCGACCTCTGCGGTATCGCGGCACCCGACTCCATGCAAGGCCGTAGCCTGAGTCCGTTCCTGCACGGCCAGCAGATCGAATGGAGGCGGGACTTTTTCGCTGAGAGCCTGATTTTGCTTCAGGATTATCCGCTCATCCAAAGTGTCCGCAACGCCGAGTGGAAGTACATCCGCTACTGGCCGAACCCTATCAAAAGCAAAAGCTTGTCCTCCGACTATCGCAAACTGCTGAACCTAGGTCTCAACGGCGAAACGCCGGACTATGAGGAGCTCTTTAACCTCGCCGCCGACCCGCTCGAGCAGAAAAACCTCGCCACGGACCCGGAGCATGCGCCGCAGCTTGCTGCGATGCGCGCCCGCTGCACCGAACTGTTGCGCGAAACCCGCGGAGATCCAGAGTGGATACCAACCATTCCAATCAAATTCCTTCGGGGCGTTCCCGAGTGGAAAAATCAGGAAGCGGAAGTAACTGGGGACTGGAAGGACGTTCTGCCGCTGATGTCAAGGCAGCCATAAACGCTGTGGATTTTTAAAAAATAAACTAAAAGGAGAAACGATGAAAATGAAAAATAACGACACCAAGCGACTGGCATTGGCTGGAGCATTTCTGGGCATGACGGGCCTGGGATTCGCAGCCTCCGAAGGCGCGGATAATAGAAAGGATGCGGGGTACAATATTCTCTTCATCATTGCCGACGATCTGGGGATCAAGGATCTGGGGATTACCGGCAGCACGTTTTACGAGACACCGCATATCGACAGCATCGCCAGAAACGGGATGCTTTTCACCGACGGCTACGCGGCCGGTGCGGTCTGCACCCCCTCGCGAGCCAGTATCATGACAGGCCGATCGCCCGACCGGCACGGCATCACCGACTGGATCGGGAGTCGGACGGGATGGGAATGGTGGAGTGTTCCGACAGACCTGGATAACGCCGCGTGGCACGAATGGAGACGCAATCCGGAGGGCGGGTGGCAGGTCCCGGCGTTGAGCACACGGGAGAAGATGGAAAACCACGCGATGCTAGCGCCGCAGTTCCCGCAGGAACTGAGCCATGATCACACCACGATCGCCGAAGCGCTCAAGGAGGCGGGTTACGCGACTTTTTTCGCCGGCAAGTGGCATCTAGGATTCAGGCTGGAAGACCGGCCCGAGAAGCATGGGTTTGACATCAACAAGGGCGGGCATGGCGCCGGGAGTCCGGGCAACTTTTTTTCCCCCTATAAAAATCCCGCACTGGAGGACGGTCCGGACGGCGAGATGCTGGATATTCGGCTGGCCGAGGAGACCTCGAAGTTTATCGAAAAAAACAAGGACAAGCGGTTTTTCGCCTTTCTCTCCCTCTACGCTCCCCATACCCCGATCCAGTGCAGCCGGGAAAAATGGGAGAAATACCGTGCCAAGGCGGAGAAGATGGGGACGCTGGAGCGGGAGCGGCATATTTCCGATGAAGGCTTCATCAGTCGCCAGATCCAGGATGATCCGGTTTATGCCGGGTTGATCGAGCACATGGACGACGCGGTGGGGATCGTGCTGGCCAAACTCAAGGAGCTCGGCCTGGACAAAAACACCGTGGTGGTCTTCACCTCGGACAACGGCGGGGTGTCGATTTCCAGCAAATACCCCTCCACGTCCGTCCTGCCGTTCCGCGGCGGCAAGGGCCAGCACTATGAAGGTGGCGTGAGGGTGCCGTTTGTTGTCTGCGCGCCCGGAATCACCCAACCCGGCAGCACCTGCGCCGCGCCCGTATCCGGTGTCGATTTCTATCCCACGTTCCTTGAGCTGGCGGGGGCACCGCTCAAGCCTGCCCAGCATGCCGACGGGGTCAGTCTGTTGCCTTTGCTTAAAGGAGGCTCGGGGAATCCGGAGCGGGCACTGTTCTGGCATTATCCGCATAACCATGGTGCTTATAGCTGGCGGCCTTCTTCATGGGTGCGGTCCGGTAACTGGAAGCTGGTCTACTCGTGGAACGACGACAGCGAGGAGCTGTTCGACCTCTCCAAGGATATCGGAGAGCGAAACAACCTGGTGCAGGTGGAAAAAGCCAAGGCCGCGGAGCTTCGTGACAGGCTCTTCGAGCGGCTGATGGAGACCCAGGCCCGGGTTCCCTCGCCCAATCCCTTTTGGAATCCGCAGAAGACTGCGGCCCTTTGGGAATCAACTTACCCGGAGCGCAAGCAGGTGTCTGAACAAATCGGGCGCGAAATGCTGGATCCGCAGTGGGAGCCAGCGCCGAGAAAAGGCTGGGGCCCCTGGTGGGGCAGCGAAAGAAACGACGAACAAAATAAGTAACGAGACGGAACGATGAAACGGAAGAGCAATTATAAGCCGTGGGAGCAGCGATCAAAACAAAGCGACAGAGCGATGAAGAAATGGATTAAAATTGCAGCAGTGTTGGCCTTGGTTTTGACCGGAGTCGTCGAAGTCGTATCTGCGGCTGACGCTCTGCCCGAAAAACCCGGAAAGAAATTCACCTATAAGGAGGCTGAGGGGCAGCCGGAGCATATGGAGATGGAGATTTTCTTTCCACCCGATCATGACCCGGTCCGGAACAAGGTTCCCGGCGTGATTCTTTTCCATGGCGGCGCATGGCGCGGTGGCCACCTCGCATCGTTCCGCGCTGCCTGCCAGTATCTGGCAAGCCGAGGGCTCGTCGCGGCGACGGCCAATTACCGGATGCTGCGCCGCGAGGAGGATGCGAAGCTGCCCGACGGGGAATCCTTCAAGCGAATCTGCATTACCGATGCGAAGAGCGCGATCCGCTGGTTCAAGAAAAACGCAGATGAATTTGGCATTGATCCGCGAAAGATCATAACGGGCGGCGGTTCCGCGGGCGGCCACATTGCGATCCTCGCCACCACCAATCCCGGGCTGAACGATCCGCAGGACCCCCTGGACATCGACACGAGCGTGGTCGCTTATCTTCTCTTCAATCCCGCCCTCGATCCCGCGGGAACAACTGCCTGGCCCGACCGCAACGATCCCGAGGTGAACGCGATCAAGCACGCCGGTCCGGAATTCGCTCCGGCTCTCGTCATGTTTGGCACCGGGGATAAGTGGAAAGACGGCTGGGATCTCTTCCAGCAGCACCTGCTTGATCTCGGGAACACGACCACGGAATTATGGCTTGCTCCCGATCAGCAACATGCCTTTTTTAATCGGGAGCCGTGGAAAACCGTCACCGTGGCGGCGGCGGAACGCTTTCTTGCTCAGCATGGTTTGCTCGTTGGAGAATCCGCGCTGCAGCTTCCCTCCACGGGCGAGAGACTTATCCCGGCGCTGAAACCTTGACCAACAGGAATTCCAATCAATGACAACAGAGAATAAAGAAATCCTCACAGCAGCCGAAGCGCAGCATGCGGCCTTGGCGCTGAATATGAAAAATGTCGCCGTGCCTACGGATCATCCGGAGGCGCAGTGGTTTCCCGAAGCCGGGTTGGGCCTGTTCATCACCTGGGGCATCGCCTCGGTCCATGGCAAACTCGACCTGTCGTGGGCGATGATTGCCAATACGACCTGGGATGCCGCCGGTGCGCCGGGCAACAAGGTAACCCCCGAAGAATACTGGAAGCTGGCTGAGCGCTTTGATCCGAAGAACTACGATCCGGACAAATGGATGCGGGCCGCAAAGGCCGCCGGGTTCCAATACGCCGTCTTTGTCTGCGTCCACTGCGACGGCTACACGATGTGGCCTTCGGAATACAGTGAGATCGGGGTGCATACGCACCTCGGCGGACGCGACCTGGTCGGGCCGTATATCGAGGCCTGCCGGAAGCATGGTCTCAAGGTCGGGCTCTACGTCTGTCCGCCCGACTGGTATGTGGACCGCGAGTATCGGAACTTCAACTTTTGCGCGGACAACACGATCCATGGCGACCCGAAAGCGGAGATCGTTCTCGGCATGAAGCATGAACCGGTGGTGCTGCCGGAGAAGCCGGTGGAGCTGGGGCGGAAGGCCCGGGAAAACTTTCACGGACGGACGATGGAGCTGCTCACGCGCTACGGGCGGATCGATCTGCTCTGGTTCGACGGCGGTGCCATGGACAACGAGCTGCGGGACAAGGCGCGTGCTCTTCAGCCGCATCTGGTGATCAACAACCGCAGCTGTATCGGCGACTACAACGATACCGAATGTTTTCTGCCCAAGGTGCGCCCCCAGAGCCGATGGTTTGAGACAGTTCACTGCTGGCAGCTCTCGGATATCCCGACCGAGCTTCCCGACATGGATCCCGACGGGGGCTTCGTCGATATCTGGGGCTATCTCGACACCGAAAGATTCAAATCGGCCGCCTGGTTGCTTAAATGCCTGAGCAAACTGCGCGGCTGGGGCGCCAACTTCCTGCCGAACATCGGGCCCGGTCCGGATGGGGATTTTCCGCAGGAGGCCTACGATCGCCTTGCCGAAGTTGCGCAGTGGATGAAGCATTCGCAGGAAGCCGTCATCGGGACTGAGGGCGCTCCCGATCCCGAGCCGGCCAATGTGCCCATGACCGTGCGCGGCAATCGCCGCTACCTCCACCTGCTGCCCGGGATGCCGGGCGCAATCAAAGTGGACGCCTCCGAGCCCGTACCGGCCTCGGCCCGTCTGCTGCGCACGGGTGAAGTCCTGCCGGTGATGCCAGAGCCCAGCGGATTTTCCATCACGGTTCCCGATGCGATGCGCACCCCGTTGGTGGATATCGTGGTGCTGGAAGCGAGCTAGCATATAATGGTCAACCAAACAGAGAGGCAGATAAAAAATGAACAATATACTTAAAAAATGGGCCGCTTTGATGAGTCTGGCCGCGCCCCCCGTATTTTGCGGGGCGGACGAAGCAAAGCCGAAGCCGAATATCCTGGTCATCCTGGCCGATGATATGGGCTATTCCGACATCGG
>JBILEA010000135.1:0-7209 GCA_044352355.1 Pontiellaceae bacterium | reverse complement strand
CCTTATTTCGCCGCTCAGACGTTTGATGGAAATGGCTCCGGGGTCAGCGGCGTGACGGTCGATTTCATTCGTGTTTCCCCCGAATTTACACTGATTGTCGGTTGAAGGAGAGGTGTTTGGAATGAAACAGTTTGCAATGTCTGTTCCCGTTTTTCTGGCCTGACACCCAGTCAAACGCAGTCGGGCGGTAACGGAGAATTGAGGTCGAGTCTACACAGGTTCCTGAAGCCGATCAGGTTTTGCGTCTGTTTATTGTGCATTGAGGTTTTGCAAGGAGTGCGAGATGAACTTTTTTTTGCGATGTATGACTTTCTGGGGAGTTATGAGTTTTTTTTCCTCGCTGTTCGCAGCGGACGGCGGCGAAAAAAAGGTTCTGCTGCTGGGGGATGAGGTTCTCTTCGCCTGTCAGCCGGCGGTGGTGCGGCTGATGGAGGGAAAGGCGAACTGCTCTTTTATCAGGCTGCCGGAAAGCGTCAATTCCGACTGGTCCGCCTTTTTCAGGGATCAGGTGAATACCTCCCGCTGGGATGCAGTTCATTTTTCCTGTACTCGTCCCCTGATGGCACAGAACGGAAGGGCGAATCTCACCGGGCTGATTGCTGAGCTGCAGAAAACCGGGGCCTGTCTGGTCGGCGCATCTTTGACACCGGTCCGCGGTTCCATGCCCGGAATCAGCCGGAAAGAAGATTCCCAATATGCGAAGCTTTTCAAGAAGACGCTTAAGGCGGAGGGAATCCGGCTGAATGATCTCGGCGATTATACGCAGACCCGGCTGGCCGAGATGGTGCAGATGAATTCGAATCTGCCGACCGGGCTGGGCGTTCAGCTGATGGCCGAGCAAATCGTAAACGGTGTATTGGAAGCGTTGAATGAAGGGGTGGATCCGAACCGTCCGCGCATCCTGATCGTCGGAGATTCTATTGCCGGCGGCTATTTCAGCACAACCCGTGAATTGCTTTCCGGCCAGGCTACGGTGTTTTCCGGCGGGACGACCTATAATGACCGCAACCCTGACTGGAAAAAGATTGTCGATCAGTATATCGAAAAGGGCGGCGAGCGGGGCTGGGATATCATTCAGTTCAACTGGGGCCTGCATGCCGTCAAGTTTGTGGATGAACAGAACCGCAACAGCGAGCCCGGCAAGCCTGGCGCACATATCCAGTTCACCGTGGAGGAGTATGCCCGGAATCTGGAACTGTTCGTCAATGAACTCAAACGCACCGGCGCAAAACTGGTGTTTGTCACAACCACACCGGTGCCGGAGGGGGCATCGGGGTCGATCCGCTATCTTGATCTGACGCCGTACAACGAGGCGGCCAAAGAGATCATGAAACAGCATGGAATCCTGGTCAACGATCTGTATGCGGCGGCGTTGCCTCGTCTGTCTGATTTGCAGATCAAGAACAATGTTCATTTTACCGATTCCGGATCGGCCGAGCTGGCAAAACATAATTTTGAGGTTCTGCTGCCGCTGCTCGCAAGGTAGGCGGCAGATTAGCCGGCGGCGGTTTTTTATAAGTTTATGAGAAGCTTGCGGGGCGGTGAGGTCGGGCACGTTGCAATCCAAAACAGTTCAAAATGAAAGAAGCATGATGAAAACACGATTTTTGCATACAGCAAGTCTGCTTGCCTCATCCGCAACGGCGCTGGCCGCTGGTGTCTCACCGGCGCTTGAAAAACCGAATATTGTCATTTTTTTCGCCGACGATATCAGTGCGCGGGAAATCCCGGTGTACGGGTCAAAGGTCTGGAGTCCTCCCAAAGCAGGGGATACGTCGGATCCGGCTTTTCGTGCAAAGACCCCGGTGCTGGATAAACTGGCTGCGGAAGGGTGCTGGATCAAGACCGCCTGGGCCGCGACGGTCTGCTCTCCCAGCCGCGCCATGATGATGACCGGACGGTATGCGCATCGGCATAAGTGGTGGGTCAATGGTGACATTGGTGTCTATTCGGATCCTGAAGGCAAGCAGGTTCCATGGCCGCTGTATGAAAGTTCGCCGGTCCTGATCGGCCATGTGGCGCAGCAGGCCGGTTACGGAACCTTCTGGGCCGGCAAGACGCAGATGAAGGGGTCGGATCTGCGGCGGTTCGGGTTTGATGAGGGGTGTTTCACTCCCGGGGAAGTTGCTTCAACGAAGAATCCATATACCGATTTTGAACTGGTGCAGCAGAAGACAGCGGAGGGAAAGCAGCTGATCAATCGGGATACCGGAAAGCCGGCCGATGTCTATGTTCAGCAGAGCTGGTACTGGGCTCCGCAGGTTCTTTTGATGAATCATCCCTCTGCGCCCGGGCGGTTTGAATGGTGGCCGAATACACCGGAAGCGCAAAAGACATACGGATTGAACACCTACGGCCCGGATGTGGAGCTGGAGTTCGCATTTGAGTTCATGGAGAGGCAGAAGAAAGCCGGAAAACCGTTTTTTATCTATCATACCAGCCATCTCGGTCACGATGGCTTCAACTGGTTTAATCCGCAGAGCGACAGCAAATGGCCGGGAACGCCGGTTGTGACGTGGAATGGATCCGGTTATGTGCGGACGCCACCAAATGTGACTGGCGACAATGGCGTGTATGATACACACGGAACGGTCACGGAGTCCGGTATCCACACGCAGATCAATTATATCGATTACCAGATCTGGCTCTATCTGAATAAATTCAAGGAGCTGGGAGTCGCGAACAACACGGTGTTTGTTTTCTGCGCCGACAACGGAACCAGCAAATACGGCAAGATGAGTCCGGATCGGCAGAAAGGATGCCATATTCCATTTGTTATTTATGCGCCCGGCATGACAAAGCATGGGGAGCAGGACATTCTGGTGAATCTGTCTGATATTCTGCCAACGGTTGCCGATCTCGCCGGTGTGAAGTTGCCGGCCGGTTATGAAATCGACGGAGAGAGTCTTGTGCCGTTTCTTTTTACCGGAAAGCCGGAGCACCGGGAATGGATTTATTCCTACCAGGGACCCAGTCAGTTGATTCGCGGAAAACATGTGATGAAGGACGGCAGAAATAAATGGTGGGATGTTGCCGGAAACCCGGAAGATCTTATCAGTTACCAGGAGATAAAAGAGTGGGGGGCGGTTTCCGAGGTGCACCGGGATGAGCGCGAGCGACTCCTGAAAATCCTTCCGGGATACGATCTCCATGAAAGGGAGCACGATGCGCCGGGTGTTACTTCCGGGGTCATTCCGGTCGAGAAACGGAAAAAAGTTACGGAATGACATAAAGGCGCTCGGTGCGCACGCCCGTGGTTGCTGTAAAACAGAAGGAATTATGCAAACGGCGGTTCAATGGCTATTGGCCGCAGCGCTTGCGGCAGGAATGGTTTCCGGTGCAGACGCGTCGGATGCCTGGTTTGAAAATCTGCGCACCGCCCGTGTGGAGTCCGATCCGTCTGTTGTGTGGCGGCAGTTCGGCCCCGGCATGTCAGGCAATAATTTCCGCATCTTCTGTCATCCGACCGACCCGGACACGCTTTTTTTGGGGCCCAATATGGGCAACGCCTACCGTTCGATCGACCGCGGTGCGACCTATGAAAGCATGCTCGACTGGGAGGGAATGGGGTTTAAATTCCGCGAGCGCGGACCGATCGAGCTGACCTCTCCGGATTTTTCACGACAGGATCCGGATGTCGGTTTCTGCTCCGCAGAGGGCTCTGCATTTCTGTATTGCACGACGAACCGGGGCGCATCCTGGCAGGTGCATGCGGCGTCAACCTCGGTATGGAACGGTGCGATGCTGAATACGATAACGGTTGATCCGCAGAACGACCGGGTGTGGTATGCGGGCTCGGGGACGATCAGCAATCCTGGACAGATCCTGTTCTCTGCGGATCAGCCTCATGGAGCGGGCGCTGCGGCGGGACATGTGGCGAAAGTGTGGAAGACGTCGGACCGGGGAGACTCCTGGAATGATATCACGCCGGTCAGCCTGAATACAAATGCTCAGATCACGCGCATTCTGGTGCACCCCGGCAAGAGCAACATGGTTTTCGCGGCGACTACCTACGGATTGTATAAATCGACCGACGGCGGAACCAGCTGGAGCGCAAAAACCGGTACAGGGCTGGATCACGATATCATCCGTTCGTTTGATACGCATTATAATCCAACGAACGGAACGTTGACTCTTTACGCGGTGGATCTGGTGAAGTGGGCAGCAGCATCCGGCAGCACGGTGACGAATGACGGCGGCGGGGTTTTCCGCAGTACAGACGAAGGGGAGAGCTGGCAGTGCATCAACGGAGATCTGGGGATTGATGTCTCTGCGCTCGCCGGGGATTACCTGTTCCGCATGAGCTATTTTGATGCCGTGAACGAGTGGTTCGGCATCACCAATGCGCAAACCCTTTACACGGTTTATCCCACCAACCTGATGCATTCTTTTAGTACGGTCCGGGTGAACCCGGCCGATCCGGACAGTATTTTTCTGTGCAACAATTATCAGTGGGAGCGGCCGATGCGGGGTGGAATGCTCTGGAAAACCGCAAACGGCGGCGCTCATTGGGTCGCCGCGCTGCGCAACGGCACCGCATGGGAAGGAGTCCATAAGACCTATTGGGAGGGCCGGGGAAATCCGGTGCACCCGAACATCGAGCTGCGCGGGCAAGCCAAGTGGCAGCAAAAGGATTCGTATGAGCGAAAATCAGGCCCGGCGCTGGAGTTCAATTGCGACGGATCAATGATCTTTTTTCAGTGGGCCAAGGTGCTCTGCGTTTCAATCGACGGAGGCAGCACTTGGATTGAAAATGATGAAATTGAGGCGACTCCGGGGGCGCAAAGCTGGGTGGGCGCTGGCAACAGCAATCTGCCCGGGCACGGTTTGCGGCAGGACCCCCGGTTGCCCGGCATGCTGTTTCTTCCCTCGGGAGAAAATGATTTCTGGATCACCACTCCGGACGGTGGCAATGTCCGCTCCGGTGCACAGGCCGCCCGGCGAATTCAGCTCGGTGAGGCCGAATATTCCTGTTCCGATGTCGCTTTGCATCCGACCGATACGAATATCATTTATTCACTCCAGTTTCGCCAGGCTTTCGCCGGGAAGCTGCTCTGCTCCACCAACGGAGGGGTAACGTTAACGGATATCGGTACGGCAATTGAATGGCCGGAGGGGGAGTCATTTAACGACGGTATTCATCAGCTTTGTCTGACCCTTGATCCGGACGATCCGGCCAATATGTATTTCTGCATTCCGGACGACCCGAAGCGACACGGCTATACCGGCAACCTGTCATCCGCTCCCAAGGGCGTTCGCAAGTCGTCCGACGGAGGGTCTATCTGGAACTGGGCGACCAACGGTTTGCCGGCTTCGCTGGATGTGCCTTGCATCCGGCTGGATCCGAACGACAGTTCCAGGATCTACGCCTGTGTGTACGGAGACGGCGGAGGTCTTTACCTGTCAACCAACCGCGCCGCTTCGTGGGCGCCTTTCCCGACGCCTCCGCCGGGTGTTTCCAGCGTTTCCGATCTCCACTTTTCCGCCGACGGAAAAATGTACCTTTCCTGCGGCACACCTCTGTCGGCATATACAAACGGCGGGGTGTGGATGAGTGCGGACGGCGGGCAGAATTGGCTTCAGATCTTCAAGACTCCATGGGCTCGCATGACTAAAACCGCACGTTACGACCCCCATGTGATTCTCGTTCAAATGAACGGCTCCAATCTGGCGGATATTCAAAATCCGGGAACGTATTTGTCGCGGGACGGCGGTGCGACCTGGAGCAAAATCAACAGGGGAAACCCGCAATCCGATCGTGTGAACGACATCGCTATCGACCAGGTGAACAGCAACGTCTATTACGTTTCGACGTATGGAGCCGGCTGGCTGAGGGGCGATCTGATTGATACAAACAATGTGGCGCCGGTGTTTTCCGCTTCACCGGGATCACATTCCAATGCCGTGCCGGAAGAGTTTTATGCTCAACCAGTGGGTGAGGCAGCCGATGCCAATGGCGACTCCATCGTCTATTCACTCATCTTCGGCCCCGACTGGCTGTCGGTGACCCCTGACGGCTCACTAATTGCCACACCTCCGGCAGAGGCCCTTGGAGACTACCTCTTTCAGGTGCAGGCCGATGACGGCAACGGCATGAGTTCGCGTAAAATTATGACCTTTGCCGTAAGCACTAATCCGTCAGCCTATTACGCTTCGTGGCTGCGGGCTTATGCGTCCGTAGGCTCCTTCGATGGATATCACGAAGACCCGGATCAGGATGGTTTGTCTAATCTGGCTGAATACGGGTTGGGCGGCGACCCCGGAGAGTCCGGTTTTCCGGCGGACATCCGTCCGGTCTTGAGGCGCAGCGGAGGTGGCTTTGAATATGTCTACCGCCGCCGCAGGGATGCCGGCACGAGGGGTATCCGTTATCAGCTTGAAACAACCGCCGATCTGGTTTCCGGACAATGGGTTTCCTTTAATCCGAACGCGACCTCAGGCGATGTTGACGCGGTGTTCATGGTTGTCACAAACAGTGTTCCGTCAGCAGAGGCCAGCCGGTTTATCCGGCTGAGAATCCGACTGGAGTAGAGCGGCGCTGTATAAAAACCTGCCAGGCCTTGCGAGGCAGCTCCTCATCCCTCCGTCCTTCGCACGGTCTTAATGAATGTTTCCGGCGGGATGCCGTAGACGCGTTTAAAAACGCGCGAGAAGTGATACGGGTCGGGGTAGCCGCACAGATCGGCAACCTGTTTGATGAGCAGTTGTCCGCCGGAAAGCAGATCGGCGGCGCGGGCCATTTTCAGCCGGATCAGCAGTTGCAATGGAGTTTCATTTGCATAGCGATGGAACAGTCGGCAGAGGTAGGCCTGATCGAGGTGGCATTCCGTCGCAATCTGCCCAACATAACTGAGGTTTTGAAAGTTTTGTTCGACGTGCTGTCTGCAACGCACATAGGTCTGCCAGGCCGGAGAAAACGCTTCCTGATGAGGCAAGGCGGTTTCGTCGATCGTCAGAATGAGTTGCTTGAGCAACAAAACACAGAGCGTGTTCCGGTGGCGGCTTTCGGTGTTTCCGGTCTGAAGCAGATTTTCGAAGAGGCTGCGGATGCGCAGGATGTTCGCCGCATAGAGTGGGGTGTGCGCCAGTTCTGTTTTTTTGATGAGACTGGAAAGTGCGGATCCGGTGAAGTCGACAAAATATTTCAGCAGCGGAGCGTCAGGGGCGGTCGTGATTTTATGCGGGATTCCGGGTCCGTAAAAAAACAGG
>JBILEA010000018.1:0-23490 GCA_044352355.1 Pontiellaceae bacterium | reverse complement strand
GGATCTCTACTTCTGGCGCGCCGGGCGCCGGGCGATCCGTTCCGGGGATATCAAGCTGACCAACGCGCAGCTCGGCCCGAAAAGCGAGCTGTTCAACATCGTCGAGAATTATCAGGAAGATCCGGACCGGCAGCTGCAGATGCCGGAAAGACAGCAGGAGTTGATGCGCAAGGTTGAGCAATGGGAGTCCGGCTGGGCTCCGTTGCTGCCGTCGTCCGGGCACGGTGACGATTAATTTTGGCGACGATAAAATCGGGAGAACAATAGATGATGCCGTTGTTCAGTAGAGTAAAGAATACAGTCGCTGTAGCCGGCGCAGTCTGTGCGACGGCAGGCTGGGCGGAGGAGAAGCCGAACATCCTTCTGATTCTTTCCGACGATCAGGGTTATTGCGAACTCGGTTCGTTTATGGATTTTGCCAATCCGGATAGGTTGGGGGCTAAAAATGCGGATCAACTTAAGCAGATTAAAACCTGCACACCGACGCAGGCTCCGATTGATGTCTGCTTTGCGGCCGCCCGCAAGTGCATGCCGAATATGGATCGGATCGCCGCACAGGGAATGCGCTTCACCTCGTTCATTGCGGCACCCACCTGCGCGCCTTCGCGCGCCGCTCTGCTGTCCTCCCGCTATCCGCAACGCAATGGGGTTTACTGCAACGATGACTTGGAAGGAAAATCCGCCACAGGATTTCCGGCGGGCGTTGAGTTCCCGGTTCGCCTTTTTAAGCAGGCCGGCTACATGACCGGCATGGTCGGCAAGTGGCATTTAGGCATTGATGCCGGGCAGCATCCGAACAATCGAGGGTTCGATTACTTTTTCGGGTTCAATCGGGCGCATACCGAAAAGTACGGGTCAAAAATTCTGCAGCGAAATGGTGCAAGCGTGCTGGCTGAAGGATGGCTGGCCGATCAGATATCAAGCGAAGCAGTTGCGTTTGTGCAGCGGGCTGAGCAGGAAAAGAAACCGTTTTTCCTGCACGTCGCCTATAATGAACCGCATGGTCCGACACCCCGTCCGCCACAACAGTACATTGACTACATCAAAAGCGGATCGGATGTCGTGGATGTCTATTTTTCCACTATCTACGGCATGGATTGCGGTATCGGACGCATTCTGGCTCAGCTTGAAAAGTCCGGGCAGTTGGCCAATACCTTGATTCTTTACGGATCGGACAACGGATTGAGTACAGCACCGTATCATCGCGGATTCAGTGTCCGCGAGGAATCGTATCTGGTACCTGTTCCCGGGAACGGACCGCTGCGGGGATGCAAATGGACTCCGTGGGACGGTGGCGTACGCGTTCCGTTTATCGCGTATTTGCCTGGCGGACGGACTGGAAGCAGCGATGCGCTGCTTTCAATAATGGATGTCATGCCGACTGCGCTGGCGTACGCCGGGATTCCGGTTCCGGACTCCTATCAGTTGGACGGGAAAAGCTTTCTGCCGGTGTTGCTAGGAACTCAATCTGCTGAAAAAGAGAGAGTTTTGTTCTGGGCCTGCGATTCTCAGGAACCGTTCGGCGATTTCAGTCCGGAATATGCGGGTCTTCTTGAACAGATGAAAAACGCAGGACAATCCAAAATCCGTGCGGCAAAATATCCGCCGGCATGGTACGTCCGCACGGAGAAATGGAAACTGATGGGCTGGGATACCATCAAGCCGGTGCTGTTTGATATTCAAAATGACATCGGTGAGCGACATGATGTTTCTGCACAGCACCCGGAAGTGGTCAAAGATCTTTCTGCGCAGTTCAAGACGTGGTTCGAAAAACAGGCTCAGCCGATGGTTTATCCGACAACCCAGTGGGGAAAACTCAAACAGGTGCAGTAAACCCCACAGTTGCTTTCAGCGCATTGAGCCGATCACGGCGGACGCAATGGGATTTTTACGGCGAAAGGCGGAACGGGTTTCCGGTCCGGCGGACGGAGTTGAATTGATGCGTGATGATGTCACTTCACAGTGAAGGATGGAATGCTCCGCTTCGGTCGGCCTGAGCACGGGCCTCTTCGATGAAGGCCAGAATATTCTCCAGCGGTGTATCGCTTTCGACACCATGTGATGGCGAAAAGATGTATCCGCCTTCACTGCCAAGTTCGAGCAGTTCCCGTGATTCGCGGCGAACATCGTCTGCTGAACCGAAGGGCAGAGTTTTCTGCATGCTCAGTCCGCCGTGAAAGGTAAGTCGGCCCCGGTATTTTTTCATCAGGGATTTAACGTCCATTACTTCAGGTTGGAATGGATTGAAGCAGTTAAGGCCGGCATCAATGAGTGCATCAAACAGTTCCTCGACTTTTCCGCAGGAGTGAATGAATACATATTTGCCGTGTTCATGTACTGCCGCGTACATCCTGCTAATACGCGGGTAAATAAATTCACGCCATAGTCTTTCACCGAGAATCAGGCCGGTCTGCTGGCCCCAGTCGTCACCAAAATAGACCCCGTCGATGTCGTATTTGCAGGCTTCGTGAACTTGAGCAATATTATAGTCTGCGATGGCATCGAGGAGTCCGTGAACGAACTCCGGATTTTCGATCATATCCATCATCAGGTTTTCCATGCCGCGCAGGGTCCACGCCCGCTCGTACAGGGAAAACCCGATGCAGAAAACGCGGAAACTCTCAGGATTGGCCTCAATCCGCTGCGGGATATCGGCAAAGCAGCGGGGAGCCCGGGGATCGGGCAGGGTGAGTTCGGACAAATCAGGCTCCGGAATAACAAGTCCGCGAACGACACCGATATCCTTGTCCACGCTTCGATCCCAGACGACCCCGAAAATGTCTTTGACGTGCCCGTTGCCGATGTCCTCCATAAAGCCCGTTGTGTTGCCTAGAGTCAGGATATGGTTGTTCAGCGTAAGATCCAGATTCGAGGTATTGAAATGACGCATCAGGAGCTCTTTCGGCTCCTTGGTAAACCCGAAATGCCACGGAACATACGGCGGTTTTTTTCCTTCAAGAACCAGTCGGACCACTTCACGTTTTGTCATATAAAAATCCTTCAGATTGGGTTTAGTTATGCGGACATCCTGCACCCAATCAAAATCCAGCGCTTTTAATAAACAACCGGTTGAAGGGATTTTTCAGCAGAAACAGTTTTGGAGTTTGTCGGCGTGGTAGAGGAAAAAGTCTGAGTCCCACAGCTTGAGAGAGTCCTGTTCGCGTGCCGGCAGAAATCGTTGAACATCGTTTTTCGCGGTGGTCCAGTCGATGGAGCGGATGGTTTCGCGCAGTTGCTCAATGAACCATTTCGGGGTGGTGTCAGTGGATTGTCCCGCCCAGGGCCCGACCTGATCAATGGCATGGGCGAGCAGTTTCAGATTCGGACGGATGTTGCGGTTGAGGCCGTCTGCAGTTTGTTGCACTGTGCCAGAAAAAAGTCGGACGTCCACAGGTCAAGTGACGACAACTCGCGGGGTTTGATAAAACGTTGGACATCCTGACGGGCTCGATTCCAATCAACGGACTGAATCGCAGCGGAGAGGTTTTCGATACACCACGTGAGATCGGTCGCCGGTTGCGTGCCTTTCCACGGTCCTTGCTGATCGAGTGCGGCCGAGAGCAGAGGGTAGTTGATCGGGGTACGACGCGCGGTATACCAGATGAAATCATACCAGTCGCGGCCTTTCAGATACTTGCGGCAGAGCAGAGCATGAATTTTTCCGGCAAACAAGCTCGACCGATCAAAAACGCGAACAGCGGAAGGGAAGGGGTAATCCAGCACCTGAATCTCATACGAAGCGCCGGTCGGCGGGTTGGTGTCCAGCTCCAGTTTGACCCGTAATTTTTGCATTGGGCCGGTGCGGGGGCGGTAGTCAAGATGCAGCAAGGTGCCCAGCGAATCGTCCTTCAGAAAGGCCTTTTGCACGGTTTGACCTCCTTTGGAACGGTCGTCAATTTGCATATTATACCCATAGGCCGAGAGTTCGTCGCATACTGGATCAAGGTATGGAAGCAGTTCGAATGTTTCACTGGGCTCCCGGAGTGCGAAATCGAGATCTTCCGAGAACCGGCTTAAGCCATGGAAGATGCGCAGACAGGTTCCGCCCTGAAATCCGGCCTGATTGAAAAAATCGGTGCGGCCCAGAGCGGCCAGAATGACCTCCTGTGAAATTTCGCGCAAGGCCTGCTCCTCCTCCATCGCGGATGCGCAACCGTACGATTCAAGCCGTTCCTGAATGATTTCGATACTCATCGCTTCATTTCCTTTTTAATTTGAGTGAGAAAAAGGTGTACCCGGGCGGAACGATACACGCCTTTGAGTTGTTCGAAGGATTCGGTGGTCAGGTTGTTCAGCTCCGATTCTTCGATCCGCAAGCTTTCCACGGCAGGAGCGATTCCTGACCACTCGCACGAATGGGTGTAGACATAGTCGGCAAGTGCTTTGAGCGGCTCCGCGACGAGAAAGGTTCCGCCATCCGCCAATTTCTGCCGGCGAACACCGGCAAAGAGGATGTTTTGAGGAATGCGCGTATAACTAAAAAATCCCAGAGGCGTTTCGACATCGCGTGATCGTTTCAGAGAGACCCCTGTGACGGAATATACCGCTTCGGGAATCCATCCGTGATACGAGAGTGCGGATTCCAGACTGATATAGCTGGGACCGTAAATCCTTTGACTCAGCTCGAAGGGGTGAATCTGACGCCGGGTATACTGAGTAGACAAGCAGAACAGGCCGCGACAGATGCGCACGATTTCTTTCGCAGATACGCATCGTTTCAGCAGAGCATCCAGCCGGGCACCTTCATTATCCACCCAACAAGCGGCCTCCAGCCGGGTGAAAATTCCGCGCTCGGCCCTTTGCAGGGCAATTTCAGTAAGGGTCTGCATGTGTTGATATCTGTCATAATATGACAGTTGGATGCAAGAAAAAATTAGGCGGACGGATTCTTTCGGTGCGCTCAGGTGGTGAAAGAGGGGTGGCGGGTTTGACGGTCGCGACGGAATGCGGTAGGCGATATGCCGGTTTTTTTCTTAAAGAGGCGCGAAAAGTAGTAGATGGATTCGAACCCCAGCTGATCGGTGATTTCAGCGACTGTGAGCGGGCTGTTGCTCAGGAGAAGGCGCGCTTTATGAAGCCGGATTTGAGTCTGGTACTGGCCGGGAGGCAGTCCGGTGATTTGTTTGAAGCGGTGCCGTAACGCGGAGTAGCTGATGCCCAGCTTGCGGGCGAGCGACTGAAAGTCGATGGATGTTTCCGCGTTTTTCAGAATGTGCAAACGGGCTTTACGGATCAGGGTTTCCATTGCACGGGCTTCTGCGCTGCTGCAACGCAGTCTCGCCAGCGTGTATGCCACAATCAGAGAAGTTTGCGCGGCGATAATGTGCTCGAAGCCCGGCGGCTGGGTTTGTGTGGCTTCGGCAATCTCGATAAAAAGCCGTAGAATCTGGTCGTCGGCTCCAATGTGCAGAACCGGGTTCTTTAATGATAACGCCTCGTTGTGCATGATGCGACGGGCCTGTTCACCGTCAAACTCAACCCAGTATTCATCCCAGCCGGTGGTGCAATCGGGTTGATAACGATGCCATTCGCCGGGAAAAACAATGAAAAGATCGCCTTCCCGGATCGGTCTGGGGCCGGCGGAGCGCGATTCAAAAACACCGCCCCCTCGGGTGATGTAGACCAGAGTGAAGCTTCCGAGAATTCGTCCGCTGGTCACCGACATGTGGTCTTGCGGGTGTTGCCCGGGCGGATAGGGGGTGCCGGGTGGAATGATTGTGTAGCCGGCATCGAGTACAAATAAGCCCCATTTTCTCGCTTCAGGCGATTGAGGAAGGTAGCAGAACCAGGCATTTTCATAATTTCTCATCTGAAGCCATAATGTGCAAAACAAATGCCAGTCTGTCCATTTGTATTATCGATTATCTGCAATACATTGCTAACAGTTTGAAAGGAGTAGAGCATGGTTGGGCTAGGTTTATTCTTATTGTTGCTGGGTGGAATTTCTGCCGGGAGTTTTTATATTCCTCTCAAGCATGTAAAGGGGTGGTCTTGGGAGTCCGGCTGGATGACCAATGGTATTTTTTCCTGGATCATTGGTCCGCTGGCCGTTGCGCTGTGGACAGTTCCGGGATGTTTTGATCTGTTGTCCGGCATAGATCCCTGGGTGCTGTTCAGGACTTGGATTCTTGGTTTCTTATGGGGGATCGGGGGGCTTACCTTTGGTCTTTCCATGCGTTATCTGGGTATGTCGCTGGGTTATGCGCTGGCTCTTGGATCGTGCGCGGCCTTTGGAACGTTGATTCCGCCGATTGCGGCCGGTCAGTTTGGGGAGCTGTTGTCGACGTTTTCCGGTCAGCTTACGTTCGCAGGAATTATGGTGTGTTTGGGCGGCGTCAGTGTTTGCGGGTATGCCGGCATCCGCAAAGAGAAGGAGGTCGCGGCAGGGGGTGGTCAGGAAGCGAACAATGAGTTTAATCTGGGCAAGGGCGTTGTCGTTGCGCTGATTTCGGGTCTGATGAATGCCTGTCTGGCGTTCAGCTTTATGGCGGGAAAGCCGATTGCCAATGCCGTGGTTGAGGCCGGGGTGTCGCCGTTGTTTCAGAACAATCCTGTGCTGGTTGTTTCCCTGATGGGCGGGTTTGCAACCAATTTTATCTATTGCGTGTTCTTGAACATGAAAAATAAAACTGGGACCGATTATATCAATTCTAAAACCCCGCTGCTGAAAAACTACACACTCGCGGCGACGGCGGGGCTGATGTGGTATGTCCAGTTTATGCTCTATGGAATGGGATCAACAAAAATGGGGGATTATGCATTCGCAAGCTGGTCCGTCCTGATGGCGGTTGTTGTGGCAGTCAGCAATATTTGGGGGCTTTATTTCAAGGAATGGCTTGGTGTGTCAAAAACCACGATGAAGTTTGTTGCCTGTGGGATTTTTCTGGTGTTGCTGTCGATCGTTTTGATCGGAGCCGGAGGTTATGTGGCCTCGCGATAAGAACCATTTGAAGCTGAAATAAAGAAAGAGGCAAAGCAAATGATGAAGGCAGGGGTTTTTTCAATCGGGCTGGATACGTATTGGGCGCAGTTTGACGGGCTGCTCGATAATTTGAACGGCTACCACGCGCAGATCCGCGACCGGATCGCGGGCATGGGCATTGAGGTGGTGGATGGCGGCATGGTGGATAATCCGGAAAAGGCGGGCGGGGCGGCGGCGCTGTTTAAAAAAGAGGATGTGGAGATCATTTTCCTGTTCATTTCCACCTATGCGCTTTCTTCGACCGTACTTCCGGTCGTGCAGAAGACCAAGGTGCCGGTGGTGATGCTCAACCTCCAGCCGGTGGCGCAGCTTGACTATGAAAAATTCAATGCACTTGGCGACCGCGGCAAGATGACGGGGGTTTGGCTGGAGCACTGCCAGTCCTGTTCCGTTCCGGAACTGGCCTGCGTCTTCAATCGTGCGGGAATTGATTACCATGTGGTTACCGGCTACCTTCAGGAAGAGACGGCCTGGCAGGAAGTTCAGGGCTGGGTCGATGCGGCGAAGGTCGTTGCCGGAATGCGCAAAAACCGCGTCGGCGTGCTGGGTCACTACTATTGCGGCATGCTGGATGTCTACTCCGATCTGACTCAGCAGTCCGCCGTCTTCGGCAATCATTTCCAACTGTTGGAAATGTGCGAAATTTTTTCACTTCGTGAAAAAATAAGCGTCGACGAGGTCGCCGCGAAACTCAAGGAATTTGAAGAGAAGTTTGAGGTTTCGGAAGAATGTGAAAAGGCTGAGTTAGAGCGGGCAGCCAAGACCTCGGTTGCTCTTGATAAACTGATTGAAAAACACCACCTCGGCTCGATGGCCTACTATTACGAAGGTACCGGTGAATACGAAAATATCGTCACCTCCGTCATCGCGGGAAACACCCTGCTGACCGGTCGCCATATTCCGGTGGCTGGCGAATGCGAAATCAAAAACGTACAGGCTATGAAGATCATGGATCTCTTCGGTGTCGGCGGATCGTTTTCCGAATTTTACCTGTCCGACTTTATCGACGACGTGATTTACCTCGGCCACGACGGACCGGCGCACTTTGCGATCGCTGACAGTCGCGTCGGGCTCGTGCCGCTGTCCGTTTATCACGGCAAGCCGGGCAAAGGTCTTTCCATCCAAATGACAGTAAAACACGGGCCGGTGACGCTGCTTTCCGTAGTGCAAACCAAAGACCGTTTGTTTCTGCAAGTCGCCGAAGGCGAGTCGGTGCCCGGGCCGGTGCTTCAGATCGGCAACACCAACAGTCGTTACAGATTCAGTATCGGGGCGAAGGGATTTATGAACGAATGGTCGAAGGGTGGCCCGGCACATCACTGCGCGATCGGAATCGGACACATTGCTTCAAAAATCGAAAAACTGGCTGCGTTGCTGGGTATTGAAGTCCGCAAGGTCTGCTAAGGCGGATAACGATTGATGCCATGCCTGTGCGGCATTTATGCGGTTGATCCCCTGATAATAAGTTTGGAAGGGATTTCGTAAAATTCGGGAACATAGGGGCGTTTTTGCTCCAGCACTTCAATGAGTATTTCGATTGCGGTGCAGACCATTTGGTTGAACGGGGTTTCGACGGACGAAAGGGGAGGATCGGTCTGTGTGAATATAGTGTTCCCGAAGCCCATAATGGAGATGTCTTCCGGAATCCGGAATCCCCGTTTTTTGAGCGGATTGATGCAGAACAGCGCCATTTCATCGGTCAATCCGAAAATGGCATCAATCCGGGTGAAGGTGTCAGATGACTGAATATACTGCGCCAGAAAATCAGGGTCGCATTTTAATATGCGAACGAGATCAGGATTTTGGGGCAATCCCGCTGAAGCTATGGCATCGCGGTACCCTGAGATGCGATCTTGAATACAGGAAGCTGGCACGGATTCGGGAATTAGTAGAAGAATCTTTTTCCGTCCGTTAGCGAGCAGATAGCGGGTTGCCTCCCCCGCCATTTTGCGGTTATTCATGCCAACGCATATGATCGGTTCACGGATGGCTGGGGGTTCTCCGAGGATAACGACAGGAATCCGATTTTGAATTGGGTTAATGTGTTCGTCGCAATGGATGGAAGGGAGTGCGTAAATGAGACCGTCGAGCAGGTCAGCCTTGAAGGTGTCCTTTGCATTCGGCATCTCGTTTCGGTGGTGGATAACCAAGTCATAATCGTTAAAACAGGGGTCTGTTAGAATGGAAGAGATGATCAACCCTATTATGCGGTGTGCCTCGGCGAACGTTGTTTCATTGGAAAAATTGTCTGCCGTATAATGGGGCAGGGACAGACCGATCAGATGGGTTCGGCGAGACTGGATGGCTCGTGCCAGCCGGTTGGGGCGGTAGTTCAGTTTTTTTGCAACGTCTGATACCCTGTGAATCGTTTCCTCTGAGATTTTAAAATTCCCTGAATTATCGTTTAGCACACGTGAAACGGTGGAAATGCTCAGGCCGCAGTAGTCGGCAATGTCGCTCAATTTGGCGATGTTGTTTGACGGTTTCTGTTTTGGATTCATAGAGGAGGTATTATCTGACAGAGAAAAAAAACTGTCAATTTAATTCAAATGACAACGTTTGAGTTTTAATGTTATTTCATAGCTAATAGGTTGGATTTAGTTGAAAACTCAGACGTTGCGTTCTGATGGCGGTGTCGTAGGAAAGCGATTTTTATTAGGCGTAAGGATGGTTATATGAGGTTAAGAGATTTGATCTGTCGAAGTTCTGCGGGTTTGTTTGTTCTTTTGAATTTACTTCTGGGTGCCAGCGCATCCGAACCGAGTCCCGTCGAACTGGTTGTGCAGGGAGATTCCGTTTACTCCCCTTGGCTTCTGGAGGATGACAATGTTCTGCGTCTCTACTTTGGCGGCTGGCTGAACACGAATGACTGGGAGACGGGCGACAAACTCTACTACATTGAATCATATGACCATGGCAAGACTTGGGCAGACCCCCGATTGCTGCTGCATGTGGAGGGTCACTCTTTTAATGATCCCACGGTGGTGAAGTTTCAAGAAGAGGGGGGTGACCGGTATCTCATGTATTTCACAGTCCGGGTGCCAGATTCTCCGGCCGGACCGAACCCGCAGGTTGCGCTGGCGACGAGTGATGACGGAGTGAACTTTACCTACGAAGGACTGGTGATTACATATAACAACGGATATGACAGCAATTCGGCATGGTCTCCGAGCGCCCTGCGTGCTGATCCTTCGGGAAAAACGGTTTATGTTTATTACCACACGAGAAATAGCCAAGGCAGAGTATTGAGGTCTACGATGGGGGATTACGGGCGTACTTTGGTTGAAACAACGCCGGTTATCACGTCTGAACAGGACAATAAACTGAAGACGAATGTCACGGTGATCGAGAGATGGTACGGCTACGAGATGCTCTGTGTCGGGTATTACACAAATTCAGATGGTATAAACAATGGACGTATTGAAAGGTGGATCTCTTACGACGGGGAAGCATGGAATAAGCCTGTTTCCAATGTGGTGTACGAAGAAGACCAGCAGTGGATCGGATCGCCCTACCTCCATAAAACAGGTGAGGGGGACTATCTCTATTTCGGGCGCGGCAATATTCCGTTTCCCCGCAAGCAGGATATCTACCGGGTCTTACTGTCCGATCCCAATCTGCCGGATCCCAACCTGCTCCATTTCGACACATTTGACGTGGCGGATACGAATAACATGAACAGCGGGCTTGCAACGCGAGTCAGAGGAAGTGGCAATTACAAATATCGCTTTTCAAACGACGCGACATCTGATCCTGCAGAAGATCCGGGCTGGGCAATTCTGTCAAACCGGCTGTCGTTCACAGGCTCAACGAACAGACTTTTCCTGGCCAATGCTGGAGATGGTACTTTCGCCAATTTGTACACTCTGCTCGCCGGAAAAAAATACGCATTCTCATTCGACGTTTCGGTGTCGGGGACGGATAACATCGACAAGTTGGGGATTTCGTTAAGCGATCAGCAGATTGGGAATGCAGAGCTGTTTGTCGGCCAGATGAAGCAGACCGGGCAGTTGGTGGTTTGGAAAAACGGAGCATCGGTTGATACGGTTGACCAATGGAGCGCGGGATCCAACTACACGATTCGGGTTGCCGTGGATGAAACAGTTGCCACTCCCACGTATGAAGTGTTTGTTAATGACGTTTCCAAATCCTCTGGAACCGTGACCTTTGCCAATAACGCCAGATACGCCTATTTCCAGTCCATCTCTGACACGGATAACGATATGGCGGGCACGTTGGATCGCCTGCGCATAGAAGTCATTTTTTCAGAGCCGGCAAAAAGCGGGTTCCTATTTTTGATAACAACGAAAAGGGAGGGAGTCCAATAATGCATCGTCGCGCATTGTATTGTCTGAAGACAGCGAAGAAAAGAAACGCAAAAATTTTAATTGAAATGACAATGTTTGAGTAGTACGCTTCATTGAAGAGGATGAACACCAAATTAAATTTAAATATAATTAAGCTGCTTGCAGGGTTCTTCTGCGGCATCTCGGAGTTGCTGGCGCAGCCGGTGGTGGTTCAGCTGGAGGTTTCGACTGTCCGTCCACTCAACGAACTGATGGTGCTCGAACGAAGCAATCTTGTTTCGGGAGATTGGATCCCGGTTGCTTTTTCAGCCAACGGGCTGGATAAGTTTCTTAACACCGATCTGTCCCAGTCTGTTCCGGCAAACGGAAACCATATCGTATATCTGCCCTATGCGAACACAGCGGACTTTTATGCTATCGAACATGCGCCGATTTCGAATTGGTTTGGCGTGGCGGCACTCTCGGATGCAATGATTACCACCCACGAGCTGAGTTCCGGCGGCTTTGTGCTCGGCATCTCTGACAAGGGCGGCGGCTATATCAACAAAATGGTGCTGCCGGGCATCGGCAACGTGATGGGAGGGGTGTCGGCCCGTTACGGGCGGGGCGGCCAATCGTCCATCCGCGACTCCATGCACGGGGGAAAATACAATCCGACACAGGCCGGCTTTAGCGACACGGCCGGCACAGTCTGCCGGGTTTGCAAAGCGCCAGACGGCTCCGCACTGGTGGTAGCACCCCGGCCCGCCTGTCTCTTTCGCGGTGACGGCGGGTTCGATTTCACGGAATGGGAAGACCTTGTGGACGACGGCTATGCCGAGTCGGGCGGATCCAATGACTGGGATACGATCGACGAGAGTTTGTTGCCGGGAAAACAGGCCACGGAGATTACCAGCGAATTTGACTATTATTGCACCTACGAAAACCGGCTCGGAACTCTCGGCTCTGCCTTTGCGGGAACGAACGCCATCACCATACCCTGCTTCCGGCACTATTTCGAATATCGCTACATCCGCGAACCGGGGCATTGTCTCCTGCAGCATAACCTCGGACCTCGGTATAATCCGGTCGCTGGCGCCGTTACCGATCTTTCCGTCGTCAATCCCTTCGGCGTTCAGGCAGCGACCTCGAACGACATGGGCGTTGTGGAGCTCTCCATGTCCATTCGGATGGATCGGGCCCTTTGGGCCCCGGCCTACATCGGCTACGTCGATGGTTCATCGATCAGCAATGTAAGTTTTGCGGAGCGCGGCACCGGCGTCAATCTCCGCAAGTTCCACCAGGATGCGACACTGGCAGGCCGGGCAACTGGCTACAGCCTGCCGGGGTATAAGTCCGTGGCGGTGCCGCTGTTCATATTGGCCGATTCGACTAATATCGCCCAAGGCGGCGCGCTCGGACTTTACTATCCTGACACACCGGTCAATGAATTTTCCGTCATCGGCGTCAGCCGGACCAGTGGCGAGGTTCTCTACGCGGATGATCGCCGTCTGCACATGGAGTTGCGTGACAGCCCTTATCGCATAGAAACCATGCAATGGTGCGGATTTCGTGGAGACCTCCTGGGCCTGATCAATCCGTTGGCAATGCCGACAAACCAATATGAGACGCTGCGGGGGGAATTCTATATGTTTTACGGATCGCCCCAGGAAATCTTCGAAAATGCTCAGCGCATCCAGCCTTTTTAACGGATGAAAATAAAACCGGGGGCGTGCGTCCCGTAACAGGAAATAGTGAGGTAGTATGAAAATATTGGGTCTATTGTGTCTTGTGATGGTATTGGCGGGACTGGTATCGGCGGGACAGGTATCAGCGAATGACGTACTTTGGTCTGACACGTTTAATGTGACAGATACGAACAATATAAACAGCGGGCTTGCATCGCGGGTCAGCGGAAGCGGAATCGCCAGCTATAAATACCGGTTCTCGAACGATGCGCCTGCGGATCCCGCCGAAGATCCGGATTGGGCGATTCTGTCAAGCCGGCTATCGTTCACGGGTACGACGAACAGACTGTTTCTGGCTAATGCAGCTGATGGTACTTTCGCCAATTTGTACACTCTGCTCGGCGGGAAAAAATATGCCTTCTCATTCGATGTATCGGTTTCAGGGGCGGATAACGTCGACAAGCTGGGGCTTTCATTGAGCGATGCAATACTGGGAAATGCAGAACTGTTTGCCGGCCAGATGAAGCAGACCGGGCAGTTGGTGGTCTCGACAAATTTATCGGGAACCGCAACGTTGATTAATGAATGGAGTGCCGGTACCAATTACACGATCCGGATCGTCGTGGATGAAACAGTTGCCACGCCCACGTTTATAGTGTTTGTTAATGACGTTTCCAAATCCTCTGGAACCGTGACCTTTGCCAATAACGCCAGATACGCCTACTTCCAGTCACTCAATGATGCGGATAACGATATGGCAGGCACGTTGGACCGCTTCAAAATTGAAATAATTACGGAGCTGAAGACAATCAAACTCATTATTGTTGCCAGCGCCTCCACCTATACAGCACGCGATTAGCCCGATTTAAACCAGCGAACGAAAAAAAAGATAAATTTTTATTGAAATGACAATGTTTGAGTTATACTATCGAAATATATAGTGAATGGCAGATTAAATTTTGTTGAAAGCGAAGACAGTGTGTTTTTTATGGCACCACTGATTTAAAACGGGCTGTCAGATAAAACGGGCGAAGAAGAGACTGGGTGCGTGAGGTGCGTACCCGTAGCAGGAAAAACAGAAAGGAAAATAAGATGAAGAAAATAATAGGGTTAATCGCGGCAGTGCTGATGCTGGCCGCAGGCGTTGTAAATGCACAAAACACGTACATCTGGGATGGTGAAACGGATGGGAACTGGGGGACTGCAGCCAACTGGAATACGTCGCCAACGTGGAACAACAATGCGATCGCAGAGTTTAATGCTGTCGTAACAAGCACCACGAACGTTTTTCTCGGAAGCGGGGCTAGAATAGTAAGGGGTCTGAGCTTCAATGCCAATGCCGACAGCAACATCGGCATTAATCTGGCAGATTCCAACGGCACGACCGCCCGCAACTTGTCTATGAATTCGTTTATTACCGGAGCCCCAACGATCAACGTGGACAGCGGTGCGGCTGCCGATATCAGAATCTTCGGTCCGGGCAGTCTAGTGCTCGCCACAGGAGTAGGCGCGCCGGTTACCAATCTGATCATCAACCATAGCGGCAGTGGCAATCTGGGTATCGAAGCAAAGATCACCAGCACCGCAGGTTTTGGCATAGTTAAAAATGGTGCCGGCACGCTGACTCTGGCACCTAGCGGTGACAACACCTACAAAGATTTCACTCTGAATGACGGTCGGGTGCGTATCGGCGGTACTTCGGTTTCTACGGCGCTGGGAACTAACACGGTTTATCTGAACGGCGGTACGCTTTCTTCTGACAGCATCACGGCTCGTTCTACGGCACAGGCCCTTGTCTTCGGCGGCAATGTGAAGCTGGGTCATGCGACCGAAACTGGCGCTTTGACCTTGACCGGTGCAGCAGACCTCGGCGGCGCAACCCGCACGATCACGGCTGACAGTGCCGTGACGATGGGAGGCGTGATCAGCAACGGCGGTTTGACGAAGGATGGATCCGGCATGATGACGCTGACCAACGCCAATACCTATGCCGGCGTAACTACGGTCAAAGCGGGGGCCCTGAACATCCGAAACGCTTCGGCGCTGGGCACCACGGCAGGCAATACCGTTGTGCAGAGCGGCGGTTCATTGCAGTTGCAGGGCAGTAACATGACCATCTCCGAAAACATCAATATTGCCGGCGTCGGAGCTGGCGGCACTTCAGTGGGTGCCTTGCGCAACGTGCTGACCGGCGGCGGCTCGAATACGGTCAGCGGGCTGGTGACGCTTGACGGGGATGCAACGATCGCCGGCGGACACAGACTGACGCTGACCGGCGGCGTGGCGAACAATCATGTCTTGGCTCATTCCGGGGGCGTAACTCTGGTTGTAGACAGTGCCATAACGGGTTCGGGCTCCATTCTTAAGGACGCGACGGCTGACCTAACTCTTAAAGGCCTGAATACCTACACGGGGAATACCACAATTAACGCGGGAAGCATGTTGCTTGCGGATAATGCCGGGCTGACGTTTGTGATCGGTGCGAATGGCGTCAATAACAAGCTGACCGGCACAGGTACGGTGAATCTCGACGGCGACTTCACCTTTAATCTGACTACCGCCGGCACGACGGTGGGTGATCTATGGACGATTTCCGATGTGTCCAGCCAAACCTTTGGGTCGACCTTTACGGTAGTCGATTTCACGGATGCCGGCAGTGACAAGTGGACGAAGACCATTGCAGGTTCCAAGTATTATGAGTTCTCCGAATCATCGGGTGTTTTGACTGTGATTCCTGAACCGGCCACGATCGGCATGCTGGGCCTCGGCGCGATCATCACCATGTGGCTTCGCCGCATGCGTACCCGTTAAGCGTGCGAATATAACGAAACCCGCTGCGGCGGGTTTTTTTGCTGAGTCTGAAACCTGCCTGAGTTTCCTTCATAACACGGTTATGGCAGGAGAGGCTTAGGTTTCAACGCGGCAATGGCACTCAATGAGACGGACAGGGCGGGCTGGCAGACGGAATAAGAGAAAAGTAAGCCGTGCCCCCTAGTGACAATAAAAAGGGAAATAGATGAAAAAGATAATAGTGTTAATCGCGGCGACGCTGGCTTCGGTAGCACTACACGCCGCAGAGGCCCCTTCGGGACAGCGGCACGTTTACAAATACTCCGCAGGGCAGCCGCGCGAGATAGAAGTATATTTTCCTCCGAACCACAATTTGTCCGGCGCGAAAGCCCCCGGCCTGATCCTGTTTCACGGCGGCAGCTGGAATGGTGGAGATTTAGAGCAGTTCCGACATGCCTGTCATTATTTTGCCAGCCGGGGATTGGTTGCCGCCACGGTGAACTACCGGACGTTGAGTAAAGAAGAGTCTGCTGAACTGCCTGTAATCGAGACCCGTAAACGCGTATGCATCACCGATGCCAAGAGTGCCATCCGCTGGTTCAAACAGCACGCAGACGAATTCGGAATGGATCCCGTCCGCATCATTGCCGGGGGCGGCTCAGCCGGCGGCCATATTTCGGTGCTGGCATCAACGAATCCGGGACTCAATGATTCCTCCGATCCGGATGGCATTGATACTTCGGTTTCCGCTTATGTGCTTTTTAATCCGGCGTTTATGCAAACGGATGTCCGGGATGATGAGGTCAACGTATTGCGCCATATTAAGGTCCCTTTTCCTCCGGCGCTTGTGATGTTTGGCGACCAGGATCCCTTTTTAAGAGGCTGGAAACCTGTCAGCGACAAGCTTGCAATCACGGGCAACCGATGCATTGAGCTGCAGATCGCCGAAGGCCAAAAACACGGTTTTTACGCAAACGAACCTTGGCGTACCGTAACGTTGATTGCCGCCGATCGCTTTCTGGTGAAACAAGGTTTCCTTGCAGGAGAGCCGACACTCACCTTGCCGGTTACGGGTGAAAATCTCATTCCCGCGACAAGCGCTGAACATGAAAAAAACATTCCCCAACCCCTGCTGCTCGGAAAATATAAACAGGAGGCGAGCGGGGTCGTCCTCTGTCGGTATTGAGCGTTGAGGGGATGAATCTCTGTTTCTAAAATTCATGTAACCAGATATTGCTGTGAATTAATATCAGTCCGCTGCCAGGAAAGTGAAAATTATGAATTGCAATCGGAGTTTTTTACTTAAAACCGCGTTTTCAACTTCCGTATTTGCTGGGCTGACCGCCTACGGCGGTGCTCGCATTCAGAATGAACCCCGACCGAACCTAGTCTTTGTTTTTAGCGACCAGCAGTCGTGGGACATGCTGGGCTGCTATGGAAATGGTCAGGTTATTTCTCCCCATCTGGACCGTCTGGCCAGCCAAGGCGTGCGCTTTGAGCACTGTATTTCCAGTGCGCCGATCTGTACGCCGTACCGTGGCATACTTCTGTCGGGGCGTCATCCTCTGTATAATGGCGCGTTTGAGAACGATGTCCGTATGTTGCCCGGGAACGGGAATTATTTCGCCGAGGTGCTGCGGGCAGGTGGCTATCGTGTCGGATATTACGGAAAGTGGCATCTATACGGCGGGGATCGAAACCGACCTGTGCCGGCGGGTCCGTTTCGCTATGGTTTTGATCAGGAGTTCCTCGTCAACAACTGCACGTTGGTCTACGACAAGGAGCGTGCCTACTATTGGGACGAAGAAGGGAAGAAACAACTCTATGGCGACTGGGAGCCATACGCACAGACCCGGCAGGCCATTCAGTTTGTTGAAAATCATCATGACAAACCCTTTGCACTGTTCCTTTCATGGCATCCTCCGCACAATTGGATCAGTGATCATGAAGGATATCTTGCGCCTTCAGACTGCCTCGGACTCTATGATCCGGAAAATATAAAATTACGGCCCAATGCGGAGGATACTCCTGAGGCTCGACGGCGGTATCAAGGGCACATGGCGATGGTTACCAGTTTGGACAACGCATTCGGTACATTGGTCAAGGCGCTTGAGGAAAAAGGCATTGCCGATAACACGATCATTGTTTTTACCTCGGATCATGGCGATGCCTTGCGGTCGCATGGGATCATGCATAATAAAATGCGTCCGGAACAGGAGTCCATCCGGGTTCCACTTATCATCCGGTATCCGAAGCTGCTTAAGCCGCGAGTAAGCGAACTGCTGGTCGGTTCGCTGGATCTTATGCCTACACTGCTGGGAATGATGGACCTGCCTGTGCCGGCAACCTGTGATGGAACGGATCTTTCGCGTTACATCGCCGATGGCCGAGATGACGCAGTGGACTCTGTGCCGCTGTTCCTTTCACCGCTCGATTTCCGCGGAGTTTATACCCGCCGCCATACCTACTTTTTCGATACGAGCGGTGGGACCGTCTCGCAGTACCGCGAGCTTTTTTTTAACAACCTCGCTTTTCTCTGGAATGGTCTCTATGACCGGCAGACTGATCCCCATGAAACCAACAACCTGTACACGGCGACTCAATATTCGGAGATTCGTGAGCAGTTGCACAGGAAAACGTTGAACTGGATGAATCGGTTCGGCGACCAAGGCGTTCCGTACCAGACGCTCGCTGCGAAGGTTTTTACGCCGGAGGATCAGGAAGCCCGTAATAAACGCCAGTGGGACACTTTCACGGGAGTGTTGAGGGGCAGGCCGATGGAGCTGCTTAATGTTAAAATGGACACACCTCATGAAGAAAACAAAACATCAGACAACCACCTCAACACAAGAAAGTAAATTCATGCGTACAATAAAACTCGTATCTTTTTTCGCAGGTCTGGGCGCGGTTGTTGCGGCCAAAGCTGAATCTTCTCGCCCGAATGTTGTATTCATTCTTGCCGATGATCTCGGCTGGCGCGATACCGGTTGTTACGGCAGTACTTTTTACGAAACCCCCAATATAGACCGGATTGCCGCCCGCGGCATGAGGTTCACTCAGGCTTATTCAGCAAACCCGCTCTGTTCGCCCACACGCGCCAGTATTCTGACCGGTCAATATCCGGCCCGTATTGGCATTACTTGGGCGTCCTGCCATCTCCCACTGCAATTAGAGAAAAGGCTGGATCCGGGTACGCCGGCGGTCCGGGTACTCAATGCGGACCATCTGACCCGGCTCAAGCCGGATTATTTTACATTGGCTGAAGCATTGAAAGCGAACGGCTATGCCACCGCCCACTTCGGCAAGTGGCATTTGGGTCACGGCAGCCCGTATGAGCCTAAAGATCAGGGGTTTGACCTCGATTTCCCGCATACGCCTGCGGCCCCGGGTCCTGCCGGTGGGTATTTTGCCCCATGGTCGTTTATTAAAGATCCGCCGCTGACAGCCCCTCCTGGCGAGCATATTGACGACCGCATGTCCGTAGAGGCGGCAAAATATATCCGTGAAAATAAAGACCGGCCGTTCTTTCTCAACTTCTGGCTATACTCTGTTCATGCCCCGTTCAACGCCCGGCAGGACTGCATTGATTATTTCCAGACCAAGGTGAATCCGGATGATCCTCAGCGCAACCCGTTGTATGCCGCCATGGTTAAACATATGGACGATTCTGTTGGTCGCCTGTTGAAGGCGCTGGATGACGCTGGCGTTGCCGATAATACCATTATTGTGTTCACTTCCGATAATGGCGGCTTTGTAGCTAAGCCGAAGGATACCGATCCCGCAGGTTATGAAAATGAGCCGATAACTAGCTGCTACCCTCTGCGCCGGGGAAAAGGGTCTCTTTACGAAGGGGGAACACGTGTGCCCCTTATTATGGTTTGGCCCGGTGTCTCCAAGGCTGGAAGCATCAGCGATGCGCTGTTTCACAGCACTGATTTTTACCCCACCTTGCTGACCATGTGTGGACTGCAACCGCGTGACGGGCAGGTTTTTGACGGTGTCGATCAGTCCGACACGGTGAAAGGGCTTCCATCGCGCCGCGACAAGATTTTCTGTCACTACCCGCATGGCGGTCTTAATCCGGCCGGTCTCGAATACAGCCGAGAGGTCGGCTACATTCCCGGAACCTATGTTCGCAAAGGCGAGTGGAAGTTGATTCGGTTCTTCGCTGATAACGAGGATGGCTCGGATCGGTTGGAGCTGTATAACCTCAAGGAGGATGTCGGCGAAGAAAAAAACCTTGCGGCAATGTATCCTGAACGTGCCAATGCGCTGAACCAGTTGATTGGTGAATTTCTTGAGGACACCGAGGCCATTATTCCCAAGCTCAATCCAGCCTTTAAATCTAAGCCCAATTCCAAATCTGTTGCTACACGAGACCCTGCATACAATGTGCTCGGAGGGGACGCCACGCTGAAGGATGGTCTCTTGATTTTTATGCAGACATCCGGAGTTCCTTTTTTAGGGCTGGTGACCCGTGAGCTGGGGACAAATCCCGAATTCCGGGCGCGCATCAAAAGCAACGGGGGGAAAGGGGGTATCGCCTGGTTTCCGTCGCCAGTTAAAACGGCGGGAAATCCTGCGCCGGTTCCGTTCGAAATTCCAGGTGGCTGGCAGGAAGTCCGTGCGAATATTCCTTCGGAGCCCGGTCAAAAAGGGGTGCTGAGGTTCCTTTTTCCGGTCCAGAAGAACCCCGTAGAAGTGGATTGGATTGAAATTACGGATGGAAAAAACAGTCAGCGGTGGGATTTTAATTAGGCACTTAAAAGGAAAAATGAAAAAAATAATCAGTCTGTTATTGTTGAGTTGCTTCTGTTTAAGGATTGCGGTTGCGGAGGACGGGTGGCAGCGGGACAAACGCAACCTGCTGACCAACTTCAACAACATGTACAATCCCTGCGTTGTCGAGACGGGCGGGGAATATCGTTTCAAAATGTGGTTCTTCGGCTGGGCTACAGGTACGGGAAACCCCGGAATCCCTGGTTGCGATGCGATCTACCACGCGCGCTCAAAGGATTTGGTGACCTGGGAGGTCTACTGCAAGAATGGGTCGTGGGACACCACGATGAATCCGGCAAAGTGGTGGCCGGTTCTACATGCGAGTACCCGGTGGTATGAAGCGTGGCACGTTGGCGATCCGTCTGTTGTCCTGAAGGACGGAATTTTCTATATGGCCTATAGTGCAACCTCCAAGGTCGTTGGTGATGTCAAGGGCTATCCATCCACCATGGTACTATGTGTAATGGGAGCGGTTTCGGATGACGGTATCCGGTGGAAAAAAACGGATCAGCCATTGCTGATTCGCGAGGGCGATTCGAACAACCCAAAGCCGGAACCCGGACGAATCGGCGATTTTCATCGGCCTTGTCTGCGGTGGGAAAACAGTCGTTGGCGTCTTTGGTTCGACTACTGGTTGCCTGGCAAGAGTATTTGCATGGGATATGCTGAAAACGAAGATGAGTTTACGCGGCCTTTTGGGTTCAGTATCCGGCACGATTTGACGAAACCATTGCTGACCAACTGGCCAAATCCGGAGGTGATTCGCATTGGAAACACCTACCATAGCTTTGCCGATCCGTCTGGGTATCCGACTAAACCGGGCGAGTCAAAGTGGAAGAGCCGGCAGTTGCAAGAGGCTGTTTCTCCGGACGGTCTTTCCTGGGAAAAACTCGACTTTATTAAGCCAGACGAAGATGCCGATGCATGTCAAATTCCGCAAGTCCTGGCTGTGGAAATGGATGGAAAGGAATGGCTTTACCTCTTCTATGCCACCCAGATCGGCACCTCTAAAAATGACGGGCAATACCACTACCAGTATGACCGCATCCGCGCTATGCGCCGCTTAATCAAAGCCCCTTAGTCGAAAAAAAACGCCCGCAGATGAAGATGTTAAAAAAGGAAATCAAGATGAAGTATTGTGTTGTCGCATTTATGACGCTCATTTGTGTCGCCCGCGCCGGGATGGCAGGTTCGATTGAAGAAAATTTTATTAATCCGCCGGACTCGGCCCGTCCAGGCGTGTACTGGTATTTCATGGACGGAAACCAGGATCGGGAGCAGATGACGGCGGATCTCGAAGCCATGGCCCGGGTAGGCCTGCGTAAGGTGATCTATCTGGACGTGAATATCGGCGTGCCGCGCGGCCAGGTGGATTTCATGAGTGAGCAGTGGCAGGACAATTTCGCTCACGCCGTAAAAACCGCTGAGCGGCTCGGTATGGAAGTGATCCTCGCTACGGGCCCGGGATGGGCGGGCAGCGGCGGCCCTTGGGTAAAACCGGAAGAATCCATGCAACATCTGGTGGGCAATGCGATTGAGGTGTCAGGGCCGACACACTTTAATGGTAAGTTGGAAATACCTGTGCCGCCTAAGCCGAATGCGTTTCATGGCATGAGCAAAGAATTGCTGGCCGTGCGCGATCAATGGTTCCGGGAGGTCGCCGTTCTGGCCTTTCCGACCCCAAAAGATCCAGCCCGGGTCGATTTAGCGGATCTGAAAACCCTGAAGGAAACACAGCCGTATTCAATTTGGAAGCATGTGCCTCGTTTTGTGGCAGCGCCCGCTCGGTTTCAGGAGCTGTCGGCAACATCTGTTATCAATCCGGACGGGATCATTGATTTAACCGATAGGATGGCAGCAGACGGAACATTGAGATGGGAGGTTCCTGCCGGGGAATGGACCATTATGCGGTTTGTTGCTCGCACCACCGGACAGACCACCCGGCCGGCACCGGTTCCAGGTCATGGCTTTGAAACGGACAAATTCAATCCGCAGGCCTATTTGAATCATTGGGATAGCTTCCAGGGCAAGCTGCTGGAGAAGGTTTCCCCGGGTAAGGATGGTAAGGGTTGGACGCGCATCCATCTCGACAGTTGGGAAATGAGCTCACAGAACTGGAGTCTCGCATTTAAAGATGAATTTGTGAAACGGAACGGGTATGACCCGACATTTTATTATCCGGCCTATGCAGGGTTTGTGGTTGGCAGTTTGGAAAAAACCGAACGTTTTCTGTGGGATCTTCGGAAAACCGCTCAGGCACTTGTGATTGAAAAATATGCCGCAACGATTAAAGCAAAGGCTCACGAACACGGGATGCTCTATTCGAACCAGCCGTATGATATGAATCCGGCGGGAGATATCGATCTGGGGTCGGTTGCAGATATTCCCAGCTGTGAATTCTGGGATTACCGCAACGGCGATAAGGTTGATAGTACGTACGGATGCCTTGAGGCGGTCAGTATCGCTCACACGATGGGAAAGCCCGTTGTGGCAGCGGAAGCCTTTACTTCGATGATCCCCAAGCGGTTTCATGCCTATCCGGGACAAATGAAAAACCAGACCGATTGGGCGCTGGCCATCGGTATTAATAATTTCATTTTTCATACGTTTCAGCATCAACCCTTGGGGGATAACTTTCTTCCCGGCATGTCAATGGGGCCTTTCGGGTTGAATTGGCACCGCCACCAGAATTGGTGGGATATGTTGCCGGCCTATCACCAGTATATTAGCCGGGCATCCCATCTGCTCCAGCAAGGGGTGGCCGTGGCCGACATTTTGTATTTAACGCCCGAAGGCGCTCCGCATATTTTTTTACCGCCATCGAGTGCGATGAAAGGAGAGGGCTTGCTTAAGGACAGGCGAGGGTATTCGTTCGATGCCGTTTCACCAAGAATCTTGATGGAACGTGCGACGGTGAAAAATGGCAGGATCGCCTTTCCGGAAGCTTCGCAGTATGCGTTGCTGA
>JBILEA010000134.1:0-7279 GCA_044352355.1 Pontiellaceae bacterium | reverse complement strand
AGCGCGTGCGGCCGACGGTATGGATATCGACACGGAATGCGAAGAAGTTCAGTCGGCGCGGCGGGATATTCTGAATCTTCTGTTGAGTGAACACGTTGGCGACTGTGAGGCGCCGTGTAAACGGATTTGTCCTGCGCATCTGGATATCCCGCAGATGCTGCGTGAAATCCAGAGCGGAAATGTTGAATCCGCAGCCTGGATTGCCCGGCGCGACCTCGCAATTCCGGTCGTGCTGGGACACATTTGTACCGCACCGTGCGAAAAAGGATGCCGCCGCGGACAGGTTGATCAGGCGATTACCATCCGCACATTGCATCGGCAGGTCGCCGATCAACATGCGCCGTCATGCAATGACGTTCCAATGAATGGAAAAAAAGTCGCGGTGATCGGTTCGGGCGCGGCGGGACTTTCCTGCGCCTGGAACCTGCGGCTGATGGGTTATGATTGTACGGTTTTTGATATAAGCCCGGTGGCGGGCGGTTCGCTTCGCGGGGAAACAGCTTTGCCTCCCGAAGTTCTCGATGGAGAAATTCGCTGGCTGGAGTCCGCCGGAATAAAATTTAAACTGGAATCGGCTCCGCCGCCGGACGGGTTTGATGCAATCGTTGAACCGGAAGAACACAAGCTGGCCGTCAAAGCCGTGGCTAATGGGAAAGCGGCGGCGCGCACCTTGAATAAAACTGTGACCGCAGATCGGTTTGATTCGCAGATCGGCAAACTGCGCGACAGTGAACTGCAGGAGCTGGTGAAAAATTGTGGTGCGGGCTTTCAGCCTGCACTTGAGCCGGCAAGGATTCCTGCTCCACAAACCGAAGCGTCACGGTGCTTACATTGCGACTGCCGCAAGCCGGAGAGCTGCAAGCTGCGGAAGTATGCGGAACAGTACGGTGCGGATCAACGGGAATTTCCGGCGGACGAACGTGCGCACGTACAGTTGATTGGACACAATGAAGCGGTCGTGTTCGAGCCGGGCAAGTGCATTAAGTGCGGCCTGTGCGTGAAGATCACCAAACGCGCCGGTGAAAAACTCGGACTGGCATTCACGGGACGCGGCTTCAATACCCAAGTCACCGTTCCTTTTGGTGAATCATTGCAGAACGGTCTGCGGATCGCCGCCGCCGAATGCGTCGCAGTTTGCCCGACCGGCTCGCTCGCCTTCAAAGAAGGCGAAGAATTGCCGCCGCTGAATGATACCCAGTGCGGCTGAAGTTCGGTATTTTCTCGAACGTAGCGCAAGCGTCCCGCTTGCTTTTCTGCCTCCGGCAGATCCTCCAAAGGCGGGAAACGACCGGGACGGTCGTTTTACTTTTTACCGAAATACATCCGTACTTGGTATGCGTCGCGGCCTGCCCGTCCTGCGTATTTGCTTTTACGGATGTCGGGTCGTATCAGACAGGCCGAATCTGAACCTCTGGAACCGCTCTATATGCATCCGCCAGTCTTCATAGAGCCGAAATTTGTTTGAGTTTTTAGGGGTTTTTCGTACAATCAAACAGATGAAAAACAAGATACAGCTTTTTTTAACGATGCTGTTTTTTAGTTCAGATGTCTGGGCCGTGATTATTGCCGGCGGTACCGGCTCGGGGAATACTAATGGCGCGGGAGTTGTCGGCTGGGACTATGTCGGGAGGATTTCTGCCGCAAATGGCGCTCCTTCCAGTGTCACGTATCTCGGTAATTCATGGTTCATCACGGCGTATCATGTTAAAAATCTTGATAATCCGACTGGCGTTGTTCTTAATGCAACCGCTTATGCCATAGAAGATTCCAGCTGGACTAGAATTACGAACAGCACGGGTAGTAAGGCCGATTTGGTGATGTTCAAGGTGACAAACAGTATCTCTGGACTGCCGTCTTTGAGTATTGCAAATGGAACGCCTGCGCCGGGTACTGCGTTGACGATGATCGGGAATGGTCTCAACCGGGCATCAAATCTCACTTACTGGAGTTCAAGCTGGGTGGAAACCAATGAAGCCGGGATGACCTATTCAGGGTATAAATGGGGTTCGGGCACCACCAAGCGATGGGGTTCAAATGAAGCAGAGGAATCAGGGCTGTTGAACTACTCATGGGTCAATCAAGGAATTACAAACAGTTGTACAAATGCGGCGTTTTACACCGATTTTGATAACGTTTCCGGCGAAGCACAGGGCGCAACCTATGATTCCGGCGGCGGCGTTTTTGTCGGAACAACTAACAGCTGGCAACTTGCCGGAATTATGCTGACAGTAGGAACGTATTCCGGACAACCGGACAGCACGTCCGTTTTCGGAGACGAGACTTATATAGCCGATCTGTCGACTTACCGTGACCAGATTGTTCGAACGATTCCTGAACCAACGACAGCCATTCTGCTCGTCGGCGTCGGTATCGTTTTTGGTGTCATCAAGCGACTGAGGTATATGTATCAGTGAAGTTGCGCGCCGTCATTGTGTTGTCTCTGCTGATGGCCGGTCCGGCGTTGTCAATTATTGTTTCGGATTATTCAGTCGCGACCAATACACCAACTGGTTCGTGGAACGTCAACTGGGATTACGTTTATAACTATCAGGGAAGTTCTGGAGTCGCTGTTGGATCGAACTGGTTATTGACTGCGGCGCATGTGGCCGATGATTCTTTTTCGACCACGTTAAATATAAATGGCACTAACTATTATCAGCGGGAGATTATTTTTCACCGGGCAGAAGACGATCCAGATCATACAAATAAAGCCGATCTGGCGCTGGTGCGTTTCGATAAAGTGTTTCCCGGTTACTATCCGCTTTATACGGGGACATTTCCGACCCAGACATTTCTTAAAGATAAAAGATTAAATGCGGTTTTGGTGGGATTTGGAACCACTGGATCGGTTTATAATGCAGCAACTGATTATTATACAGATAGTGGCCTCGGGAATGGGATCAAACGGTGGGGTAGCAATAAAATAGATGCGCCGGCTACTGCAGATTATGATGTAGCGGGGGCAACCGGCGTGACCTATAATGAAGGGATGCAGATTTTATTTACGGTTTCGAGCACAGCATACGAAGCAGGGGTCGGGGTTCGTGACTCTGGCGGCGGAACCTTTGTGCATGACGGTGGTGTTTGGAAGCTTGCTGGTATCAACACAGTTCGGTATGGAGGTCCGATTAATTTGACTGGATTATTTGCAGTTTCTGTTCCCGCTTACGCTTCCTGGGTAACAAACGTCATGAATCCAAAGGGCGATCTCGACGGGGACGGCATTCCCAATTACTGGGAGCAGCAATATGGAACAACCACCGGGCTGACGGTTTCGGCTGACAATGACGGCGATGATTTCATCAATTTCGAGGAATATCTGGCGGATACCAACCCGACGAATCCGGCATCCTTTTTTGAGATGAGCGGGTTTATGGCTTCGGCGGTTCAGACCGTTTATTTCACCGGCAGCACGACGCGGCAGTATCAGGTTTTTTACACCACGAACGATCTGGCGGCCACGAATGTCGTTTGGATCGCGGCGCATACCAACCGCGTGTGGGGCGCCGGATCTAATTCTACGATTACGGTCACCAATGCAGACGAAAAAGCTTTTTACAGGCTTCGGGTAACCCAGCCTTGAAGAAGAGGCGGCGGCAGGATAGCGTTCGGGCCGCTTGAACGAACAACCTCCAGAATTGCTTGCCCCTGCCGGAACGCCTGAATCAGCGTGGGCCGCGTTAGCGTACGGCGCGGACGCCGTCTACGCCGGACTGCCGCGTTTTTCCGCCCGCGCCGAAGCCGGTAATTTTTCCGCCGGATCCCTCGACGAGCTGATCGGCTATGCGCACCACCTGGGTCGCCGCGTCTACGTCACCTTCAATACGCTCGTTCAGCAACGTGAGCTCGACGATGCGCTGGAAATGCTCGCGCTCATTCGCGATTTGAATGTCGATGGTGTGATCGTGCAGGACATGGGCGTGATCCGGCTCATTCAGAAAAACTTCCCGCAGCTCCGCCTGCATGCCAGCACGCAACTGGCTGTCCATAATCTGGAAGGAGCCAGGCATCTTGCATCGCTTGGCTTTAAACGGGTCGTACTGGCACGCGAACTGAGTCTGAAAGAAATCACGCAGATCAGCCGGAACTGCGGAATCGAAACGGAAATGTTTATTCACGGTGCACTCTGTTATTCCTATAGCGGACTCTGCCTTTTTTCGTCGCACAGGATCGGACGCAGCGGCAACCGCGGGCGTTGTGCTTACTGCTGCCGCCAGCCGTTTGAAAGCAAAGGAACGCAGACGCTTCCGTTTTCGATGAAAGATTTTTCCGCCGCTGAATATTTGCCGGAGATCATGTCTGCCGGAGTTGCTTCGCTCAAAATCGAAGGCCGCATGAAGAGTCCGCTTTATGTCGCCGCTGTCACCGGCTTCTATCGCAAGGCGCTGGATGGCGATATGCAGGATTCTGCGCAGCGGCTGGCGGACATTCAGACCGTTTTCGGTCGGCCCTCCACGGGGCTTTACCTAAAAAATTCAGAAACCAGTCCGGTTGATCCGGTCAACGACGGGCATCGCGGCGCGCTGATCGGAACTGTGAAATCTGTGTCTGGTGCCTGGCTGATTCTGCGCAGCAATCGCGCCTTGCAGAAACATGACGGCTTAAAACTTGAAACGTCATTCGGCTTTGCCGCCGATGAAATGCGGCTGGCTTCTGATCCGGAATCGAAACGCCGATTTGAACTTCCGGCGGATGCCGAGATCGCGCTTAAACTTCCGCCCGAAGCGCCGCGACTGGAACCCGGCGCGCCGGTTTACTGCTCCTATTCACAGGCCGTTCGTCAGCGCTACGAATTTTTCGCCCCGCGTCCCGGACAGTTCCGTCAGCGCCGTCCCGTGAATATCCATGTAAACCATACTTTCGAAAGTATGGTTTTGCGTGCCTCGGCGGACGGTGTGCAATCTGAGCTGATTTTACCCGGTCCGTTTGAACCGGCGCGACAGCCGGATAAAGCGGCGGCTGTGATTCGTCAGTGTTTTGAAAAGCTGGGCGATACGGATTGGAAGCTCGGCGAATTGACGATCGAAGGCTCGGTCTTTATTCCTGTATCGGTCTTAAACGATGCCCGTCGCCGGTTGATTGAGCAATTTTCCAATGCTTGGAAGGGTTCCCGCCTGAAGTTCCAGACTTTGGAAAGTTTCCCTGTTGTGTCCGTGCCGCGCAAAGATTTCTGGTCGGTGAAGTCGCGGGTTTTCCAATGTTTGGAAAACATTGATGAATTCGTTCTGGAAATTGATCCGGTCCGGCCCGAAGAAATTGAAAAAGCGCTGGCGTTTTACGGTGATAAACTTCGGCTGGCGCTGCCGGTGATTATTCGCGATGAAGATATTTCCGCGTATCAAAAATTGATTTCCCAAAGTAGATTAAGCGTCCCGCTTGATCCAAACGAGCGGGACGCTCGTTCTACTTTTAAGAAATGGGAGGCGGCGAATGTCGGCGGACTGAATTTGCTTCATGGTCAGGAGGATATCACCGCCGACTGGCCGCTCTATACGCTCAACACGCAGGCTGCCTTGCAATGGCGCGGACAGGGCCTTCAGCAGGTTGTTCTTTCGCCTGAAGACGACGCGGAAAACCTTTTTGCGCTGATCGGGCAACTCGGTGGCGCGGCCATCGTTCCGGTTTATCAGCATACGCCGTTAATGATTTCCGCGACCCGCCCGGCGGCGGACGGGTCGGAGCTTATTGACCGGTCACGCCGGACGTTTCGCGTTGAACAGGCCGGACGGCAGTTTGTGCTGCTCGATGCAATGCCATTTTCGCTGACCGGACATCTGGATAACCTGAGGGCCAAGGGTGCACGCTGTTTCCGTATTGATCTGTTATACGGAATGACCTCGCCTGCTGAAGCCGCCGACATCGTCCGCCGCATTGTTTCCGGCGCGATGGTTTCCGGCCATACCGGAAATTTTGACCGGGGGCTTCAATGATCGACCGGCAGAGAGTTTCCGGGCTGGTAATTTCAGGAAATAATTTTTCTTTTTTTACAATAAACGGGTAGTCTCGCGCGTCATTGGTGAATCAGTTGAGGGAGGGGTTGTGCCAAAACCGCATGATATTCGGTTAAAAGACAAGGCAGGCTGGAAGCCTGCGATACGTATCGCCGGCATCTTGCCGGCCTTGATCAAATACTGAATATCATCCGAAAGTGGTATTACCCACAGCCATAGGTTTAGTGTGTTTTACCGGAAGTCGTTTAACGTAAGGTGAGGTGAGTTATGCATCGATGCTGGGTTGTCGGGTTGTTGATGGTCTTTCCTTTTTTCTCTCTGCTGGCTCAGGATGCCCCGGGGAATCCTCCCTTAAGTGACGAAGATCGTGCGGCGCGCCGGACGCAGTTTTTGCAAATGATGCAAGGTCGCGCTGGTAATGGCGGGGCCGCGATCGATCAGGCGGTGACGACTCAGCGTCCGGCGGAGGGCCGTCCGTTGGAAACAACTCAACAGGCCGTCGCTACAGGTTCCGAAACAGCAGTAAACTGGGAAAATGTGACGCTGAAGGATTGTATTGAAGTCCTTTGCCGGGACCTTGGAATGGAGTTCGTCATTTCTCCTTCGGTCAATGTGTCGCAGGAAGTCAGTGTGCGGGCCGGCGATGTAACCGGCTGGACCGCGCAGGATAAACAGGAGCTTTTTGACGCGATTCTCGAAACCGCTGGTGTGCAAAAAGTGCAGCGCGGGCGGGTTTGGATTTTTTCACCATCGGATATCCGCCCGGTGATTGACGGTTTTCAGGATAAGAAATATGGCGACGGCAAGCCGGTGATCGGGGTTATTAAACTTAAAAACATGGATGCTCCGCAGGCAGAGCAGTTTTTGAACACGGTTGGCGGCAAGCCGCCGCGCGTTTTTGCCATGAAGGGTTCCCGCATGATTCTGGTGCTGGGTACGCAGCAGTTTCTGACGCAGATGGAGGAGCTGGTGAAGCTTATTGATTTCCCGCCGGGCGTTTTAAATCCCTATACACTTGAATATGCGTCATCGGATGACATGGCCAAAGAACTGGCGGCAATTTTTTATGGCCGGACCGGCGGCGACGGCGATTCACTGCGTTTTATTTCTATCGCCCGTTTGAATGTGGTGGTGGCTCATAACGTCCCCGAAGCGATGGTTGAAGAAGTGACCAAATGGGTAAAAATGCTGGATCGTGCGGATGATGAGAATGAGCGGGTTACCCGGGTTTACCGGTTGCAAGTGATTAACTCTGAAACGACCGCCAAAACGCTCGATTCGCTCTACTCTACGCTCTACAAGCAGACACAGTCTGCAAAAAAACCACA
>JBILEA010000133.1:0-7304 GCA_044352355.1 Pontiellaceae bacterium | reverse complement strand
CGGTCACGGTAACCGTTTCCGGACTGATGGCCCTGTGTTGCAACGTATCCGAGCCCGTCCAAAGTTCCTGAAGTAAACGCATTTTGATCGTACGTTTCATAACTTCCAACTGAAGCCTGCAAGGAGGTCTGCGGAATATTTGATCCGTCGCGGGTGATGATATTAATGATACCGCCGATGGCATGGTCGCCATAAAGAGCCGTGCCTGCCCCTTTTACAACTTCAATTCGATCGATGGCCTGCATCGGAATTTGCGACCAATTGATTGAGGCCTGATCAGGACGGTTCAGTTTGCGTCCGTTGAGAAGAACTAGCACTTTACCGTGCGGACTGTCGCCGCCAAATCCGCGGATATTCACACTGGCCTGCGAAGGATTGTCTGCATAGTTACTGAAAAACAGTCCGGCCTTTTTCTGCAATGCTTCTGGTACCGAAATATAATGTCCATCGGCGATGTCTTTTGCTGTTATGACGGTTGGGTTTCCCGGGACATTGCGTACATCACTGACGCTGCGAGTCGCGGTGACAACAATACGTTCTGCCTCCGTGACGGTGTTGGTGGTTTCGGCGGAGGCTTCGGTGAACAGACAGCCGCTTATTGCGGCCGCGAGGATACATTTCTTCATCTCTACTAACCTTTCTGCCCCTTACGCGGAGGCGGGTTTTGGTTTTGGCAGAAAGGCGGTATTCCGACTCTAACGGTTGCGCGACAGCGGCTGGTTCTCACAGCACTTTCCCTGCGCTTTCTGCATCAGGGGCGGAAGGTAGGCAGAAACGTGTTTACGGTCAAGCTAATGCTTTATGAATTTTGTTCGCCAGATTTGCCGGAGTGGTACAGGCGGCGATAGCGGGCAGGGGTGATACCCATCTGTTTCCGGAACTGTTTAATGAAGTAACTTTGATCGCCGAAGCCGGTTTCATACGCGATGTCGGTACAGTTCAGATCGCTTTGTTCGAGAAGTCGCTGGGCTTCCTGAACGCGCAACTGGTGAACATGTTGCAATACAGTTTTTCCAGTTACCTCTTTCACGAGGTGGGCAATCCGGAATGTGCTGAGTCCGGTTTCTTTTGAAAGCATTTCGAGTGTGATGTTGTCGTGAAAATTTTCGCCGAGCCAGCTAAGGATTTGTGCTACGGTGTCGTTCGTGCGGCTGTGGCCGTAGATGTAAATATTGCGCATAAAATCGTCGAGAGCATCCGCAACCACATTCGAAAGGATTTCAAAATCGCTGGCATCAATAATGGCGCTCATCCAGGCGTGATTTTTTTCGATGAGCGTGCTCATGTGCGGACTGTCTTCGAGCGCGCTACGCACCAGATAGCCCATCATTTCGATGACGTGGGCTTTAATGAGCCGGATGTCTGCAGTGTGTGAAAACAGTGCCCCGAGTGTTTTGTTGAGTTCGCGCCGTGCACCTTTCTGGTCGCCGGCTTTCATCAGTGACAGCAGGGTGCGTTCTTCATCAATCAGACTGCGATCCCGTGAGCCTTGTTTCCGGCGGTGAATTTCTTCGGCAATCTGCCGCTGACGCAACGCTTTTTTCCGGTTCTCACTGAGCAGAAGCATATCCCAGTTCAATTCGCAGCAGGTCAGTGCAAATAAAAACTCAGCGGCCTTTTGCGGGCGATCCTGTGGCCACACCGGCAGGGATCGGATATACTGTTCGGCTGTTTTACGAGAACACCCGGCTGTGGCCAGATGATTGATTGATTCCAGCTGATCATGCGGGTCGTGCTCCGTCATAACGGCTCCGCCGATCAGTCCTCCGAAAATTTCCTTATCTTTGGCTAGAGGAACAATCCAGCTGATCACGTTTGGAATCAGAAAAAATATATAGGGTTCACCCCAGCGCACGCTTTCAGTAAGTCCATAGGCTCTGGAGTTAACCAGCACCGGCAGATTGGTAACGGTATCCTTTTTATCCGGGCTGCGGCCGTCCGGCGTGATTTCGTAAATGGTCAGATCATAGGAGCTGCGGTAGCTCTTCTGGATCCGTTTGAGCACATCGGCGGGCAAGATAGCCATAGTTTTTTCTCAGATTAAATGCGTTTTTTATGAATTAAAATATAAAAAACAGCCACTTTCGGCAAGATCATTATATTTTTATTTAAAATACCCTATTTTGTTTAAGCGATTCCGGTACAGTGACACCATCCAAATTAACCCAAGGAGATCACATGGCACGGAATGAAGAATTGTTTAATGCGATTATGAAGGGCAAACGCAAAGATGTTGCCGCGCTGGTTCAGGCTGAAATTACTGCTGGTGCAAACGTAGGCTCAATCTTGATGGAATCCATGATTCCGGCAATGCGCGAAATCGGCGCACGTTTCACACGTAATGAAGTTTATGTCCCGGAAATGCTGATCGCCGCTCGCGCGATGCAGGCTGGCTTGGACATCATTAATCCGTTGCTCTCGAAGAGTGGTCATGAGCCGCTGGGCAAAGTGGCTATCGGCACGGTCAAAGGTGACTTGCACGACATCGGCAAAAACCTGGTCGCCATGATGGTGAAGGGTGCCGGTTATGATGTAATGGATCTTGGTGTAGACTGCGACGTGGCAAAATATGATGAAGCCGTTGCTAATGGCGCGCAGGTCATCATGCTCAGTGCATTGCTTACCACCACTATGCCGTACATGAAGGAAGTCGTTTCTCACTTTAAAGCCAAAGGCTCAAAAGTGAAAATCCTTATCGGCGGCGCTCCTGTCACGCAGGAATATGCTGACGAAATCGGTGCTGACGGCTACTCCAGCGATGCCAATCAGGCGGTCGCTTCTGTTGAAAAAGCTCTGGCGTAAACACTGCTTACATCACGAATTGAAAACGCTTCGGAAATTCCGGGGCGTTTTTTTTATTTTTCCGGATAACATCCAATATTTTATCAAAACAGGCTGGACGCGAAGCGAGGCTTTCGGAACGAAAGCAACCGCCGCCGCGACTTGAAGAGCTGAAGAAAAAATCTAAACTTCGAGTTCTTTGAGCCTTTGTGTTTATTGGGTTGCGGCCTTGCCACGCTGGAAACTGAAGGGTGGCCCTGGTAGGTTTGGCGCTGCTGCAATTCTGCACTGAATATACGCTAAACGTGGCTTGCGGCTGTTTGGTGTCTCAGGTAGTCTTAAAGCCTGTGGAGGTGAAGATGAATGAGTTCCAGCAAGTCGTCTTATTGGCGATTCTAACTGCGTCGGTCGTATTGCAATTTTGTGCCGGGTTTTTGGCTTTCCGCTTAATCCGGCTCTCCCGCAATAACCCATCCTGGATCATGATTTCTGTGGCACTGTTGTTGATGGCGGTGCGCCGGGTTATCACGTTCTACTACCTCATGGACGGTGGAATCATTCACCCGACGGATCTTTACACTGAGTTTATTGCGTTTGTGATCTCATTATTACTGGTGTCCGGGTTGTTTGCCATTACGCCATGGATGCGCCGGCTTTATTCTTCAGCGGATGGTAGCTCCGACGATTCGTTTGGTGCGCTTTTTGAAAAAATGACCTGTGGTATTGCGATATACGAGGCGACCGAGAAAGGGCTCGATTTTATCATTTGCGAGATGAATCCGGCTGCGGAACGAATTGATAAGGTGGCTCGGCAGCATGTGGCGGGTCGGCGGCTGACCGAGATTTTCCCAGGGGTTGAGCAGTTGGGGCTGCTGGATGTACTGCGGCGGGTCTGGAAGACGGGCGGGGCGGAGAGCCTTCCATTGCATTATTATCAAGATGGTCGCATTGCAGGGTGGCGTGACAGCTTTGTGTATCGCCATCCTGACGGGAAAGTGGTGGCAATTTATACTGATGTATCGGCCCAAATTCATTTACAGGAAGAATCTGAAAATCGTGAACGCAAATTCCACCTGCTTTTCGAGCAATCCCCGTTGGCTTATCAGTTGTTGGATGGCGAAGGGAAAATCCTTGAAGTGAATCCGGCGTGGGTTCGGCTGACCGGCCTTGCCCGCAGCTCGGTGACAGGCCGTCCGTTTAATGAACTGCTCACTCGATTAAGCCGGCAGCAGTTTCAGGCGTGTTTAGACTCGCTGAAAACCATTGAGTCCGTGGCGGATATGCCATTGGAGTTGCGCCGGAAAGATGGCGTTTTGCTGAATATTGAAATGGATGCTTTGCCCTTGCGCAGCAAAGCAGGAGCGGTGGTGCAGATTTGCTGTGTAGTGCTGGAAAAACAGGGGCATGAAGCCGAGGCATGCGGCGATGTTGAAAAGCAGGTTCGCCAGTTAGTCGCCGAACGCTTGTCGGGAGAGCGTCGCGAACTTCAGCGGCAGCGGCTTGCTATGTTCGGTGAGCTGACGACGGGAATGGCACAATTGTTTAATACGCCGCTGGCGGCGGCACGCAGCGCATTCAGTCTGATGCGTGAAGATCTGTCGCCGAACAGTTCGCACTATGATTTTGCTTTGATGGCTTCACGAGAATTGGGCTGTATGGCGGACACGGTGGAACAAATGTATCGTTTCCATGAACCGATATCGCCGACGTGTGAGCCACTTAATATCAATGCCTTGCTTGATAACACGCTGGATCTGGTGCGGACAAAAATGACCGAGCGCCGGATTCAATTGCAGGATGAACGTGCGGAAACGCTTCCCTTGATTAAACATCCTCCTGCGGCGGTCATGCTCACCCTGATCAATCCAGTGAAAAACAGCATTCAGGCCATGGCGTTGGATGGCGTATTGACCTTGCGAACCGGCCCGATTGAGCACGGGGGTGTTTTTGTTGAAATTGAAGACACGGGCTCCGGCATTCCAACGGAATTTTTGCCGCATCTTTTTGAACCGTTTACCACCTTTCGACATAACGGGGCGGAACATGCTGGAATTGGTCTTGGCATGGCGATGGTTCGTCGTACACTGGATGCACTCGGCGGAACGGTGACAGTTCATTCTCGCGTAGGCGAAGGAACCTGCGTTCGAATTGCTTTGCCGTCCGAGATGAAAATAAGCGGCCAAGGAATTTAAGATGGAAAGACGTAAATCAGTCAAAGAGACTTTGATTCAGGCCTCTGGTTGTTTTACCGGGAAAGGGATCTATGTAGTACTCTGGACGACCGCTCTGATGATTTTACTTGGCGGACTTTGGATCGCCAAAGATTCCGGGCGGACTACGGATCTTCAGATGCGCCGCGATCTTGTTCGACAGGCAATCGATATGGCGGCGACGGTTAATCCACTCAATCTGCGTGCACTTTCTTTTACCGCTGACGATAAGAACCGGCCCGAATTTCAACGATTGAGTTCCCAGCTGCGGGCCTACGCCGCGGTTGCAAACGTCAAAAGCCTTTACACAATGGCGTTGCGGAACGGGCAAATCGTGTTTGGACCGGAGAGCTTGGCCGAAGGTCATCCGCAGGCTTCGCCGCCCGGCACCGTCTATGAGAAGCCTACCCGGAAAGATTGGGATATTTTTAGTACCGGAAGTCCGCAGATTCAAGGGCCGCTCAGTGACGAATATGGAACATTTGTTACGGCAACGGCTCCGGTGTTTGATCCGCGAAGCGGTGAGGTACTGGCGGTAGTTGGTATTGACGTTGATGCCGCAAAATGGCGGGCTAAGGTGCTGTGGGCCCAATGGATCCCGGCTTTAATAACGATGTTGCTGTTATTGATTCTTCTGCTGTCGGGATGGATGCTGACGTATCGCCGCCTGCATTCGCCGCAGACGAATGAACGTAGAAGGTACATGGAACCGGTCTTGTGTTTTATTTTTATGCTTTTGCTGACGTTGATACTGGCGGGCTTTTTCGATCGGGCTGAGCGAAGGGAGCGTAAAGAGGTTTTTTATCAGTTGGCTCATACCTATGCTGCGGCCCGTGCAGAGGAATTTTACGATTTGCGGGAAGAAATAGACCAGCTGGGTTTCTTTTTTGAATCAAGTCAGGATGTAAATCGTAATGAATTTAGCACTTATTGCGAGCCGTTGCTTCAGCACGGTATTTTAGAAGCGTGCGTTTGGTTGCCTGCTGTACCGTCGGCTGAAGCCGAAACGTTTATTCAAACCGTACGCACGGACGGCCACCCCGACTTTTCAATCTGGCAGAAAAACAGTGCCGGCGCTATGGTGCCGGCATCATTACGTCCCGTTTATTATCCGGCACTTTATATTGCGCCGTTGGCGGGTCGTGAGAGAGGTTTGGGCTATGACTTGAATTCGGAATCAGTGCGCCGTGCCGCGATGCAGGAGGCGCTGCGTACCGGACTACCCACCGCCACGGATCTTGTTAAATTGATCGCACTAACAAATTCGCCGCCGGGCTTTTTTATTTTTGCGGCAGTTGATGCTCCCATTCAAAAAGGGCTGGTTGCTTTTGTGGTACGTCCGGAAAATCTGCTGGGCGGAGCGCAGTTACAAAATAAAAGAAATCGTGGACTGAATGCCTGTCTGGTTCAGTTGCGCCCCGGTGAGGAACCGCTTTATGTAGTCGGGTCACACAGTTCGTGTGGCATGGCATGTTTTGACAAAGCGGATCCCTCCTTGCGGGTGATGGTTCCGGTTTTCCGGTTCGGCAAAGCCTATGCCTTGCGCTTGATTCCTGACGAATCCTGGCTGGCGGCTAATCCGTTGCAGTATGGGAGCCTGGCAGGCCTGTTGGGTCTGCTGGTCACTCTTTTGATTACCTCACTGGTCTGGCTGATCACCAATCGACGGGTCAACCTTGAAAATCAGGTTGATCTTCGCACCACCGAGCTGCAAGAGAGTGAGGAAAAGCAACGGCTGTTGCTTCAACACCTGCCAGCTGGCGTCGTTGTTCATGCGTCGGACTCGTCGGTTTCGTTTGCCAATGAGACTGCGATGCAACTGTTGGGGCTTTCGCTGGAGCAGATGCAGGGGCGTGTCGCGGCAGATCCTGTCTGGCGTTTGGTGCGGGAGGATGGCACCCCGTTGTCTGTGGATGAGTATCCGGTGTCGCGGGTGCTGACCACGGGCCGGCCAGCGCAGAGTATGTTTATAGGTATTGATCGGCACGTTGACGCAAGCCGCGCATGGGTTTTAGTCAATGCATTCCCCCAGCTTGATGCCGCCGGACAGATTAGTCAGGTGGTGGTGACTTTCACCGACATCACAGATCGCAAGGCGGCTGAAGTGGCGTTGATAAACAGTGAGGATCGATTCCGTGTCCTTTTCGATCAGGCGCCGCTGGGGTACCAATCTCTCGATGAAAATGGTTGTTTCATCGAAGTGAACGCAGCCTGGCTGAATACACTTGGATACCAGCGTGATGAAGTGCTTGGCAAATGGTTTGGTGATTTTCTGGCTCCCGAGTTTGTAGAAGCTTTTCGTCAGCGGTTTCC
>JBILEA010000017.1:0-23822 GCA_044352355.1 Pontiellaceae bacterium | reverse complement strand
ACTCTGATTTGCCCGTCCTCGGTATCAAATCCTACACCCAACAGACCAATAACCCGGCTTTGTCCGGCTTCTCTCATCTCTTTTTCTCTATTCCCTCTTGCACTCTGGCCGATTCTCTGGCTTATTTCACGTTCTTCTGCCCGATTGTGTAATGGTAGCACAGCAGACTCTGAATCTGCTTGTCTAGGTTCAAATCCTAGTCGGGCAACCACCTTTTCTTACGATACCCGTATAGGCATGAGTACGTACAGGAATGGAACGCCGGTTTTAATTACACCGGGACTTAATTCATCAGACAATTCAAAGAAAATTTCATCGGAATCTAAATGGCGCAGCGGTGCCATCAAAAAGCCAGGATTAAAAGCGATAGAAATTTCTTTTCCTTCATATTTTACAGGAATTGTTTCTCGTGCTTCTCCGATTTCAGGACTATTTGAAACCAATTCCAGCTTGTTTTTTCCAAAATTAAGCCGAATGGAGGCCGTTTGATCATCCGTAAGAAGAGAAACTCGACGAACCGCATTTAAAATTGTTTCACGATCAATAGCTATTCGTTCTTCACATTGCGCCGGAATAACTTGCTGAAAATTTGGATACGTTCCTTCGATTAGTTTTGAAATAATCAGAATACGTTCAAAATCAAAAGCCACTTGTGTGGCAGATACCCGAATTTTAAGAGCCCCTTCATTACCAAGCGTTTTGATTAATTCGTTTAATGTTTTTGTTGGAACAACAAAATTGGCCTGAGAATTTTCTGAAAATTCAACCTCTTGCTCAACCAAAGCTAGGCGGCGACCATCCGTTGCTACAACGGTGAGTTTTTCATCCTTAAAACATAATAATGATCCATTAAGAATATATCTCGTTTCATCTGTAGAAGATGCATAAGCAACTTTTTGAAGCATTTCCTTAAAAACGTTTTGATCAATGGTATAGACAGCACTTTCTTCGAATTCAGGTAAAGGAGGAAAATCTTCTTCCGGTAAACCAACTAATTTAAAAAAAGAAGGTCCGCAACGAATCGTAGCCACATCTTTGGCATCTACCTCAATTTCAACCTGTCCGGCAGGTAATTCACGACAGATACTGAAAAACCGGCGGGCCGGTAAGGTTGTTCCACCCGCTTCGGCTACTTCAGCGGGTGCACTGGTTTTTACACAAACTTCCATATCCGTCGTGGTTAAAGAAATAGCGTCTCCTTCCGATTTCAAAAGAACATTAGAAAGAATCGGAAGCGGGCTGCGTAATCCAACGATGGATTGAACATTTTGAAGCGCTTCAAGCAGAACATTTTTTTCGATTGTGAGTTTCATCAACACCTCTCTGGAATTAATAGGATTATAAATTTATATAACCCGTATTATTATTAGTACTGTAAATAGGTTCATTCGTCAGCCTATTTTTTCTTTTAAACCCATCTAAATACACAACTTAGCACTGTGGATATTTCTGTTAAAAGCGGAAGAAAAAAAGAACCATTTTATTGATAATCCCAAGTTATTATTTTTATATGCAGTTTATCCACAGGGTTATAAGCAGGTTATTCATAACCGCTGTTCAATCTTTTGTGCGTTCTGACTGACCCTTTGTTTTAGTAAAGAAATCGTTTGTTTTAGTTTTAAATCTTCGGTTTGCCGACGCTCAACCAATTGGCAGGCATGAACGATCGTCGCGTGATTGCGGCTGAAGGCATCACCGATTACGGGAAAAGAGGACTCGGTCATGGTTCGAGCAAGATACATGGCTATTTGCCTTGGCCAGGCTATATTCTGAGGGCGTTTTGGACCCACTAGATCACTGACACGAATATCAAAATGTTCGGCAACCGATTTTTGAATTCCATCTATACTGATGGCGTGTTTTTTTTCCTGATCTAACGTATCTCGCAATAAATATTCTAATTTAGATCGGTCTAAATGCTGACCGGTCATAGAAATATAGGAGGCAACACGGATAAGAGCCCCTTCTAAACGGCGGATATTTGAAGAAATTCTTTCTGCTATATAGAAAAGCAGGCTCTGTTCGATTTCTAAATTCAGCTGCGTACATTTTTTCCGGAGAATAGCGACGCGCGTCTCGACGTCGGGGCTTTCTAATTCCACAACCAGTCCCCATTCGAAACGAGAAACCAGACGCGGCGCCAACCCTGACAAAGTTCCGGCAGGGCGGTCCGAGGTCATAACGATTTGTTTATGATTTTCGAAAATGGCATTAAACGTATGAAAAAATTCTTCCTGCATACGGTCTTTGCTGGCGAGAAAATGAATATCATCGATCAGCAGAGCATCCGCGGTCCGGTATTTTTTCCGGAATTTGGCCAAAGAATTGGACGTCAGTGCCTCGATATATTCATTAGTAAAAGATTCACACGTGGTATAGCACACCTTGCCGCGCGGATTTTTTGAATGAATGAAATTGCCAATCGCCTGCATCAAGTGTGTTTTGCCCAAACCAACCGCACCATGAATAAAAAGGGGATTATATGCCCGGGAAGGAGCTTGTGCTGAGGCCAGCGACGCTGCGTGCGCAAACTGATTGGATGGACCGACGACGAAATCGTCAAACGTATAGTTTTTATTTAGATTATGTTCCGTCGGTTTTTTTACAGCTGGCGTTGTGCGGCGATCTTCCCGCACCTCTTCCGGCGGATCTGAAAGCAGTGAATAGTCTACCGTCAGATCGATTTTAATTTCCCGCCCAGAGACAACGGTTAGCGCTTTGCGAATGAGAGGAATATAATGTTCTTCAAGCCAGGATTGGTAAAAATCATTACCCACCACAAGAACGGCGCGATGTTCTTCGATGCTGCGGCATTGAATAACAGCAATCCATTTTTCGAAAATATCTTTCGGCAACGTTTCTTCCAGATGGCCACAGGCCTCTTTCCAAAGCATATCTTTATCTTTGCGCATACGGTTCCAAATCGGCAATGTTACAAAATAATTAACAAGACAAGGGGAGATATCAACAGGTTATCCACAAGTGACGCTCCCCCTGTGCTTTCGCGACGCAGACAAGCTAATAAACTCGGAAGGAATGCCCAAGGGCAAAGCCGAAAACAAAGAGAAAAACCGGTACGAACACTATATGTTGATACAAAAAGAAAAAGGCCTACAAAATAACGCCCGATGTTCAGAAAAATAAAAATTTAGAAAACGCATCTTTTTTTTGTAAATAGGTTTCTAACAAAACAGTTACGCATATGAAAAAACACATACCTGTCCACATCCTTATCCATAGCGCCCGGAACACCGCAACGATTCGTTATTTGTGTGGTGCGGAACCTCCTGAGGGCGCGCTGTTTATCCGGACGGGGAGCCGTGGAACACTCGTCGTTTCCGAAATGGAAACCAACCGCATGCGCCGAACTGTGAAGCGCGGCATCACCGTTGTGCATCCAGAAATCATCGGCTCTTCGTGGAAAAAAGGTGCGGCGGACTGGATAAAAAAATGCACCGACCAAAAAAATCTGACGGTCTCCGCCGACTTTCCGCTCGGGCTCGCTGAAAAATTGAAACGCGCCGGATATAAAATCAAAATTTCTAAGGAGACCATCTGCCCGCAACGCGAAATCAAAACCGCTGACGAAACTTCTGCCGTAAAAAATTCCCAGCGCGCCGCTGTCGCCGCCATGAACGCCGCGATCAAACAGATTACTTCTGCGCAAATCGGCAAAGACGGAATCCTGCGCTGCGGTAAAACGGTTCTGACCTCCGAAATGGTGCGCGCCACGATTTGCCACACCCTGCTCGACCACGATTGCATCGCGACGGAAACGATTGTTGCCTGCGGCACGCACTCCGCCGACCCGCACGAACGCGGAACCGGCCCGCTTCGCGCCGGACAGCCGATCGTCCTCGATATTTTTCCAAGGTCTGGAATTTCCGGCTACTGGGGCGACATTACGCGCACCGTCTGCCGTGGCCCGGCACCGGCGGAGCTGAAAAAAATGTACAACGCCGTAAAAGGCGCGCACGCCGCCGCACTTAACGCCGTGAAAGACGGAGCCTGGACCGACGATGTTCACGCCGCTGCCGCCGGCGAACTGGATCGGCGCGGATTTAAAACAGAAACGATAAACGGAGTGCCGCAGGGATTTATCCACGGAACCGGCCACGGCGTCGGACTCGAAATTCACGAAGCCCCGCGCGTTTCATCGGCCAATCATCAGAAATTGCGCGCCGGAATGATCATCACCATCGAACCCGGACTTTACTATCCGCACATCGGCGGCATCCGCATCGAAGACACCATCGCCGTCACCAAAGACGGTTATGAAATGCTCGCGCCCTGCCCGAAGCAATTTGAATTAGAGTAGAACGAGCGTCTCGCTCGTTTTCCGCCCTTGGCTCATCTGCCGGAGACGGAGGAGCAAGCGGGACGCTTACTCTACTTTGATTTAGATCGGGATTGCTTCCTTCAAAACGCCACGTTCCTTTACGGCACTGTTAATTCAACCCAACCGAAGGAAGGCTAATAATGCCGGTCCTAATCATTTTTCCCGCACGATATCAGCGCCGAGGGCGCGGAGGCGTTCGTCGATGGCTTCGTAGCCGCGGTCGATGACTTGTGCATTGTCGATGACGCTACGTCCGTCGGCACAGCAGGCGGCGATCAGCATGGCCATCCCGGCGCGGATGTCGGGACTGCTCAACCGTGCGCCGTGCAGTTGCGATTTGCCGCTGACGACGACGCGGTGCGGATCGCACTGGATGATGTTCGCGCCCATGGCCATCAGGTTGTCCACAAAGTACATGCGGCTTTCAAACAGCTTTTCGAAAAAGAGAATCTGTCCCTGCGTCTGCGTCGCCAGCACGATCAATACGCTCATCAGGTCGGACGGGAAGGCGGGCCAGATGCCGTCTTCGATTTTCGGCGTAAAGTTTCCAAGGTCTGTAACGATGGATCGTTCTTTTTGGGCGGCGAGAGAAAGCGCGCCGGTTTTGAGCGTCCAGTTAACGCCGAGTTTGAAAAATCCTTTTTCGAGCACGTTCATGGTGACGGCGTCGCCCGGCGCGTCGATTTCGAGCGCGCCGCCGGTGACGGCGGCCGCGGTGAGGAAGCTGCCGGTTTCAATATAGTCAGGCTGAATGGTATGTTCCGCGCCGGCCAGCAGTTTTACGCCGCGAATATGCAGGCGGTTGGTGCCGATGCCGGCAATGTCTGCGCCCATTTTAACCAGCAGGTGCGCCAGATCCTGTACGTGCGGTTCGCAGGCGGCGTTGAAAATGGAGGTTTCACCTTCGGCGAGTACGGCGGCCATGATGATGTTTTCCGTGGCGGTGACGCTGGCTTCGTCGAGTACCAGGTCGGCACCGACCAGCGCTTTGCGCTTAAAGTGATAAGGAGCGGTGTCGTTGACTTCGATGCCGAGTGCGCGCAGTCCGTAAAAGTGGGTGTCGAGACGGCGGCGGCCGATGACATCGCCGCCGGGCGAGTGAATCAGTGCTGAACCGTGGCGCGCGGTCAGCGGTCCGGCCAGCAGGATGGATGTACGGACTTTGCGGCAGTATTCCTCATCGAGTTCGGTGGCTTTAAGCCCTTTGGCGCAAAGCGTTACACATCCGCCGGCTTTTTCAACCGATACGCCGAGCGACATCAGCAGTTCGAGCATGACGCGCACGTCGGCAATATCCGGGACATTGCAGAGCCGAACCGGTTGATCGGTTAGGGTGCAGGCCGCCAGCATGGGCAGGACTGCGTTTTTGTTGCCGCGCGGAGAGAATTTTCCGCCGATGATGTTACCGCCATTGATGATAAATTTTGCCATGGCGCAGACCATAAACTAATACCGAATACCGAATCAATGAGGATGCAAAGAAAGCCGATCAAAATAATTGAGGACAAAATGATGAGAGTTTCCCGCTATAAATTATTCTGTCCTTAATTATTTTGATCATTAAACTGCGCGACATGAAACGAATGGTTCTAGTCTGGTTGTTTATGGGTGTGGCGATGCTTCGCGCGGAGGAGCTTCCTCCGGCACAGCAAATTCTGGCTTTTGCCCGGTCCCAGCTTCCGAAGCAATCCATCCGGATGAACGGCTCGCTAAAAGAACGTGCGGAAAACGGCTTCGTCAAAAAGGAGCTGACGGTTGAGATGGATCTCAACTGGGGCGGCTCCCCGGCGAACGCAACCTACCGGATTCGCGACGAAAAAACGGCGCTGTCGCAAATCCTCGAAATCCAATGGTTACCAACCGGAGCGGAGTTCCACTATTCAGAAAACAATACGGATATATCAGGTTTCGACTCAAATGCTGAGATTGATGGTATTGGCGTGACCTGGGCCGACCTGAGCTTTTCTTTTCTTTGGAGCCGCGAGGCCGAAACGCTACGCACAGATAAGAAACTGGGCAAGGAGTGTTATGTGATTTCAGTTCCTCGCGGGCAAAATCGTCTGTTGCTTTGGATTGAGCAGGAAACCGGGCGCGTGTTGGGCGCAAAAGAAGAGGATGTTGCCGGGACGTGGATCAAGGAGCTCAAAGTCGTCAGCGTCAAAGAATTTAATAAACTCTGGATGGTGAAAGACCTCGATATTATCCGACCCTTGGAAAGCGGGCGGACCAGTTTACGTGTCGACAGCGTGGAAACGGTAGTTTCCGGCACGGAATAGTAAATTTTTACTGATTCCGGCTTGCAATGAATTTCGGAATTCGCATACTAGCCAACCTTTCGACGCGGGTGTAGCTCAGTTGGTAGAGCATCACGTTGCCAACGTGATTGTCGACGGTTCGAATCCGTTCACCCGCTCCATTCGTCACCCTTGCTTATGCGACGGGTTCCTCATGGTGAACCATTCGTTTTCTTTTTCGCGCGGCGTATTCACACAGGCGTGACGAATGATCCTGAGGAGCTTGCGACGAAGGGCTCCCTTTACTAGACTCCGGCCATATCGCTCTGGTATAATTACATCCTGATTTGCAGTGATTCATCGTATTATGTAGGGATGACGAATGATTTACCCCGTCGCTTAACCCTCCATAATCAAGGGACAGCCGCGACATGGACTGAAAAGCGCCGTCCGGTTCGTTATGTTTTTGCGGAAGAGTTCCATACGAAAGCAGAAGCCCGGAGCCTGGAACTGGAGTTGAAGGGATGGCGGCGCGAGAAAAAAGAGCAGCTGTTCGAGACGGAGCGAAACTTGTTTAGGCGGATAAAAGAATGATTACGCAGGAAAAATGGGAAAAACTCTATGAACGGATGGCTTCTTTGCAAATCCGCGAAGAAGATTTAGTGGAAAGTTTTATCCGCGGCTCCGGCTCCGGCGGGCAGAAGATCAATAAAACGTCCTCCTGCGTACAGCTTCGTCATGCGCCATCCGGCATTGAAATCAAATGCCAGGCCTCCCGCCTGCAAAGCTCCAACCGGTTTTTTGCCCGTCGAGACCTGTGTGATAAGCTGGAAGAGCGCAAACTCGGTGCGCAGAGCCAACGGCAGCAGGAACAGGAGAAAATCCGCCGCCAGAAGCGTCGCCGCTCCCGCCGCGCTCAAAACAAAATGCTCGAAGGAAAACATAAACACTCTGATAAGAAGGCCTTACGTCGTCCGGTGAGTGAATAACTCCATGAACACCGCCACCAAACTTCGGAAGCTGGATGACTTTTTCCAAGGTCTGGGAAAAGTTGTCGTCGCCTTTTCCGGCGGGGTGGACAGTACTTTTCTGGCTGCCGCCGCCGTCCGCGCACTCGGAAAAGAAAATGTACTGGCCGCCACCGCCGTGTCCGCCACGCTCACCGATGATGAGCAGGCCGAGGCAGCAACGCTGGCCGGAAAAATCGACGTTAAACATGTTTTGCTCGAAACCGACGAGTTCAACGATGCGCTTTTCATCGCCAACACCGCTGAACGCTGTTATTTCTGCAAAAAAATTCGTTTCGAAGCGCTGGTCAAATGGGCCGCCGCGCGCGGATTCGACTGGATCGTCGAAGGCAGCAATGTGGATGACGAGAGTGATTACCGCCCCGGAAGCCGCGCCGTCGCTGAACTTCCGTCGGTGCGCAGTCCGCTCAAAGAAGCCGGGCTGACGAAGGCGGAAATCCGTGCTGTTTCCAAACAGTGGAACCTGCCGACGTGGGAGAAGCCGAGCGCCGCCTGCCTCGCCTCGCGTATTGAATACGGGCTGCCGCTGACGCCGGAACGGCTCAAACAGGTTGAAGAAGCGGAAAAATTTATCCGTCCGTTTTGCCAAGGGCAGCTGCGCGTGCGTCATCACGGATCGCTGGCACGCATTGAAGTCGAACCGGAATGGATTTCAAAACTGGCGGAACCGGAAACCGTGCGGTTGATCGCAGGAAAGTTGAAGGTGCTCGGCTTTCACCACGTTGCACTTGATCTGTCCGGCTACAAAATGGGCAGTCTGAATCAGGATGTAGGCAAATGAAATATTCATATTAAAATCAAAGAAACCAGAATGGGATTATGACCGCAAAGGCACAAAGACGCTAAGAAAGAAAACCTCCACATCTTACCTTTGCTATTTGCGTTTTCGCGGTCAACATTCCGAGTTGTTTTGCGATGAATGAAGTCGGAGTTTCAAGGACTGGAAAAAACGGAGCCGGGGATCGCCTGATTTATGATTGTGTACAGGAGAAGTTTTTTCGTGTTGATTCGTGTGGTTCGTGGGTGAAATAAGGGGTTCCGTGAACGTAGTGAGAGGGCTAAATGAGCGATACATCGGATAGGCAGTTTCAAGACTCCCGAGAGGAGGATCTGCTTCGAGACTTGAAGTCCCTGATTGATCAGGGGCGGAATCAGGCGGTTGCGGCGGTTAACAGCGCGGTAACCATCACCTATTGGCATGTGGGTAAGCGCATTAACGAAGAGGTGCTGCATGGTGAACGGGCAGAATATGGCAAACAAGTTGTAGAGTCGCTGGCAAAAGAACTGGTCGCGCTTTATGGCAAAAGCTTTGTGGTTAGAAACCTACGGCGCATGATGCAGTTTGTGGAGGTTTTTCCCGATTTTGAGATTGTGTCACCGCTGGTGTCACAATTGAGCTGGACGCATTTCACCATTTTGATGTCCCTTCAAAGTATTGAAGCCCGAATGTTTTATGCCAAACGCACGATTGATGGCAAATGGAGCAAGCGCGATCTTCAACGTCAGATCGAGCGTAAAACGTTTGAACGCTCTGAAATTGCCGACACCAAACTAGCGTTGGCTGAGGCGGAGCACCTTAGCGGAAACTTTAAAGACCCTTACTTTCTCGACTTTCTGGGGTTAAAAGACGGCTATCTGGAAAACGACTTGGAAAGCGCCCTGCTCAAAGAGTTGGAGCTTTTCATACTGGAACTGGGTAAAGGCTTTGCCTTTGTGGAGCGTCAGAAGCGTATGATCATCGACGGCGAGGATTTTTATCTCGATCTGCTTTTCTTTCACCGCAAGCTCAGGCGGCTGGTGGCGGTTGAATTAAAAATCGACCGATTTAAGGCTGGGTTTAAAGGGCAGATGGATCTCTATCTCAACTGGCTCAATAAATACGAGCGGCAGGACGGCGAAGAAGCCCCCATCGGATTGATCCTCTGTGCGGAAGCAGGCACCGAACAGGTGGAGTTGCTCAATATGCAAAAAGACAATATTTTGGTTGCCGAATATTGGACGGAACTGCCGCCGAAAAAATTGCTGGTAGAGAAATTGCACAACGCCTTGATCGAAGTGCGTGAACGGCTAGCCGAACGAAAACAGATCCAATAAAGGGCCGATCTGCCTAAATCATGCTTTTGTGAATTTTTGTGTTTTTGGTGGCAAATGAAGTCGGAGTTTCTAAAGGCAGGAATTCGCATCGATTCGCGTGCATTAGCGGTTGAATGGAAGTTGAAATGAAAGAAAAACTGTTCGAAGAAATGGGCTTTGCGAAGATTGATCATCATCGCACGGAGCGGTGCGGCGCGCCGGAGGCAATTTTCTGTGAAGGCAAGACGGCGGAGCAGGTGGCGCAGATTGTCGAACGGATGAATCTCGGCAAACATAATATTCTGGCGACGCGGGCGAACGCCGATATGTTTGCGGCGGTAAAAAAATTGGTACCGGAAGCGGAATACCACGAGGTTGCCAGGCTGATCGTTGTCCGCAAAGAAAAACTGACGCCTGATCCCGACCGCTTCATTCTCGTGATAACGGCCGGAACCAGCGATATTCCGGTTGCTGAAGAAGCCGCACTGACCGCCGAACTGATGGGCCACCGCGTCGAGCGCGTATTCGATGTCGGCGTCGCGGGCATTCACCGTCTTTTTGCTCAGGAGGAAAAAATCCGTAGCGCCAACGTGCTGGTCGTGGCGGCCGGAATGGAAGGCGCGCTGGCTAGCGTAGTCGGCGGGCTGGTGAATAAGCCGGTGATCGCCCTGCCGACCAGCGTCGGCTACGGCGCAAGCTTTGAGGGGCTGGCCGCGCTGCTCGGTATGTTAAACAGCTGTGCCGCCGGAATCGCGGTGGTGAATATCGACAACGGCTTCGGCGCGGGGCGCCTCGCCGGGATGATGAATTCGATGAGATAGGGGAAATGGAATAGTGGAATAAAGGAATATTGGAATGATGAAAAACAGCCGAACAACGCGAACTCAGGATTCCACCATTCCATCATGCCATCATTCCGCTCTTTACCTTTCCTGCTTTTCGGGTGTCAGCGGCAATATGTTTATCGGCGCACTGTTGGATGCGGGGCTTTCTGAACAAGCCTTGCGTGACATGGCGAGCGCCCTGCCCGTTTGCGGTTATCAGTTGAAAATCGGAAAAGTGGTGAAGCAAGGAATCAGTGCAACGCATTTTGACGTCGAGCTGGATCATTCTGAACATCACGTGCATCGACACCTTGCCGATATCGTTAAAATCATCAACGGCGCAAAGCTTAGTAATTCGGTGAAGTTGCGCAGTATTGCGGTTTTAACAAAACTCGCCGAAGCCGAAGCTAAAGTGCACGGAACGACGGTAGAGCAGGTTCATTTTCACGAAGTCGGTGCGGTGGATGCTATCATCGACATCGTCGGAACAGTATTCGGGCTCGAAGCACTCGGCATCGAAAAAGTTTACGCCGGAAATTTGAGAACCGGTCACGGCACGATCCAATGCGCGCATGGCGCGATGCCGATTCCCGCGCCGGCGACGGCGGAGTTGCTGGTCGGGATCCCTTACACCCACGGCGAGATCGAAAAAGAACTGCTTACACCGACCGGCGCCGCGTTACTCGCCGTACTGTGCGATGGTTTTGGTGACCGACCTGCTGGCTTTGTTTCTGAAAAGATCGCGTATGGTGCGGGCGGCTGGGATCTGGGAATTCCCAATGTTTTACGTATGGAATTGGGATGTTTAAAACTTCAAAACGAGCAATCGCTCGTTTTGATGGAAACCAACATCGACGACTGCAATCCGCAGATTTTTGATTACGTGATGGAGCGTCTTTTTAAAGCGGGTGCGCTTGATGTCTGGCTTACGCCGATTCAGATGAAGAAAAACCGACCGGCGGTAACATTATCCGTACTCGCTTTCGTCCAACTTAAGGAAAAACTGGAAGAAATTATTTTTACGGAAACCACCACGATCGGCATTCGCCGCTATGCGGTGCAGCGAACCGTCGCCGAACGCCGGGAAGAAACGGTTGCTACGCCCTGGGGTTCTGTGCGGGTAAAAACAAGCTCCATTGATGGCGTGGTTTGTTCGGCGACACCGGAATATGACGATTGTCGCGCCTTGGCAGAAGCGCACGGCATTCCGCTTAAAGAGGTTTTGAAAGGTGCGCAAAGCCGTTGATTTGTGAGGGGGAATTCCCTACATTGCTGACTAGAGAAAAGTTAAATGGCGGAAACTTCCAAAAAACGACCATGGCGAAGAGATCGTCCGGTTGCTAATCCGTACCGGGATACGCTAAGCCAGGAAATCGGGTACAAGGTTGATACGCGAACTGCCGGCTGTTTATTAACGGCTCTCGCCGTCGGCCTGCTGGCTCTGGCAGTCGTTGCCTTTATTGGGTATTGGCTGACGCACTGAGCCCGCACGATCATTCATCATCTGCACTCGACCGCTTCATCCGTTTACGTTCGTTATCGGTGAGGTAGCGCTTGCGCAGGCGGACGTTATGCGGTGTTACTTCGACCAGTTCGTCGTCTTTGATGTATTCCAACGCCTCTTCAAGGCTCTGTTTTTGCGCGGGCGCAATTTTCATGGCGCGGTCGGATCCGGAGGCGCGCATGTTGGTGAGCTGTTTAGCCTTTTGGACGTTGACGAGTAGATCTTTATCCAGACAATGCTCGCCGACAATCATCCCTTCGTAGCATTCCACGCCCGGATCGATGAAGAAGGTTCCGCGCTGTTGCAGCCCGTCGATGGCAAACGCCACAGAAGATCCGTTGCCCATGCTGATCAAAACGCCGTTATTGCGGTGGTTGATTTCGCCGGCATACGGTGCGTAATGCAGGAAGCGGTGATTAATGATCCCCTCGCCCGCCGTCACGGTCATCATTTTACTGCGCAGACCGATCAATCCGCGGGTTGGGATGTGAAAGGTCATATTTTTTCGCAGACCGAGCTGATCCATGCGGATCATTTCGCCGCGGCGTTGACCGATCAGTTCGATGGCTTTGCCTGCGTATTCATCTGGAACATCTACGGTCAGAATTTCGATCGGTTCTTCTTTTACACCGTGATGGGTGCGGAAAATAACGCGCGGCTGTGCGACGGTTAGCTCGAAGCCTTCGCGGCGCATCGTTTCGATGAGAATGGAAAGGTGCAACACGCCGCGTCCGCTGACGACAAAGGCGTCGCCGCCGGTTTCTTCAACGCGTAAAGCCACGTCGCGCTCAGTTTCTTTGAGTAGCCGGTCGCGGATATGGCGACTGGTGACATATTTTCCGTCTTTGCCGAAAAAGGGCGAATCGTTAACGCGGAAAGCCATGGAAAGTGTCGGCTCGTCGAGCGCGATTTGCGGAAGCGCTTCGGGATGTTCGGCATGGGCGATGGTGTCGCCAATGTCGATGTCTATAATGCCGGAGATAGCGCAGAGGTCGCCGCAGGGAATGCTGGCGGTTTTGACGCGACCGAGGCCTTCGAAGGTTTGCAATTCTTTGAGTTGTACGTTACGTACGGAGCCGTCGCGCTTGATGATGCAGGTCGGGGTTTTTAGATCGAGCGTACCGCGATAGACGCGTCCGATGCCAATCCGGCCAACATAATCGGAATAATCAAGGGTTGTGGCCTGCATCTGAACAGGACCTTCTTTGACCGGCGGGCCGGGAATATGTTTGATAATGGCGTCCATCAGCGGCTTGATGGAGTCGCGCGGGTCGTCCAGATTTACAACAGCCCAGCCGTCGCGTCCGCTGGCGTAAAGCATAGGGAAGTCGAGCTGTTCATCAGTGGCCTCGAGCTCAACAAAAAGATCGAATACCATATCATGCACTGCATCGCAACGGGCATCGGGCTTGTCCGCCTTATTCACGATAACGACAGGTTTCAGGTTCAATTCGAGCGCTTTATCGAGCACGAAGCGGGTTTGCGGCATCGGCCCTTCGGCCGCATCCACCAGCAAAAGTACGCCGTCGGCCAAATTCAGTACGCGCTCAACCTGTCCGCCAAAGTCGCTGTGGCCGGGGGTATCGATGATGTTGATCTTCACACCGTTATAAACAATGCTGATGTTTTTAGAGAGAATGGTGATGCCGCGTTCGCGCTCAAGGTCGTTGCTGTCGAGCATACAGGTCTGAAATGTCTCGTTATCGCGCAAGATGTGCGCCTGTTTAATAATTTGATCGACCAGCGTGGTTTTACCGTGGTCAACGTGCGCGATGATTGCGACGTTGCGTATTTTTTCATTTCTTGCGGTTTGTTCGGACATAAGGGCGGACAATTTACGCACTTGCCCGCAAAAAGCAACCCTGTCGGCGTTATTTCTCTGTTTGCCAGTAAGGGCGAAAAACAATAGGGAAGCCCTTGGGAAAGATGCTTTCGTCAAGCTGGTATAAATCCAAAGTGACGATCGTGCATTTGGTTTTACAGCGGTCTGGCCGGCGGCAAGCGCGCAACATCAACGAATATGGATCCGGGCGTGGATCGGAGAAGCTGTGCCGTGCGATTGAACTCGCTCTAAAAAATGTGACAGGCCGGTCCGCCGTTTTTTTCGAAGTAACGCTGATGATATTCTTCAGCGCGGTAGAATGGTTCGGCGGGCAGAATTTGCGTAGCAATTGGCTTTTTATATTTTCCGCTCTGGTTGAGCGCCGCTTTGATGGCTTCAGCGGCGGTTTTCTGTTCCGGCGAGTGATAAAAAACAGCGGAACGGTATTGTGTCCCGATATCCGGCCCCTGCCGGTTCACTTGGGTCGGGTCGTGCATCTTAAAAAACAGGCTGACGAGCGTTTCGTATGGAACTTTCGATGGATCAAACGTGATCTCGATGGCTTCCGCGTGACCGGTGGTGCCGGTGCAGACTTCCCGGTATGTCGGATTGGCGGTCTTTCCGTCGGTATAGCCAACCTGTGTATGGATTACGCCTGTTACTTTTTGGAACGCGGACTCAACTCCCCAGAAGCACCCGGCGGCAAACGTCGCTTTTTCAGTTTTCACAGAGCCCTCCTCTGCCGGAGCGAATCCGGCCATTCCTGCCAACAGCAGGCTGAGTAGAATTTTTTTCATGGCTGTTTCAGCGCTTTTTCGATGGCCGCGTTCAATTCTTCGGATTCCGGCGCCGCGCGGCTGCCGAAATGTGCGATCAGATTGCCGTCACGCCCGATCAGGAATTTATTGAAGTTCCACGACACCGCGGCACCGTTCGGGTGCGAGGTCAGCCAGACGTAGAGTGGATGCATATCTCCGCCTTTTACCGATACTTTTCCAAACATGGGAAACGTAACGTTAAATCGTGTTGTGCAGAACTGTTGAATTTCTTCATTGGTGCCGGGTTCCTGTCCGCCGAAGTTATTGGCGGGAAAGCCCATCACAACCAGTCCACGGTCTTTGTACTTTTCATACAACGACTGCAGGCCGGCGTACTGCTTTGTGAAGCCGCATTTGCTGGCCGTATTGACGACCAGCAAAACCTGTCCTTTATAAATGGAAAGAGACTGTGGCTTTCCGGCGATTGTTTCTACGGGGAAATCATAAACCTCACCGGCCACCGCCGCACCGGCGGTAGCGAGGCCCAGCAGCCCCAGAATAAATTTTTTCACGGCAGCCTCCTTTAATTAAGCGCGGCCAGCGCGGCATCGTAATTCGGCTCCTGTGCAATTTCCGGAACCTGCTCGGTGTACACCACTTTGCCCTGTTCGTTAATGATGACGACAGCACGCGAAAACAAACCGGCCAGCGGCCCTTCCGCGATGGTTACGCCGTAATGTTCGCCAAAAGAGGTGCGGAAGCCGGAAGCCGTCACAACGTTTTTGATCCCTTCGGCGCCGCAGAAGCGTCCTTGTGCAAACGGAAGATCCATGGAAACACAGAGCACAATGGTGTTTTTCAGCACAGCGGCTTTTTCATTGAATTTGCGAACCGATATGGCGCAGACGCCCGTGTCGATGCTTGGGAAAATATTTAAAACCAGCCTTTTTCCTTTATAATCGCAAAGCGTGGTTTCTGACAGATCCTGCTTAACCAGCGTGAAGTCAGGAGCTGAGGCGTTTTTAATTGGCAAATCGCCGCAGGTTTTAATTGGAGTGCCCTTAAACGTAATGGTAGCCATAGAATCCCCCTTTGTTTAGATTTAATCCTGATATGGATTTATACGAAGAGGGTTGCTTTTGCAAGCCGTAACCCGTTCAATGTGCGCCTTATTAAAGGATTATGAAATGAGCACTTCCGGCCAAACCAGAACTATCGCTATCGTTGGACGCCCCAATATCGGCAAATCAGCGTTATTTAACCGGATCGTTGGACGGCGGGTTTCCATCGTGCACGAAGAGTGCGGCGTAACACGCGACCGTGTAGTTTGTGAAGCGGTTTGGAATGAACAGTATTTTGACGTGATTGATACCGGCGGTTTGGGAACGATGGATTCCGGCTCAGCACACGACGTCATTATGGACAGCACGCATAAGCAGGTTGCGGTTGCTATTGAAGATGCGGCGGCCATTATTTTTGTGGTAGACATCACTACGGGCCGCGTACCGATGGATGAAGAAGTTGCACGGCTGTTACATCGCGCCAATCGACCGGTATTTATTGCCGCAAATAAAGCAGATACTGCGACTCGCGACGAACAAGCGCTGGAGTTTGAAAAACTTGGCTTCCCGGTTTTTGCGATTTCTGCGTTACATAACCGCGGAATAGAAGCCTTGCTGCAAGCGGCCCTGGAAAAACTGCCTGCAGCGACACCCAGAGAAAAGCGCACCCCGCTCCGCGTGGCTGTAGTCGGCCGGCCAAATTCAGGTAAGTCATCTTATATCAACAGGTTGCTTAATAGCGAACGCGTGATCGTATCTGAAATTCCGGGCACTACGCGGGACAGCATAGAGATCCCTTTTACCATCGGAAGCGGGCCGCATGCGCGGCACTATATTCTGATCGATACGGCCGGGGTTAACCGGCGCACGCGTTTGTCGGGCGCGGTTGAGCACTACAGCAACCTGCGGGCTGAAGAAAGTATTGAAACCGCCGATGTCGTCGTTTTGTTGATGGATGCCACGGAAGGGCCAAAGTTGCAGGACAAAAAATTGGCCGCAAAAATCATCGAAGCTCAAAAGGGATGCATTCTGGCCATAAACAAATGGGATCTAGCTGAAGCAGAAGAAGTTACACAAACACGATATGAAGCGGCGCTCCGCAAAGAGCTGCAATTTTTAGACTTTGCCCCATTGATTTTTCTTTCGGCAAAATCCGGCTACAACATTCGCCGCACCGTAGAGATGATCGACTATATTTCTGATCAAGTTCAGATTAAGCTCTCAACCGGCGTTCTTAACCGGATTCTGCAAGATGCCGTGCAGCAAAATCCGCCGCCGAGCGTTAATGGCCGGCCATTAAAAATTTATTATGCTACCCAGGCTGGCGTGAAACCGGTTCGTGTTAAGTTGTTTGTAAACAACATCTTGCGCGCAACATCATCCTACAAGCGCTATTTGGACCATAAGATTCGAAAGGCTTTTGGACTCGAAGGTGCGCCGATCGATCTAAAATTTGTTCCCCGTCCCCGACCCGACCTGGAAGAGAAAAAGAAAAAGCGTAAGGCGGAATAAATAATTCGTAACGAGTAATGCGTAATTTGTAGCAAGTGCGTGCTTCCGTGATACAGAAAAGTCTTGTAATGAAGGAGCACCTTTTTGTGCCAAAATGTATCCGCAAGCAATCTGATTTCGTATTACCCCCTCATGAGTGTTCGGATGTGGGCCTCTACCGCCAGCGCAAGCCCCTCGGGGTTGTAACCGCCCTCCAGAACGGAAACGATTCGCGATCCAATCCCGTGAGTTGCAGATGTTTTAAAATGGAAATCAGCCGTTCGGGTGACTCGGGATGTCCCGGACGCAGAGAGTGCCGCAGGTAATGGTCATCGAAAACCAGTCCGGTGGGGATCGTCCGGACGGGTAAAGCGAGCGAGGCCCGGTTTTGTTCCAAAGGATTGGTTTTACCGGATAAAACGGAACCGGCCCAGCAGCCAAGCGCCGCCCCGGAGACCGCATGCAGAAATCCCCTACGTGAGGAGTACGCGCCGATCCGGTCACTCGAAATCCTATCCGTATGTGAGTCCACGCCGTTGAGTAAAACAAACTCTACCGTGGAGCGCAATTTGATTATACATAATGAAAAAAAGCTGTAACATATTGTAAAACAATAATTTATATAAATAAAACAAAAAGACATCCTGCCGAATTTATGATTACTCGTTACGAATTACTCGTTACGCATTACGTCTCACGTCCAGCTTTTAGCCAGACCGCGAGGATGCTGATATCGGGCGGATTGACTCCAGAGATGCGGGCGGCCTGGCCGAGGGTTTCAGGGCGTATCTTTTTAAGTTTTTCACGCGACTCGAATCGTAATGACGAAATGACATCATAATCGAATTCGACAGGGATACGCTGTTTTTCCAGTGTTTGGATATCCACGATGCGCCCCTGCTCGCGCTTGATATAGCCTTCATACTTTATGGCCACTTCAACCTGTTCGATCACGTCTGCTGGTAGTGCCGGCTTGTCGCCAGGCAATTCCGCATAATGATAATCCTGCCCGCAGAGAATTTGTGCCAGTGACGCCCCTTGGTGGAACTTTTTCTTTAAGCGCTCGATCTCGGCATCGATTTGGGCCTGCATCTGTTCAGTTTCAACTAAATCGTCGGTAGAAACAATTCCCAGCTCCTTGGCCCGGGCATGCAACCGGAAATGAACGCTGTCCTGCCGGAGCGTCAGACGGTGTTCCGCGCGCGATGTAAACATGCGGTACGGCTCATCCGTCCCTTTTAAAACCAAATCGTCAATTAAAACGCCGATATAGGCCTCATTTCGGCCTAAAACAAACGCGGGCAGGCCCAGAACCTTCCGGGCGGCATTGACTCCGGCAACAAAACCTTGTCCAGCGGCCTCTTCATAGCCGGTGGTTCCATTGATTTGTCCGGCAAAATAAAGATGTTCAACCTGTTTGGTTTCCAAGGTGTGGAAAAGCTGGGTTGGCGGGGCATAGTCGTATTCGATGGCATAAGCCGGGCGAATAAACACCGCTTTTTCGAGCCCGGGGATCGAATGGATCATTTGAAGCTGAATATCCTCCGGTAAACTGTTGGAGGTGCCGTTGGGATAAATCCGGATATTATCGCGTCCTTCCGGTTCAATAAAGACATGATGCGAGGTGCGCTGCGGGAATTTTACGATTTTATCTTCAATCGACGGACAATAGCGCACGCCGGTTCCTTCGACCAAACCGCCGTATAATGAGCTTTTTGACAGGTTATCGGCGATAATCTGGTGTGTTTGCTCGGTGGTATGCGTCAGCCAGCATGGAATCTGGTCTGTTCCCGGCATCCACGGACGAAGTGAAGAAGCCGCGTCGTTCCACGTGGAACTTTGTCCGGGGATCAGGAGTTGAGAGTTCGGCGTCCGTATTTCTCCCGTCGTTCCACGTGGAACATCTTCTACGCCGGCTTCCTGACCGCTGACTCCTGCGGCCTGCCATTCTTTTATCGCTTTACGCGAAAAAAATGGCGGCGGTTCGTCACCCGGCTGAATGTCCATAACGGAGTAATTAATAGAATCTTTATGTATGCGCGGCGGCGTGCCGGTTTTCATCCGTCCCAGCTCGAATCCAAGGGATTTCAGCGAGGTGGAAATGTCATCAACCGACCGTTCACCCCATCGGCCTTCGCGAATGACGGTTTGTCCAATCATTACCCGTCCGCGCATAAAGGTGCCGGAGGTTAGTACGACCGCTTTGCCCGCTACTTTTTCTCCAGATTCCAGGGTAATGCCTTTCAAGTGGCCATGTTCAATACAGATGGCGGCGACGACATCCTCGACGACGGTTAGATTTTTTTGCAGCGCTATAACGGCCTGCATTCGGGCAGGGTAGAGCTCCTTGTCGCACTGGGCACGGAAGGCTTGAACGGCCGGACCTTTGCGGGTATTGAGCGTGCGAAACTGAATGCCGGTATAGTCGGTGTTGCGTGCCTGCTCGCCACCTAATGCATCTAACTCTTTTGTAATATGAGACTTAGCGATTCCACCAATCGACGGGTTACAGGACAGTTTGCCAATGAAATTCTTATCTAGACTTACAAGAAGCGTGTCGGCACCCAGCCGCGCGGCGGCCAGCGCCGCCTCGCAACCGGCGTGTCCTCCGCCTACTACGATGACGTCATATTCTTTTTTCAGGTGCATTAGAAGCGGGTCCTTTTTTGAGCGCTTGGGAATTTTCTGATAGGATAACAGGATTCGCTGGATTTAAAATAGAAACGTTCTTTTCCCATACGTCGATCCATTCTGGTATCCTTTTTTTATGAAAACGAACTTGTATGCACAAATACCCAAACATGCGGCACAGGAACTTTTCACCGAGCTGCTATCCACTGAGCAAGTGCGCATCGAGCGGATTGTATCCTTCGGGCAGGCCTCACCTGAAGGGTTTTGGTATGAACAGGCGGAAAGCGAATGGGTGCTGTTGCTGGAAGGATCTGCGCAAGTCAGGATGGGGGATCAGCTGTTGGATTTAGTTCCCGGAGATTATTTAACTATTCCGTCCGGGACACCGCATCGGGTTGAAAAAACGGACGAAAACGGGCGTACGGTCTGGTTAGCTGTTTTTTGCAAATAAACGGTTTCTTGATAAAAACAGACTGTTTTGAGTAAAAAAATAGCGATTTTAATTAAAAAACACCGCTTTTTATTCAATTACCCCTGCGCCGTTTTATCCGTATGAGCTTTGATTTTCAGTTCAATATCATGCTCATAAAGCGCAGTAAAAACATCGGCGAGATCCCCGTCCATAACCCGGTCGAGTTTATAGAGCGTAAGGTTAATGCGGTGATCGCTCAGACGGTTTTGCGGATAGTTATAGGTGCGTATTTTTTCACTGCGGTCGCCGGAACCGACCTGCGACCGCCGGGCCGCTGACTGTTCGGCTTCGACTTGCTGTTGGCGCGCCTCATAGAGTTTAGAGCGCAAAACCCGCAGGGCTTTGGCTTTGTTTTTATGCTGCGACCGTTCGTCCTGACACTGAACCACGACGCCCGTGGGAATGTGAGTGATACGAATGGCCGAATCCGTGGTGTTAACGTGCTGACCGCCCGAACCGCTGGATCGGTACGTATCAATTCGTAAATCTTCGTTTTTGATTTCGATATCCACATCTTCGGCTTCAGCGAGTACAGCTACCGTAGCGGCAGACGTATGAATGCGCCCCTGAGTTTCGGTGGCCGGAACGCGCTGAACACGATGCGTACCGCTTTCATATTTCAGTTTTTTATAAACCATTTCGCCTTCGACCGAAAAAACGACTTCTTTATATCCGCCTGTTTCAGAAGGGCTTACATCCATGACTGAAATTCTAAGTCCGTTATTTTCAGCGTAGCGGCTGTACATACGATAAAGGTCGCCGGCAAAAAGTGCGGCCTCATCGCCGCCGGTACCTGCGCGGATTTCCATAATAACGTTTTTAGAGTCGGACGGATCGGGCGGGAGCAGGGCGATCTTCACCGCAATTTCGGCGGCGGGCAGCTGGGCCTCTACGTCGGCCAGCTCGGTTTCGGCCAGTTCGCGCATTTCCGCGTCCGTAGAGGCATCTGCAAGCATCGCCCGGCTTTCAGTGGCGGCATCTTGCAGTTTCAGAAAATGTTCGGTGGCCGCCGCAATCCTTTTTTGATGCGAATAGTCGTGCATCAAAGCCTGCATTTTCTGGGGATTAGCAGCAACGCCCGGCGCAGACATCTCCGTTTCGAGCCCGGAGATGCGGCGGTGCAGATTTTCCAAATAGGCTTTGTTGATCATGGCTGGACACAAAAAGGCCGGGCTCTGAAAGTAGAGTCCGGCCGGAAACGTGCACCGTTACTTGCCGTAGCGTTTGCGGAAGCGGTCTACACGACCTTCGGTATCTACCAATTTTGCCGAGCCCGTAAAAAACGGATGGCAGGCGGAGCAGAGGGTCACGTGCATTTTTTTAACGGTCGAGCGTGTTTTTATGACACTGCCGCAGGCGCATGAAACTTCTGCTTCAACATATTCAGGATGAATTTCTTTTTTCATTTTTTTCCAGTCCTTGCTAAAAGAGCTGGCCTTTTAATCATATGGCGCGCACGACTGCAAGCCCTTTTTACGGGATTCCTGTTTGTTCTCGAAAAAAAAGCGCTCAGGCGATCCGGTTCCGCTAAACCGGCCCCTTGTGCGGCACCACGGTATAGTACGTTTCTTCTCCGCGTAATTCCGTGCGTATTCGGGGGTCGGCCAACAAATCCAGAATCGACGATGGGGCCGTGCCGAAGGTTGCGGCCAGCTGAATGATGGTGGCGGGGTGTCGGCGGAGGAGTTCTATTAACTTTTCACTATTCAGTTCGGAGCCGGAGGCCGCTTCTGCAGAGAACGTGGCGATGAGTTCCGCTGGCGGCGTAAAAAGGCGGCAAAGCGCCTCTAGAGCTTCTTTTGTAACGGGCTGTACGCCGGCATCTGCTGGCGGTCGTACCGCCGTGTTCAGGTGGATTTTGTCCGGACGGATTCCGGCGGCAGCGGCGGCGATTTTCCTAACCTGATTCGGACTGGCGTTTATACCGTCCACCAGAAAAACTTCCAGCCAGAGTTCGCCGGAAAATTCCGCCCGGAAATCGCGCTGACCGGCCAGCATCTGTTCAAAAGTCAGGCCGGGAGAGGGACGGTTGAGTCTTTTTAATGAATCATCATCCCATGCGCTTAGACTGATTTTGACGATGTCGGCTTTTAAAAGCTCATCACGAACCGCAATACGATGGAGTAGGGTGCCGTTTGAAAAAACAATAACCGGGATCGTTGTTCGCGCCTTGATAAAATGAATCAGCTCTCCAAGCCGTGAATAAAGCGTAGGCTCTCCGGAACCGGCAAAGGTGATGCAGTCCGCAACGCCGTCTTCCTTCAGCCAGTGTTCAATTTCGGCGCAGACTTCTTCAATCGGAACCAGTTCCACCCGTTCTGTCGTCAGGCATGTTGTACAGCCGCATTGGCAGAAGACGCAGTCGAAGGAGCAGGTTTTAAACGGGGTCACATCGATACCGAGAGAGCGACCAAGCCGTCGCGAGGGTACCGGGCCGAAGAGATATCGGTAGGGGGAAGACATACCTCAATCTACAGGATCAGGGATGGTGATTTCAAGACCGGTTCGTCGATTCGGGCAGATTCCTGTGATTTCAGGGACGGTTCCTCCTGAGCGGATCACAAAAATCCAGTCGCCGATTTTAAGATCCATCGCCCGAATATGTTCCGGATTGTGCAGCGTGGCGCTCTGAACCGTTGCGCCTTGAATATCAACCGGCTCAAACCGGGCAACCGGTGTTAGTTTCCCAGTAGCGCCGCGCGACCAATCGACACCCAGCAGACGCGTCTGAACCGGCGTGTCTTCATATTTACGGGCGATGGCACTGCGCGGATGATGTGCTGTCGCACCCAGCCGTTCACGAACCGCTAAATCATCTACCTTGATCACAATTCCATCGGTTTCAAACGGCAGTTCTGTCCGTTGCTGATTCAGGCTTTCTACGGCTGAAAGCACTCCGGCGGAGGGTACGGTTAGGCTTTGGATAACCGGCAGACCGGTTTTTTTCAGCAGAGCCAGTGCTTCGGTGTGCGTAGGCGGCATGTGATCGGTTGCCAGCAGCTCGAAACACTGAAATTCGAGAGCGCGACCGGCGATTTCGGCATAATCGGTAAGCATCAGCGTGCCGGACGCGACATTGCGCGGGTTTTTAAGCGGTTCTAGTCCATTTTCCACGCGGCGCTGATTGAGCTTTTCAAACGCGGCTCTCGGCAGCAGCGCTTCTCCGCGCACAGTAAGTTTTGCCGGGGCATTGGCAAGCGCAACCGGCACAGCTCCGGAGGCCAGCATGGCAGGGGTAATATCCACGCCGGTTTTCCCGTCACCGCGAGTCACGGCCTGCGCCAGAGCGCCGTTACGGTAATGCAGCACCACAGTTAAACCGTCAATTTTCGGTTCGATACAATAAAGCAGATTCGTCCCGGTCTGCTGAAGAAAGCGGCGAACACCATCATCGGAATAAACTTTATCAAGACTCAGAACCGGTGCGTCGTGCGGGACGCGGCCGGCTTCGGCAACCGGTGCGCCAACCGGATTCGCGAACGACAGTTCCGGATAATCGACCAGCAGCCGGTCGTACCGTTTGCGCAATGCGTCGTACGCCGCATCGCTCATAACCGACTGATGCTTATTATAATAGGCGTCGTC
>JBILEA010000016.1:0-23861 GCA_044352355.1 Pontiellaceae bacterium | reverse complement strand
GCCAGCGCAGATTCAATGCTTGCCGGAGAGAAAAACAGATTGCCTGGCGTCGTGCGCAGTTGCCCGTAGAGTTTAAAGGCGAAGTCGTTGCCGTGCGCAGTGAGTGCCAGCAGGATGGAAGTGAGAATTATTTTTTTCATGGGCGGGATTATGCCCCAACGGCCAGCGGTCTGCAACGTTCGGAGTGTTTACCAATTCATCACATTTTTTTGAGCCGAATAGGCGGTTTATTTGGCTCACAAATAAGGCTTTTATTGAGCCGAATAACTGCTATAAACGGCTCATGAAATACAACTGGCAGCAGGATGACTGGCCTGATTTCAGGTATAATCCGGAAGAACTTCATGCGCTGATCATAGAATTCAGTGAGAAAATAGGCCGGATCGGCGGGTTGCTGGATGCCCTGCCGGAAGGAACGCAGACCGACACACTCATCGACATCATGGTTTCAGAGGCCGTTAAAACCTCCGAGATCGAAGGGGAATACCTTAGCCGCCCGGAGGTCATGTCATCCATCCGGAACAATCTGGGTCTCAATACCCCCACAGAACGGATCAAAGACCAGCGAGCCTCCGGCATTGCAGAGCTGATGATCTGCTTGCGGGATGAGTGGAAGAAGCCGCTCAGTCAGAAGATGCTGTTCAATTGGCACACCCTAGTGATGCGCGGCTCAAAAAAAGTACGCCCCGGCGCGTGGCGCACTCATCAAGAACCGATGCAGGTTGTCTCTGGAACCATCGGCAACGAAACCGTTCATTTCGAAGCGTGTCCTTCGGAAAGGGTTCCAGAGGAGATGAAGCGTTTTATCAAATGGTTCAACGATACCGGCCCGGGCGGACAAACTGAAATCCGGTGGGCACCGGTGCGTGCGGCCATCACGCATCTCTACTTCGAAACCATCCATCCGTTTGAAGATGGAAACGGCAGAGTCGGACGGGCGTTAGCGGAAAAGGCATTGTCGCAGGGAGTCGGACGGCCGGCACTGCTGAGCCTTTCACAAACTATTGAACCCGCCCGGGCCAGCTACTACGAAGCCCTCAAGCAGGGCCAGCGTTCTAATGAGATCACCCCTTGGATCGTCTGGTTTTCCACTATGCTAATCAGAGCCCAGAAACAGGTTGAAGAAAAAATTGAATTCACCTTAAAGAAAACGAAACTGTTCGACAGAGTTCGTAGTCAGCTCAACGAACGGCAACTCAAAGTTATCCGGCGCATGTTGAAAGAAGGCCCTGACGGATTTAAAGGCGGCATGACCGCGAAGAAATACACAGCCATCACTGGTGTCACCAAAGCGACTGCTACGCGCGACCTGCAGGAACTGGTCAACACGAAGATATTCATACCGAGCGGCGGCGGACGTAGTGTCTGCTATCAGATCAAACTGTAGTCGGCTAGAACACCTTTCGTTAAATTTTACAAACCCATGCTTGAATGCGAGGATCCCAGCCCCACTGGAAATGCTTTTTGCAGCTCGCCGGAACCGGAAAATATTTAGGGTTCGGTAGCGAGAATGACGGCCAGTTTGCAGGCTTCGAGATAGCGCGGAATATCCACATATTCATTCAAATCGTGCGCGTGGAAATTGCCCGCGTCAAAGGTGATGGTGGGAATTCCTTTTTCGTTCAAGATATTAGCGTCGAGCCCGGCGTTGATTATTTCTACGTCTGCCTCGCGACCCGCCAGCGGTGCGGCGCGCAGAAAACGCCGAACAACGGGCGCGCTTTTCTTGAGCCGGAAGCTGCGGTAGTCGCTGGCGATAGTGAAGTCGACGGCACCGCACGCTCCTTGATCATTTTTCAGCTCGCGGGCGGCTTTTTCAAAAGCCGTTTTCCAGGCCTTGGAAATTTTTTGGAGCGAGGCAGGGTTATGACTGCGGCACTCGCCGGTTACTTTCATAAAATCCATCACTTGATTGTCGGCTTCTCCGCCATTCATCGAGCCGACGTTAGCGGTTCCGGTGCAGGAGCCCTTATTGATACGCCCGAACCAGCCCTTTGATTTCAGTTCCGCGATGGCCTTGGCGGCAATAATGGCAGCGGAAACGCCGCCTTCCGGATTTACAGCGGCATGGACGCTTTTGCCGTGAATATTGGCAATCCATCGTGCCGCGCCGAGGGCGCCGATGACGCCGTTGCGCCGCCCGCTTCCGTCGAGATTGAAGCACATGACCGGATTGCCGCCTTCGGACGGCTCAAACGCCTTGGCCCCATGCGGGCCGTTTTCCTCGCCGACGGTGAAAAGCAGGGTGAGGGGGGGCGGCATTTAAACTTACAAAGCCAACGCGTGTTGACTTCTTTGTCGGCAAGGACTATCTAGACATAGTCATTTGATCCGTATCATCTTGGTCAGGAGCAGGTTTTTCATGGATGCTGAAAGAACACGTGTATCCACTAGAGAAGCAGAGCGGAATGTGCTGGAACTTTTCGATATGGAAAAGCGGCGCATCGGACAGGATCTGCATGACGGAATCGGCCAGCAGTTGACGGGCATCCATCTCATGAGCAAAACCCTCGAACGACGCCTGCATGATCAACATAGTTCCGAAGCCGATTTTGCCCGCTCGATTGCCAACTTAGTGGATGAAACAATCCAGCAGGTCCGGCAGGTTGTTGCAGGAATGGCTCCTCCGGAAGTTCAGAATCAGGACGCTGCGGCAGCTCTGAATCAACTCTGCCGGCGGATTGAGGATATGCATCAGATCGAATGTCTGTTTTGCAATCGGCTGACAACCGTGATCACGGATACAGCAGTCATAAAAAATCTTTATTTTATTGTTACGGAGGCGGTTCATAATGCTATCCGGCATGGCAAAGCCGATCAGGTGAAGGTGGTCCTGACAGGTACGGATCGTGAAGGCGAATTACTCATTTCAAATAACGGCAGTTTTGACGGGAATAATTTTACAGGTCAGCCGGGCATCGGATTGTATTCGATGCAGTTTCGTGCACAGGCGTTGAACGGATGGCTGCGTATTCAGCCGGAGGAAAACCACTCCATATCGATCGTTTGCCGTTTTTCTATGGCGGATCAACGGGAGGACTGAATGAGTGTAAAAAGGCGAAGTAAGGTGTTGCTGGTGGACGATCATGAAGTGGTTCGAAAAGGACTGAACCTGCTGATTACAGACGATCCCGGACTTTCCGTCTGCGGTGAAGCCTGTAATATCGCCGAATGTATGTCTCTACTGAAGAAAATGACGCCGGATATGATTCTGACGGATATTTCTCTCGGGAATAACAATGGACTGGAGCTGGTAAAAGATATCCGGCAGATCAATTTGAATATTCCTATTCTGGTGTTTTCCATTCATGACGAGGATCTGTATGCCGAACGGGCACTCAGTGCCGGAGCAAATGGATATATCATGAAGGAAGCGGATTCTGACAGTCTGTTAGGAGCTATCCATAAGGTGCTGGATGGTGAAGTGTATTTGAGTCCAGCCATGACCAGCCGGATGCTTCGAAAACTCAGCGGTAATCGAGATCGTTCACAGAAGCCTTTGGCGGGTATTGATAAACTGAGTGACCGTGAGCTAGAAGTGTTTGAACTCATCGGGCACGGACTGTCTACGAGTAAAATCGCCGCCAAACTGAGTCTCAGTGAGAAAACCATTGAGACCTATCGAGCACACATTAAGGAAAAATTTTCTCTGGATGACGCAGCTGCATTAACGCGCGCGGCTGTGTACTGGGTAGAAGTCGGGTCCTGCACCGAAACCCGTTGAGGGAATTGTCCGGCTCCTGACGACCGGTTTGCGAGCCGTCGGACACTTTGCTCTACTCTGCCATCGGAAGCCGTGTACACTTCATAGCCCAGCCTTTTTCGCCTGATAGGGGCCTAGTGGAAACCCTTATACCGACCCGTACTTTTTCATTTAACGAAGTTCGGCTTCGTCCCGATTGAGAAGATTTCGGTAATGCCAAAGAATGACGCTCATCAGGAGGAACTGTGAAGGAACTGTCAATAGAATCACTTTTAAGCGAAGTTAAAGCACGGGGCGCTTCTGATCTCCTGCTCACATCCGGTGCCGTGCCTCAAATCAGGTTGGGCGGTCTTTTGCAGCCGCTCGGTAGCAGTCCGCTGACCCGGGAAACTATTCAACCGCTGATTGACGGGTTGATCAATGAACGTCAGCGAATCATGCTGGAAGCATATAAGTCCATTGATTTTTCACGCGACTTCCCCGGAATTTCAAAATTCCGTTTCAATATTTATTTCCAGCGGGGATGCCTTGCGCTGGCCGCCCGGATCATTCCGGAAAAGATCCCTTCATTCGAAGATCTGGGCCTGCCGAGAATTATCGAAGAATTCGCCAACCATTCGTCCGGTCTATTCCTCGTCACCGGTCCGGCCGGCAGCGGCAAGTCGACCACCCTTGCGGTAATGGTGGATTATATCAACAGAAACAAACATCTGCATATCATCACAGTCGAAGATCCGATTGAGTACGAACATCACCACGCCATGTGCATTGTGGATCAGAGGGAAATCGGCAGTGACACGGATTCGTTTGCCGACGCGCTGCACAGTATATTCCGCCAGTCTCCGGATGTCATCATGGTTGGCGAGCTGCGCAATCTGGAAACCATCCGGCTGGCTTTGACACTGGCGGAAACCGGCCACCTTATTCTGGGCACGCTGCATACCCAGGACACCATACACGCCATCAGCCGTGTCGTGGATGTCTTTCCGGCCGAGCAGCAGCATCAGATTTACTTCCAGCTTTCCCAGGTCTTGATCGGCGTTATCTCACAGCAGCTGATTCTGACAGAGGATCTGTCTAAACGGGTGCTGGCCTGTGAAGTGATGCGCGTCAACTCGGGAATCCGCAGTTTGATCCGGGAAATGAAAGTCGACCAGATTTACAGCATGGTTCAGGCCGGGCGCAGCGAAGGTATGATCACAATGAATGAATCGCTTCACGAGCTGCTGGTGCTTGACCTGATCCGGCCACAGGCCGCCCTGAGCAGGACGGCGAAACCGAAGGAACTGCTTCGAATTATCGAAGCGCATATAGCAAAGAAAGGTAGGGTGTCATGATCAGTCCATCAAAATTCAAGCGACCGGTTCTACCGGTGCTGGCAATACTGGGCGGTGTGTTCGTGATGACGCTGAATGCAGCGTTCAGTCAGGAGCCGTCTCCCGGCAATCCGCAAGTGCGGGCCGCAGCCGTTACACCGGCGAATCCAGCGGAATCGGATTACGTTTCCATTCAGGTGGATGGAGGGAACATCACGCAGGTGCTTAATGCATTTGCACTCCAGACCGGGCGGAATGTGGTGGTCGGGCCGGAGGTCATCAGTGAAGGTGTAAATGTTCACTTGAACCGTGTCCGGTGGGATGAAGCACTGGAAGTGATCCTGAAACCTTACGGATTCGGGTATCGGAAAGTCGGCGACACCATCGTAGTCAGCAAGCTGGAAAAACTGGCTGAACTTTCAGCGGTTGAACCGCTGGAAAGCCGCGTTTTTAATTTACGCTTCCTGGATGCAGGCGATGTTCAGGAGATGTTGATGAAACAGCTTTCCGGACGCGGAACCATGAGCATTATGAGCGCCCGCGGTCAGAAGGGCTGGGAGTTTGCCTCGCGCGGCAGCAGTGGGCAGTCCAGATCCGGATCCGCAAGCAATCTGGGGAAACTCGAACGCGCAACCAAAGCCGGCGAACATGATGCGGGCAAGAGCAAAACACTGATTGTTACGGATGTACCCGGCAGTCTCAACCGGATCGCTGCGATGCTCAATGGGCTTGATGTTATGCCGCAGCAGGTGCTGGTGGAAGCCCGCTTCATGGAAGTGAATGATAACGTGTTGAAAGATCTCGGTTTGGACTTCACGTATGTGAAGAGCGACTATTCTATCGGGCAGCTTTTCTCCGGCGTCACTCCGGCAGGAGTATTTGACCCAGCGCTGGCTCCCTTTTGGGATACTGCGGATTTAAATCCTAAAGCCGCCTTTGCTGCCAAAACCCAAGGATCACTGCGAGGTGCAATCCGAGCTCTGCAGGAAGACGAGGACACTAAAGTGCTGTCAGCACCCAGTATCCTGACGTTGAATAATCAGGAGGCCACCATTATCGTCGGACAGAAATACCCCATCATTGAATCCAATGTTTCGGGCAGCACCGGCAATAACAACACTTCCACCACGCTGGACTACTATGAAAACATCGGGATCCAGCTCAATGTCGTTCCGCAGATATGCGACGACTTGCACATTAACATGATCGTTCATCCGTCGGTCAGCACCATAGTCGGCTTTAAATCCGGAGCGGTAAGCACAGGTGCGGGTACCCAAGCCTTGACGCAATATCCCGTTATAGATACCCGTGAGGCTGAGACCCAGATTCTGCTGAAAAATAAAGAAACCGTGGTAATCGGCGGTCTCCTGCAGGATCAGAAAAGCATCACGCAGAGCAAGGTTCCCTTCCTTGGGGACATTCCGCTGCTCGGGCGTCTTTTCCGGCGCGATACGACCGATAACAAGAAGATCAATCTGCTGATTTTCCTTTCGGCAACGATCGTCGATAAAAACAATTACGACACGATTATTGCTGAAAAAGGTGCCGCCACGATGGAAGGCGTCAAACCGGAAGAACCTGCCGTTGTTACGGAACCGGCAGAACCTGCCGTTGTTACGGAACCGGATGACCAGCAGATGTAGGAACAGATTCAGTAATTAAAAATGCAACAGGCCGGAAAATCATGAGCGCTAAAGTTAAAATCAGCATGGAGCAGCTCCGGACAGCCTTTCTCGAAAGCGGGAAAGCTGAATCCCCGTTGATGCGCATGACTGAAGCTTGCGGACTTAAATCTTCCCGCGAGCTGGCCGAAGCACTCTCCGACCTGTTGCACATTCCTTTGATTGAAATCCCCGAAGAATATCACATCGAACGCTCCGTTATCCGGCTGGTTCCGGAATCGATTGCCCGCCGCTATACCCTGGTTCCTTTTGCCAAGGAGGGTGAAAGCTCCTTAAAAGTGATCATGGCCAACCCGCTGGATCTGGATGCGGTTGACACGGTCCGTTCGCAAACCAAGCTGGAGGTTCATCAGGCAGTTGGCGTGGAAGAAGATATCCTGGCGCTGATCGACCGGTCATATCGTGATGAGGCTTATATTGAGGAAGGGATTCAGGATATTGTTTCGTTGAAGGATATGGATGTTGAAATTGAGGGTGACAATCCGGTCAGCCTCGAACTGGGCCAGCTCAAAGACCGGGCAAACGATGTGCCGGTGATCCGCTTTGTCAATCTGCTGCTGCTCGGCGCAATTCGCGACCGGGCCAGCGATATTCATTTTGAGCCTTCGGAAAAATACGTCGCCGTCCGGTTCCGGATCGACGGACTACTAAGGGAAGTCACTCCGCCGCCCCGTAACATCTATGCGGCGATTGCAACCCGGATAAAAATAATTTCTGAACTGGATATTGCCGAACACCGTCTGCCTCAGGATGGACGGTTTAAGTTCAAAGTCCGCGACCGGATCATTGATGTGCGTGTATCCGTTCTGCCGGTAGCGCATGGCGAAAAAATTGTACTTCGGATTCTGGACCGGGCATCGCTGCTGGTGGATATGAAAGATGTCGGGTTTGATCCGCCGATGCTCAAAGAATTCCAGAGAATTCTAAAATTTCCAAACGGGATCATCCTGCTGACCGGTCCGACCGGCAGCGGTAAAACCACCACGCTCTACAGCGCGCTCAGTTTCCTGAAAAATCCGGATCTGAATATTCAGACGGTCGAGGATCCGATTGAATACATGATTGACGGGATCAACCAGACCCATATCCGCCCGCAGATCGGTCTTGATTTTGCCGCCTGTCTGCGCGCCATTCTGCGGCAGGATCCGGACATCATTATGATCGGCGAAATACGCGATCTGGAAACCGCGCAAATTGCCACCCGCTCATCGCTGACAGGGCATCTGGTTCTCAGCACGCTGCACACCAACGACGCACCGTCAACATTCAGCCGGCTGAAAGATATCGGTGTGCCGGCCTATTTGATTTCCGCCACCGTTAAGCTTGTGATTGCCCAGCGTCTGGTCCGGGTCATCTGCGAACGGTGTAAAGAAGAATACTGCCCGCCTGCGGCAGAGCTGGAGCAGGCTTCCGAGATTTGTTTGGACGCAAAAACATGGAAGTTTTACCGGGGGTGCGGATGTCCTGACTGTCAACAGACCGGATTCCGGGGCCGGAGCGGAGTGTTTGAGTTTCTGGAAGTCACCGATACATTGCGTGAATTGATCGTGGAGCATTGCAGTGATGCGGTCATGCGTAAAACAGCACTGGAGGGAGGCATGGAGTCTCTGTCTCTCAACGGACTAATGAAGGCAAAGAACGGGATTACCACGCTGGAGGAAGCCCTGCGGGTAACCCAGCAGTTTTAACAAGAGGTGCAGTATGAAAAAATTTAACTATACAGCGAAGAACTCAACCGGAGATTTAATCCGGGATTTGATCGAAGCCGATTCCCGGCAGCAGGCGCTTACTGACCTTCGAAAGAGAGGGTTGACCGTCGTCGGCCTGATGGATGTCGAAACCGTCGTCCCCGGAACCGAAGAATCCGACACGGCGAAACCTCAGAAAAGCCGCTTTTCGGATGTATTTAAGCGGAAATCCGACAACCTGACACTGGCTCCGAAGAAAACACCGCTGGTAAAGAAAATCCGTTTATCCGAAATGTCTGTTTTCTGCCGCCAGCTGGCGGTTTCAGTAAACTCCGGACTTCCGCTTCGCGAAGCGCTGGAAGGAATTTATGAGGACATGGATCAGCCGGCACTGAAAATCGTGTTGGGGAACATCATCAAAAAACTGCATGACGGCATTACTTTCTCCAAGGCTGTGGCGGCCCATCCGAAAGTATTTTCACCGGTGTTTATCGGTATGATCCAGGCGGCAGAAGAATCCGGTTCGCTCGGCGAAACATTGAACCGGCTCGCCGGATACATGGAAGCCAGCAACAAGTTGCAGCGGAAAGTCAAAAGTATGATGGCATACCCGGCCTTTGTCGCAGGCTTCTTTGTCGTCATCTGTCTGATCATGATGTTTGCAATCATCCCGCGCTTCGAAGAAATCTTCAGCGGTCTGGGTGCAAAACTTCCGGCTCTGACCCGGGGAGTCTTCGGGTTGAACCGCTTCATTTTACACAACAGCCCGTTCATAGCTGTATTCGTGCTGCTGTTAGTTGGGCTTTACATCTTATTCAATCGGACTCCGTCCGGCCGTCGGTGGATTGATCAGGCCAAACTGAATTTCCCGATTACCGGTAGCTGTCTGCGGCGGTATATCATCGCCAGGGTCTGCCGCTGCACCGCAATTATGCTCAAAAGCGGCGTACCGATTGCCACCACACTGCGAATCGTTTCCGCCATCGGCGATAACGAAATTATCGAATCAGCCATTATACACGGACAAACCCGGATTATCTCCGGATCCAGCATTGCGGATGGATTCCGTGAAACGGCGATCTTTCCTGCTCTGCTGATCCGCATGTTGCGGGTAGGGGAAGCCGCCGGACGGCTTCCTGATGTGATGGATCGGGTTGCCGATGTCTATGAAGATGAAGTCGAGGCTTCAATTGTTGCCGGAACGGCCCTGCTGGAGCCGATTATTATCACGGTTTTCGGACTGATGGTGCTGATTCTTGTACTCAGCATTTATCTTCCGGTATTCACGGTATCATCGAGTATTCGCTAAAAAAGTCACAGCTGCAGAGTGCCCGGAAAGCCGGGTTCACGGAGAATGGAAATGGAAGCCGAAACAGAAAGGAAGGGGAAGGAATCATGAAGACAACAAATAAAAAATCAGGGTTTACTCTGGTTGAATTGATGATTGTAGCCGCTATCATTGCGATTCTGGCTGCCATTATCATTCCACTGCTGGCAAGTAACCGGGATAGAGCAATTGCTGCGGACGGGCAAAATCTGCTTGGAACGACCGCTACTGCGCTGAAAGCGTATTATGCGGAAAAAGGCGATGTAACTCCGACCATAGCAGAGCTGCCTGCTCTTACCCTGAGTGAGCTTGGCAAGTCGAAATACTTCAACACGCCGACGATCACTGCTGTATCGGCCACCGCGGGTGCCTTTACATTTACAATACAAACCACAATTAAGGCGGCAGTCGGCTCATTTGCAGCCAGTGACCCGTTGACCCTGGACGATTCAGGTATTTGGGCCGGTACGGTTGCAACCAAAGCTAACCTGTAAGGGCGCTGGAGCAGATATGAATTCCAGATCCCGGCAGACTGTTCAGCCGACGGCTGACCCAAAGCCCGCTCTGCTCCCGGCAATCGGGAGCAGAGTTGCCGGGAAACTGGTTTTTTGAATCGAAGCGGGAGTTATGATGAAACCGACTTCAATAAATAACCGGACGCAGGAAGATATCATTGGGCTGGATATTAATCATGGGCGGATTGTTGCGTCTCACTTTTCAATCCATGACCGCCAGCCGCGTCTGGATCGACTGGCTGTGGGCGAGTTCCCGCCGGAACTCACAGACCGGCAGCTGGCCGCGTGGATTCGTTCTTTTTGGCGGAAAGAAAAACTGCCGACTCGTACCGTTAGAACCTGTTTGCACAGCCGGTCGCTGATTGTCCGCTATTTTCACTACCAGAACCTGACGGTCAATGAGCTGCCTCAGACGTTAGCGCTGGAAGCCGAAGAGGCTTTGCAACAGCCGGCAGACAAGCTTTGTGTTGACTGGCACTTAAATCCTTCCGAATACGCCGACCCAAGTCATTCCCCCGCAGAGCTGTCGGGAACACTGGTCGTTGCTCCCCGGAAAACAGTTGTTCGGCATATCAACCTCATACGGGATGCCGGTCTATACGCAATCAATGTGGATGTTAGTTGCGCCGCACTTTATAATTTCTATAGCTACTTCAACGAAGACAAAAACCTGTCGCCGGTCTGTCTGATTAATCTGGCTGACCGGACTGCGGACATTATGATGCTTTCAGAAAGCGGGATCTATCCCCGCGCACTGTTTTCCGCTGATAACTGCTGGGGAAATAATACCAGCTACCTGATAGAGAATATTCAGAACGCTTTGCTCTACTACCACCTTAAAACCAAACAGTATGCGATTGAAAAGATTATTCTGATCGGACAGATTCGCGATCAGGAGCCTTTTTCCCAGGCACTGGCAAAGAAAACTGCACTCCCGGTAAGTGTTCTGGATATCCATTCAGACTCCCGGCTGGTTATCGACAACCAGAAACTGTCTCTTCCCGCGTCATATAATGTAACCACGGGAATCGGCTTGGCCCTTGGGAGATATGCTCATGAAGCTGCTTGATATTAATTTAGCCAGAGACCTTATTCTGCCGGCCCGTAAGCGGCGTTTGATTTACCGGGCCATGCTGATCTACCTGTCGCTGGCCGTCTGTGTGCTTGCCCTTACCTGCGGAAAAGCTTCCTCGGATATTTACGAAGCTCTGGGCTATCGCCACCGTGCGGGCCTGATCCGGCAGCAGTTCCGGCAGATTTACCTAGGACAGGATTCTATACCGGAATATGCCGACCGACTGCAGGTGCGGGTGAACGATTGCATCCAGCAGGTTCGGGGGATCAGGGAAGCTCTGCCTGCCTGTATTTATACCGCCGTGCCGATGCTCAACTCTCTCGTTAATCAATCCGACGGCAGTACGCTCAGAAAACTAGCTTTCATTCAGGAAAATAATCGACAACCCGTACTTGAATTCAGCATCGCGGTACCTGTCAAGGGGCGGAAAAGCCCCGTATCGGTTTCACTCCAGAACTGGCAGAAAAACCCTGAACTGACCAAACAGTTCGCCACGATTACCCCCACAACGACTCTGCGCGGAGAATCTAAAGACGAAGATGTGCTCATTATGAATTACAGAGCCACTTTTAAGGAGTAGGCGATCATGGATACAGCACCATTCATAAGAAGACGGAGTGTGATGGCTCTGTGGATTATTGTTCCACTCGCTTTAATTGCCGTTGTTTTTACAGTTTCCAAAAGCGTGCTGTATCAGGAGCAGATCGCGTATACCCAGAGCAAGGCGCTGGCGCACGTAATTCCGGAGATGACCGCCGGACTGGCCTCGTTCGAAAAGTTTGCCGCGGATTACCAGGTTGCTCCGGACGCCGCATCATCCCTTGAAATTCGTCATATCGCTGCACTCAATGCGGCCGCTGAATACGCCGACTTTACCATCAACGCGATCAGTGTTGTACAGGATCCGCCGGACAAAGCCCCGGCCGGAACAATCCGGATAAGTATTCAGATTAAAGGGGCGGGCTCCGGCAGCGGAATCAGCGCGTTTTTAAATAACATTCATGCCAAGGACCGGCTGGTCTATGAAAAACGGATATCGACTGTGCCGGATCATACAGCGGGCGGCGCATTTTTACTCGATGCCGAACTTTGTAAAATCTACATCGCCCGGAAAGGAAACGTACAATGAAGGTTCCTTCCAGATCTGCGGTAATTCTTTTCTCTGTTCTGGCGGGACTTCTGCTCACCATCGGAATCTTTTGGCAGTACGAGCAGCGTCGCCATCAGTACCTTGCAGAAAAAGGACAGTTCGAGCAGAGATACCTTTCATCGATTACCGATCTTCGCCTTGCACAGGATAAGCTGAACGCATGTTTCCGGAAGAACGGCACGATTTTTATCGAAGTCAAAAAACCGGCTCCGGTTCTCAAAAAAGAAACTGCCGCACCAGCTGCGGATGTCCCGGCACTCGCCGCACAAGATCCAATCCTGCTTCAGGGCATTTCATGGGGCGCAGAAAAGCCGGTCGCGATGATCGACGGGAAGGTCTATCAGGAGGGAGACCGGGTCAGGGATTGCACACTCGAGGGAATACGCATCCGAAGCATCGTACTGCGCGATTCTAACGGGGTTCGAACTGTAATCAAGCTGATGGAGGCAAATCCATGAGACTAAGACGGTTTCATATACAACAGCAACGCGGCATGACTCTTGTGGAGGTGCTGCTGGGGGTGGCAATTCTAGGTATTATGGCTGTTCTTGCCGTAACCAGTCTTTTCTATCCCCGCTATCAGGTCGTCACCAGTGCGCTGGAGCAGAATGCGATTCATGCCGGTTCAGCAGAAATTGAAAGTCATTTGCGTAATTATATCAACCCAGTGAATCGCGGGCAATTTGACCTAGCTGGCTGGAGCGGCGGCAACGCGAGCATTACGACCGTCACCAATATCATCACCGAGTCGGCATACGATGATTGTCGGTACCTTGGAATTGCTACCACGGTTACATACCGCGACGGCAGGGTGGTGAACTTGGTGACCTACCGTTCGCTCGAAGTACTGGACAGCCTGAGGTGATCGTTATGAAAAAAAGTAAAAACAAAACCGGGTTTACACTGATTGAACTGATGGTCACCGTCGTAGCGTCAGCCATTGTTATTCTGACCGCAGCGACCGTGCTGATTATGGGGTTCCAGTCATGGCGTATCAACAAAGCGTATGTTGAGATGCGCCGCAATACCGCTCTGGCGGTCTATCTGATGGCCCGGGATATTCGTGAATCAAATATAACCAACGTTACGATAGCGGCCGGGCAGCTCCAGCTCGCCCCCCATCCGCCTGTGCGAAACAGTACCGTGACCTATACTAAAACCGGCAGCACCTTGAGCTCTACTGATTTCGGCGTGATCATACCGCGCGGACTGCGGACGTTTAATGCAGAAGTCAACGTGCCCGGCGACGGGGTTTATCTGACGATCGGAATGACGAACTCTGTCTCCGGAATCGCCATGACCAATCGGGTGTTTGTTAATACGAGGAACTGACAATGAAACTGCATGTTCAATCTAATAAAAACGGGGCGATCCTTGTGATCGTCATGGTCGTTTTGATCGCTGTCAGCCTGCTGACGGCAGCTCTGCTGCAACTCGGCAGCTTTAATGAACTGGAAACCATCAGACAGCTCAGAACCGCGCAGGCTCACTGGCTGGCAGAAGCAGGCCTTGAGCGGGCATTGAGCCGGGTGATGGCAAGCAAAACCTATCGCACATTTCTGCCGAATAGTTTCAGTAATGACGAAATACTGCTTGATGGGCTGGGAAGTTACACCGTGGAGATCACCAAAGATCCAACGGCTAATCCGCTGCTCGACATCTACACCATCACTTCGACCGGAATGACTTCTAATAATGCAATGGTCGTCACCAACACGGTTCGGCTGAAACTGGAGGGCGGTGCCGGCGGCCAGCAGGCAATTAGCGCTTTGGGAGGAAGCAGTACGATCCAAAACAGTGATGTGTACGGTTCCATCTATCAGGCACCCCCGGGAACGCTAACCTTTAAAGGAGGCAATAATTTTGCAAGCGACGTCATTGATGCAAAAGGCGGAATTGTGAATAAACCAAGCGGAGCCGATGAAGGAACCCTTGATCCGGGGTCGCCAACCCTTGATCGAACGCCATACACAGACGCTTTAAATACAGCCTCAACTTATACCAATGCACCTCTGGTTGTTGATAACTTGAATAAGCTCACCAATAATCTGGTGAACGGAACCAACTATGTGAACGGAGCGCTTACAATCAACATCGACCTGCCCGCTAACAGAACGTTGGTGGCAAGCGGACCCGTCACATTCCCAAACTCAACCACCGTTGGAGCCGGAGTTAAGATTGTGGCCGGCGGCAATGTTTCATTCGGAAATCATATCATACTTAAAGAACAGACACAGATATTCACTCTGGTGAATATAAGTTTTGCCACGCAAGGTGCTACCGCTACAAACGGAACCATCCTGCTGGCTATGGGCGATATCAACCCGGCTAAAAACATAGACTTCTACGGGATACTTTATGCAGAAGGAAAAGTACTCGCTACGTCAGGTTCAAATATTCGCGGAACCATCATTGCCGGGCAGGGTTTTGATATCGCCGCAAACTGCACGATCTATTATGACCCGAGCGTCTTTGCCAACCCCAATCCGATTAATTACGGAAACAGTCTGGCCATCCAGACGGGCACCTTGCAGTGGGAGGAATCGCCGTTGAATTGAGATACCAGGAAACTCAACCGTGAGTACAAAAACAACCAGTTCAGAGATCGACGGCGACTCTTCAGGGGCCTCTGATCAGGGTTATTTGCACCGTCTTGCAGAGGAAAAGACCCGGGCTGAAGAAGTGCCGAGAGAGCTCGATGCCGCACGGACACGCTATTTCGATCTCTACAATCTGGCTCCGGCGGGTTATTGCACGCTTATAGACGACGAGGTGATCCTGGAGGCCAACCATACGGCATCGATTATGCTTTGTGTGGATCAGGACGTTCTGCCCGGCAAACCGTTGTCCGGTTTCATTTTTCCGGAAGATTTAAACGTCTACAGCCTGTACCGCAAAAAACTTTTCGAAACCGGGGTCATGCAGGTATTCGAGTTGCGGATGATAAAAAACGATGACACTTATTTCTGGGCGCAGCTGCAAATTTCTTTGACCAAAGAAAGTGACGGCAGGCCTATCTGTCTGGCGATGTTTGAAAATGTTACAGACCGTAAAATGATCGAAGAAGATCGCAAAAATCTGGATGTGCATCTGAGCCAGATAGAGAGGTTAGAGGCCATCGGCCGGCTGGCAGGTGGTATAGCACACGATTATAATAATATCCTTCAAATCATTCTGGGTAACACTGAAATTTTACTGACCTCTGAAACCCCAAGTTCCTTGCAAATCGGCTGTCTGAATGAAATTAAAACGGCCGGTAGGCGGGCGGCCGATTTGACCCGGCAGTTACTGGCATTTGCCCGCAAAGAGGCGGTTGCCTCGCATGTGCTTGATATCAATCATGCAATTGAAAGTATGTTAAGCCAGCTTCGCAGTATTCTCAGCAAAGAAACCAGCCTAGTCTGGAATCCTTCTGCAGGGCCCTGTTTTGTTAAAATCGATTGTTCCCAGCTCAATCGCATACTAACCAGCCTGATCACTAATGCCGGTGACGCAATCGCCGGGCCGGGCCGGATCGATATCAAAACAGAATGGGCCGAATTCGATGAAGCCTACAGCTCGCAGAGCCCTGAATTCATGCCCAGTCCGTATGTACTGCTCTCAGTCAGCGACACCGGATGCGGCATAGACGGCGAAATGCTCGACTATATTTTTGAACCGTTTTTTACCACCAAGCCGGAATACCTCGGTTGCGGGCTGGGCCTGGCCAGTCTCTACGGCATGGTTCTTCAGAACAACGGCTTCATTAAAGTGGATAGTCAGACGGGCAAAGGAACAACTTTTAAGATATATCTGCCCCGGCACACCATAGAGGAAGTAAGACCTGCGGAACCACGGTCGCATGCAGGACCGCCGGTCGGAATAAAAACCATTCTGCTGGTCGAGGATGAGTATCCGTTACTTATGCTTTACAAAAACCATCTCAAAAAACTTGGCTATAACGTGCTCGCTTTTGACGATCCTGTCGAATCGCTGGATATGACCCGGAGCTATCAAGCCGATATCCATCTACTGCTAACCGATGTGAGCTTGCCAAAAATGAATGGACCTGAGCTGGCGAGACGCCTTGCAATCTTGCGGCCTCAAATGAAATGTATCTTTATGTCAGGATATAATTCCGACATTCTCCAATGCCAGCAAGGCCTCCGTGACGAAGACCGAAAATTTCTGCAAAAACCGTTTCCGATCGAAGAGCTAGTGAATAAAATTAACGAAGTGCTGTCAGCGGAAAAAAAATATTATTCAGGATCGGTTTGATCCGGAGCCGCGTCGGATTTTGTTTTGCAGCTGCCGGCTATTCAGGAGCTGGCCGGAGTCAGTAGCTCCTTAGCCATTGCTGAAAGTTCATTCAGCATGAAAGGTTTGAACAGACAGCACGAAGCGCCCAGCTGTTTAGCCGCGTCTAGATAATCATTCGGTCCGCAGCCATTTCCTCCACCGGAAATTGCGATGATTTTAACCTTCGGGTATTTTTTCTGCATTTCTTTAATAACGTCCAGACCGTTCATATTCGGCATCACCATGTCAATCACCACGAGATCAATATCGCCGAGTGCGAGACGGCGGAGAGCCTCGAAGCCGTCACTGGCCGTCACCACCACGTGTCCGGAACGAACGAGAGTATGTTCCAGAATTTTGACCAGATTAGCTTCGTCATCTACGACCAATATACGTGCCATATTAATCTCCTTGCTTGCGTTGGCAGTATAGCTCCGGTCCGGGTTAATGCAAGGCCTTATTAAAGTGCCGTATTAAAGTGTTTTAAAATATAACGGAAGTTCCGGCCCTCGGATGAATGGCTGGAGCTCCTCAGTTTTCAAGTTGACAGACGTGATTATCGTTTACACACTCAGCCGTAGAAAAAGGGTTTTTATACTATTGTTCCGTTATCGTTTGCGGCGGTGCCCGCTGCAATCGAAAATAGATCCCGAGTATCGGAGGTCAGTTTATGGATAAGAAGAAGATTCCAAGCAGCCCTGCGGATATTTTGCGGCGTCGGGCTGAGGAAAATTTAAAATCTTCGGAACATCACGAAATCAGCCCCGTGTCGCAAAAAGAAGCCCGGCGGCAACTTCACGAACTGCAGGTTCATCAAATTGAGTTGGAGCTGCAGAATGAGGAACTGCTCAGGACTCAAAACGCGCTGAGTGCCGAGCAGTCACGTTATTTCAATCTCTATAATTTGGCCCCGGTAGGCTATGGCACCATCAGCGAAAAAGGCTTGATGATTGAGGCGAATCTTACCACCGCGACCCTGCTGGGCCTGTCCCGAAGCACTCTGCTTAATAAGCCATTCGTGGATTTTATTTTTAAAGATGATCAGGATACATACTACCTCCACAAAAAACAGCTTTTTGAATCAAAGAAGTCTCAACAGTGCGAAGTGCGGATGGTGAAAAAGGACGGGACCCTTTTCTGGGCAGGTATGGCGGCTACGATTGCACAGGACGGAAACGGGGATTCCGTCTGTCTTGTTGTGCTAAGCGATATCACCGATCGCAAATTCCGGGAGGATGGGTATGACCTGACTGCGCACTTGATTTTGAGGATCAATACACCGGGCGATTTTCGCGAACGCCTTTCGTCGCTGACTGCTTCTTTGCAAAAGTGGTCAGGCTGCGACGCAGTCGGTATCCGCCTGCGCGACGGAGACGATTATCCGTATTACGAGACCCGAGGGTTTCCAGCAGAATTTATTAGCAATGAAACCCACCTTTGCGCGTACAGCCCGGAGGGGGAAATTCTGCGTAACGAGGCCGGCAAACCTCTGCTTGAGTGTATGTGCGGTAATGTCCTGAACGGACGGGTTGATCCCTCCAAGCCTTTTTTCACGGGTCGCGGAAGTTTTTGGACCAACTCCATGACCGAGATGCTCGACTCTATTGATACAGCCCTAGGCCAGATCCATATGCGCAAACGATGCCACCGTGCAGGATATGAATCAGTGGCTCTGATTCCTTTGCGTACCGCGGATCAGACCTTTGGACTGCTGCAGTTCAACGATCACCGGGGAAATCAGTTCACTCCCGAAATTATTGTCCATTTCGAACGGATGGCCGACTGTCTGGCTGTCGCGCTTTCGCGACATCAGATCGAGAATGCTCTGCGAACCAAGAATCTCGTTTTTGATTCTTCCATAGCCGCCAACAGTGTCGCCGACCTTGACGGTGTTATAACCGAGGCCAACGAGACGTTTCTCCGGATATGGGGCTATTCTGATAAGACCGAGATCATCGGACGGAAGATATCGCATTTCTTTACCAATCCGCGAGAGGTCTCCATTATAATAAAAACCCTCAATACCAAGGATCAGTGGGATGGAAGTTTTGAGGCAAAAAAAAAGGATGGATCGTTTTTCCTTGCCCAAGGTCTGGCAACCAGTTTGCGAAATGAGACCGGTAAGCTGATCGGATATCAGTCGTCGGTGCTGGATATTACTGACCGCAAGCGGATGGAAGAAGATCTGGCCCAAAGCGCACAATCTCTCAAGCGGCAGAACGATCTGTTTACTTCGCTTCTGAAGAACCTTCCTTTGGGTGTTTTCATGGTCGAGGCCCCATCCGGTAAGCCTTTGCTGGCCAACGATGCGGCTTTAAATCTTCTCGGGCGGGGGATTCTTCCTGATACATCCCGGTACAATTTATCGGAGGTCTATAAAGCGCACAAATCGGGTTGCAGCGGCTCTTATCCTCCGGACGAGATGCCCATCCTGAAGGGGATGAATGGAACGCCTTCGCATGTGGATGATATGGTCATTGAGCGGCCCGACGGTACCGAAATATCCCTGGAAATATTTGGATCACCTGTAACAGACGAGCAGGGGCATGTTTGGGCGAGTTTGGCTAGTTTCATTGATATCACCGACCGCAAAAAGGCGGACGCAGAACATGAGCGTCTGCAAGATGAGCTTCGCCAGTCACAAAGACTGGAGGCTGTGGGCCAGCTGGCAGGCGGAATAGCCCATGACTTTAACAACCTGCTCATGAGCATTATGGGCTACGCTGAGCTGAGCCGGGAGGATCTGCCGCCGGAGCACGCCGTCCAGGCATGGCTCGATGAGATTATTAAAGACGCCCAGCGGTCGGCAGCCATCACGCGACAACTCCTCGCATTCGCCCGCAAACAGCCGATCACTCCCAAAGTGATGGATCTGAACGAAGCAGTACCAAGCATGCTCAATCTGTTAAGGCGTTTGATTGGCGAAAATATCCAGTTGGCCTGGCTGCCCGGAGCAAATTTAGGATCGATCAAGATTGATCGGTCGCAGATTGATCAAATTATGGTGAACCTCTGTGTTAATGCGCGTGATGCCATTGTTAACACAGGCCATGTTTCTATCGAGACAGCCAATGTCACGCTCGACGATGCTTTTTGTGCCGTCCATGCGGGATCTGTTCCGGGCGAATATGTGCAGTTGACGGTTTGTGATGATGGTTGCGGTATGAAGGCCGACGTCATTAAACACATTTTTGAGCCGTTTTTTACTACAAAAGGGGTTGGAAAGGGCACGGGTCTCGGACTGGCAACCGTATACGGTATCATTAAACAGAATAACGGTTACATCAGCGTATCGAGTGAAGCAGGTAAAGGTACGACATTTAAAATTTATCTATCCCGGTCTGTCGAAAAAACAGCAGAGACGCCAGCTGATGATAAACCGGAACTGCCCAGAGGCCGCGGAGAGACTGTACTGCTGGTGGAGGACGATGAAACCGTTCGAACGGTTTGCGATTTAAAACTGAAATCAATCGGTTACAATGTGCTCGTTGCAAAGACTCCGGACGAAGCCATTGCAATGGTTACTCAGCATAACCAGACCATCCATCTGTTGCTGACAGACGTGGTTATGCCCGGGATGGATGGATGGCAGCTGGCCAGACAAATAGCGAAAACTGCACCGGAAATTAAAATTCTGCTTATGTCAGGGCATATGACTGATGCGAACGGCCGAAACAATGTATTAGCGGAGGGGGGGGCTTTTATTGCGAAACCATTTTCACGGTCTGAACTCGCCTGTAAAGTGCGCGATGTGCTGGGAAAAAGGCAGGCCGGCAATACGTCTTTCCAGTCGGAATGAACACCTTTCACCGGAGGCTATGGCAGACGCTTCGGTGACATTGGCGGCGGCGTTGCCCTTAACAACGAATGGGGTTGGATTGGCTCGACGACCGGTTTGTTTGTGCCTAAATCAGGAACTTTTTTATTGTTTTCTGCGGACTGGCAATTCTTTTTGCAGCTCGCCGGAACCGGAAAATATTTAGGGTTCGGTAGCGAGCACGACGGCCAGTTTACAGGCTTCGAGGTAGCGCGGAATCTCCACGTATTCATTTAAATCGTGTGCGTGAAAATTACCCGCGTCAAAGGTGATGGTGGGAATTCCTTTTTCGTTCAAGATATTAGCGTCGAGTCCGGCGTTGATGATTTCTACGTCTGCTTCGCGGCCGGCCTGCGGCGCGGCACGCAAAAAACGCTGAACAACGGGCGCGCTTTTCTTGAGCCGGAAGCTGCGGTAGTCGCTGGCGATAGTGAAGTCGACGGCACCGCACTCTCCTTGATCATTTTTCAGTTCGCGGGCGGCTTTTTCAAAAGCCTTTTTCCAGACATTGGAAATTTTCCGGAGCGAGGCAGGGTTATGACTGCGGCACTCGCCGGTTACCTTTAGAAAATCCATCACTTGATTGTCGGCTTCTCCGCCATTCATCGAGCCGACGTTGGCGGTTCCGGTGCAGGAGCCCTTATTGATACGCCCGAACCAGCCCTTTGATTTCAGTTCCTCGATGGCCTTGGCGGCAATGACAGCAGCGGAGACTCCGCCTTCCGGATTGACCGCGGCGTGGACGCTTTTTCCGCGAATATTGGCAATCCATCGTGCCGCGCCGAGGGCGCCGATGACGCCGTTGCGCCGCCCGCTTCCGTCGAGATTGAAGCACATGACCGGCCCGCCGCCTTCGGACGGTTCAAACGCCTTGGCGCCATGCAGGCCGTTTTCTTCACCGACGGTGAAAAGCAGGGTGAGGGGCGGGTGCGGCAGGTTATTTTTCAGCACGGTTTCCGCCATCGTAACCACGGCGGCCACCGAGGCGCGGTTGTCGCCGCCGAGGCCGGTTTTTCCTTTGGGAACGATCCGGTTACCTTTGCGCACCGGCACCGCACCGCGGCAGAGCGGCACGGTATCGAGATGGGCGGAAAACATAATGCGCGGGGCTTTTACGGTGCCTGGAATTTTGACGACCAGATTGCCCACGGTGAAATCGTTGGATAACCGTTTTTTACTGACGTTTTCACGAATCCACTTCGGGTCACAGCCGGCCGCCAGCAGTTTTTGTTTTACAACGTCTGCCACGGGTCCTTCGCCGCCGCTCGGCCCTTCGGCGGCGAGTAAATCCATCAGATGTTGAACCGCAGAGTTTTTATTCAGTAGATCATTCATATTTAGTGCAGTTTCTTAAATTAATTCCGCGTTCAATTTCGCCCTGCTTGCGTAGTTCGCGCTTAACAATTTTTCCGGCTGCATTTTTTGGTAGCGCCTTTGTGAAAATAATTTTTCGAGGCACTTCGTGGCGACCGAGATGTTTGAGGCAGAACGCCCGTAAATCACTTTCAGAACAGGGTATCTCCTCTTTGAGTGTAATATAAGCGACTGGAACTTCGCCGTGCAATGCGTGCGGCTGGCCAATTACGGCGGCTTCTTTCACGGCCTTGTGTTGGTAGAGCACCTCTTCGATAACGCGCGGATAAACATTCATGCCGTTGACAATGACCATATCCTTAATGCGGTCGACGATGTAGAAATAGTGGTCTTCATCTTCGGTGCCGAGATCCCCGGTCCGGAACCATTCGCCGAAAAATGACTTGGCTGTTTCTTCGGGCTGCTTCCAGTAGCCCTTCATCACGTTGGGGCCGCGCACGCAGATTTCGCCGACCTCGCCGTGCGGCAGTTCCTGGCCGGTTTCGTCCGTGATTTTCATTTCGACACCCGGAATGGCCGGGCCAACCGATTGCGGTTTGCGCAGGCCTCCGATGGGATTGACGCAGGTGACCGGTGAACATTCCGTCGGACCGTCGCCTTCGTAAATCAGTACACCAAACCGGGTTTCAAACTGTTTGAGCACTTCCATCGGCAGAGCTGCACCACCGGAAACACAGAAGCGCAACTTGGCGATTTGCGGTGTATGTTTTTCCGGAAGGCGCAGAAGCAGGCTGTACATGCTGGGGACGCCCAGGAAAATGGTCGCGCCGGTTTTTTCAATCAGATCGGCGGTTAGCGCCGGATCGAATTTCGGCACAGGAACCAGCGAGCATCCGTTGAGCAGGGGAATAACGATTCCTGCCATGGCGGCGAAGGCATGAAACATGGGGAGAACAACCAGAAAACGTTCTTCGAGCGGGCGGGGTTTTAACGCTTGGGTTGCACCGAGTGCGTCGGAGACGATGTTCCTGTGCGTCAGCATGGCCCCTTTCGGGTGGCCTGTTGTGCCGGAGGTGTAGATGATCACAGCGACGGAGTCGCTGTCGGGTGGGGGGGGGGGGGGGGGGGGGGGCGAGTGCAGAAGCGCCTCGAACGGAATATCCGCCGGATCTGACCGGTCCCGCCCGACACAAATCCAGTTTTTTATTTCCGGTAATCCGTCGCGAATAGCGGAAACCGCCGGGGCAAAGGGGTCAAAGTAGACCAGCATCTTCACTTCGGCATCGTTCAGGATATAGGCCACTTCTTCGGGGTTAAGCATTAGATTGATCGGGACGACCGTGGCGGCGGCTTTTTGGATGCCGATGTAGAATGCGACAAAGATGGCGCTGTTTATGCCATAGAGTCCGACGTGATCCCCTGGCTGAACTCCGTGGGCGATCAGCCCGGATGCAATGCGGTCGGAAAGCGTGTCGAGTTCAGCGTAGGAAAGGGGCTGATGCAGGTCAACAACGGCCGGTCTATTGGCAAATTCTGCCGCAACCTTGCGGAAGTGTTCAGGGAACGATCGTGTTTTCATCCGGGTACGATAGCGAAACAGCCGCTCGCGGACAATTTCCAATATTTGGAAACCCGCAGACCTTCATGGTCGATGGGTTGCTGTCGTTTGTGTGTTTCCCCCTAATTCTAAGATTAAATCAATTCCATACGTTTAAACGTATGGAATAATAGGTGTGTGGCCAATACGTTTTCCGCTTTCGCTTGTGCATAAATGGAGCCTCTGTTAAACATCCCGCTCATTTTTAAGGAGAAGCCGCATGTCAATTCACCTGTTAGCCGGAAAAAAAGTGCCCAAGGAAAACCTGACCGATATCGCTGAACTGATCAGTCTGTATTACGAAACACAGCCTGATGTGAATATTCCGTCGCAAAGGGTGTCGTTTGGCACTTCCGGACATCGAGGCAGTTCGTTGAATATGAGTTTCACCGAAGATCA
>JBILEA010000132.1:0-7377 GCA_044352355.1 Pontiellaceae bacterium | reverse complement strand
TCAGGCCGAATGGCGCGCAAAAGTCGCCGAGGAGGCCGTTTGCGAAGTCGTTGAGGTGGAGAGCGATGTCGTTGTGCCGGTCGAAACAGCCTCCGATCACGCCGAATATATGGCCCGCACCATCCGCCCGAAACTGCTGAAACGGCTGGATGAATTTCTTCAGCCGGTCAAAACCGTTAAACCGCTAATGAACGCTAATGGACGCCAATGGTTCCAAGGATTGGAAAGAACAATTCCAATGGTTGGGAAAACCGGAAAGTTTATTGGCGGAACTTCGGAGGCCAAGAAGCGGCTGAAACGGTTTATCGCAGAGAGTCTCGTGGTGTACAGCGACCACAGCAATCAGCCGCAGACCGACGACATTTCCATGCTCAGTCCGTATTTGCACTTCGGACAGATTTCGCCGTTGTATGTCGCGCTGGAGATTCAGAAGGCTGATCCCAAAAGTCGCTTTCTGGAACAGCTGATTGTCCGCCGTGAGCTGGCAATAAACTTCGTTTGGTTTACGCCGGACTACGACCGCTTTTCCTGTCTGCCCGACTGGGCGAAGCTCACGCTGAAAAACCACACCAAGGATAAGCGGGAATTTCTATACACCCGCGAACAGCTGGAGCAGTCACAGACGCACGACCCGTACTGGAACGCGGCGATGACCGAAATGCGCGTCACCGGCTTCATGCACAACTACATGCGGATGTACTGGGGTAAAAAGGTGCTGGAGTGGAGCCTGTCACCGGAAGAGGCATTTGAAACTTTGCTCGCCATCAACAACAAATATTTTCTGGATGGACGCGACCCGAACTCCTGTGCCGGAGTCGCCTGGGTCTTCGGTAAACACGACACCGCATGGAAGGAACGTCCAATCTTCGGCAAAACCCGCTACATGAACGCCGCCGGATTAAAGCGGAAGTGCGACATCGAGGGGTATGTGGAGAAGGTGAAGCACCTACGGTTTGATTAGAGCACTTAAGATTGAGGTGTCGTTTCGCAGCCCCCGAAGAAGAAGTTGTTATGCAGACTCTGGCGCTGGCGGCGGGCGAAATCAATCAGGTCGAATATGCCGCCTGGCTCAAAGCCTCCTGTAAAAAAGACCGTAAGCTTTAGACTAGACAGGGCCGGCAGGATGCCGGCGTACCGCCGGCATCCTGCCGGAAAAGGCGACCCGGGAAAGACAAACCCTTTTCATAGTTCATCTTTCATCATTCAGCCTTCTTTCTTCAGTCTCCGTATCCATAGTTATCGACAACGAAGTCGAGGTCTTTGTCTCCGCGTCCAGAGAGGTTGACCAGAATGGTGCCGGATTTCATCTCGTTGGCTTTTTTCATGGCAAACGCCACGGCGTGTGCGCTTTCGAGTGCCGGTATAATGCCTTCCGAGCGGCAGAGCGTGAAGAAGCCATTGAGGCAGTCTTTATCGTCGATGGCGGTATACTGGATGCGGCCTTCATCTTTGAGGTGACTGTGTTCCGGACCTACGCCGGGATAGTCGAGTCCACTGGCGATGGAGTAAACCGGCGACGGTTCGCCTTTTTCGTCCTGCAACAGGTAGCACTTGAATCCGTGAATGATGCCGGGCTTGCCGTAGGTCGCGGTGGCGGCATGGTCGCCGGTTTTCGGTCCGCGGCCCAGCGGTTCGACGCCCCAGATTTCACACGGGTCATTGAGGAATGCTGAAAAGATCCCCATCGCATTACTGCCTCCACCGACACAGGCGGTAACGACGTTCGGCATCCCGCCGGTCATTTCGAAGAATTGCTCACGGGCTTCGATGCCGACTACCCGCTGGAAGTCGCGTACCATCATCGGAAAAGGATGCGGGCCGACGACCGATCCGATGCAGTAAATTGAAGTGGCTGGATCAATCAGATAGGCCTGAAAAGCGGAATCAACCGCTTCTTTCAGCGTTTTGAGTCCGTGGGAAACCGGGACTACTTTGGCGCCGAGCAGTTTCATCCGTACGACATTGGGATGTTCTTTGGCGATATCCACTTCGCCCATGTGGATTTCGCATTCGAGACCAAAGTAAGCGGCGGCGGTGGCGAGTGCAACCCCGTGCTGGCCGGCACCGGTTTCGGCAATCAGTTTTTTCTTGCCCATAGTTTTGGCGAGCAGCCCTTCGCCCATGCAGTGGTTGATTTTATGTGCGCCGGTATGGTTCAGGTCTTCACGTTTGAGATAAATCTGGGCTCCACCGCATTTTTCGGAGAGCCGGGCGGCGTGGTAGACCGGCGTCGGGCGCCCCTGATAATGCTTACGGATGGAGCGTAATTCTTCGATGAAGCGGTGTGAGCGGCTTATCTTAAGGTAGGCTTCGTGGATTTCTTTCATCGGGCCGATTAATTGCGGCGGGATGTAGGCTCCGCCGTAGGGACCAAAGTTGCCGTTGGCATCCGGCGTATTCTGCAGATAATCGCAATAATTTTTACTCATGTGCGCGCTCCTTTATCAATCGTTAAGAAATAGGGGGCGCAGTGTAAGATAAAACCCGGTTTGGGGCAAGGCCGGCTCTGTGGAATTCATGAGAAACGCGTCCATAGCCTAAAGAAACGCTTGTGCGGGGCCCCGCGCCGCTGTTACAGTCCACAAGTCGATTTCATAAACAGAACGAACCCAAGGAGTATCCGCGAATGAATATTTTACACGTGTGCGCCAATCCGAAGCCTATCGAGCAGTCTGTTTCTAAACAGCTCGCCGCACGTTTTTTCGGAAAGCTGATGGAGCTCAACCCCGACGTTGAACTCAACAATGTTGATCTCTATCAAGATAAGCCTCCTTATTACTCCAACGATCTTTATCGCCGTTGCTGGATGCCGGTTTTCGATATAGCCTATGAGCCGACCAAGGCAGAAGAGTCCTCCATGAACTATGCTCAGAAACAGGCTGAAGCCTTAAAACAGGCGGATGTCCTTGTGCTGACCATGCCCATGTGGAATTTCAGCGTCCCTTCCGTTATGAAAGCCTGGATGGATCAGGTTCTTTCTCCCGGTTTGACCTTTGATCTCAGCGCCACCGGCCCGAAGCCGTTGCATAACCTCACCAGCGTTGTATTGCTGGTCGCGTCCGGCGGGGTCTACAAAGAAGACGATGAGCGCGATGCACTGACCCGTCAGGTGCGTTCCGCTTTCGGATTCATTGGTATCAGCGATATTCGTATTGCCTGGGCCGATGGCCAGAACCCGCTTTTCTTCAACGATAGCGAAGTCCGTCGCGAAACAGCGTTTGAGGCCGCCGAAGAGCTGGCCGAAGAGCTCGCGGAGGAAAGCGCAGAAGGATAGCGTTCCGAAGGAACGCGGAATGATGGAATAAAGGAAGAATGGATGGTTGGAGGAAAACAGCCGGAATAAAGTTCCAGTAATCCAATATTCCAACATTCCAACATTCCAATTTTCCATGGAAGTTCCCATGAGCGTATTTATTAAAATCTGCGGAATCTGCTCCAGAAACGATCTGGAGCAGATTTGTGCTTTAGAGCCCGATGCCATCGGTTTTATTTTCTGGCCGCGTGCCAAGCGCTATGTCCGCCCGGAGCAGGTTGCCAGCTGGCTGAAAAGTGTCCCGGAGCAGATTAAAAAGGTCGGCGTCTTTGTGGAGCCGCCGCCCGGTGAAGTGGAGTCGGTGGCGATCTCCTGTCGCTTAGACGTCATTCAAATCCATTTGATTTCCAATGATTGGAAAATCGAGCGCCCGCTCTTCCAAGGATTGGAAACCTGGCTGTCGCCGCGTATGGGCGAGGGCGTTCTTCCTGGCATATTGAATGCGGTTAATCCGGAACCGTCCGTGCTGCTGGCTGACTCATTTGATCCGAATACCATCGGCGGTACCGGCAAGCTCAGCAGCTGGGAGCGCGCGTTAGTTATGAAAAAGGAGATCGGGAAACCGGTCATGCTGGCTGGCGGACTTAACCCTGAAAACGTGCGCGATGCCATTGCCGCCGTCAATCCGTGGGGTGTGGATGTCAGTTCCGGCGTCGAAAAAGAACCGGGCGTAAAAGATATCCGCAAGGTGAAACAGTTTATTGAAAGTGCCAGACGCTGATGAACGGATATACTGCCCGCCAACGGGGAAAATAATGAATGCAACCCGGCTGATGATCGTGGACGATGCGCATATGTTTGTACAGCTGCTGTCCATGCTGTTCAGGTCGGATGAGCAGTTGCAGGTGGTCGGCACGGCCGGCAATCCAGCGGAAGCGCTCGAGCTGGCTACGCAAACCGCGCCTGACCTTGTTCTGCTGGATATCAAAATGCCCGGCGGCAGCGGGCTGGATATGATTGCTCCTTTGCGCGAAACAGTTCCCTGCATAAAAATCCTCATGCTTTCGGCATTTCTTGATCCCTTTACGGTTCAACAGGTTGTGGGAAATGACGTGGACGGCTATGTGGAAAAAATAAGCCCGCTATCTGTGCTTCAGGAGGCGGTTCACTGCGTCCGGCAGGGCGGCTCATACTTTTCGCCCGGGTTTCTCGCGCTCCAAAAAACCCTGCTGAATACACCCGAAGCGTTTCATAAGATTCTAAGTGTCCGCGAACAGAAGCTTCTGCAACTTCTGTCACTGGGCTTAAATGATGCCGAGATCGCCGATAAAAATGGAATTTCGGTACATACCGTCGTCACGAGTCGCAAACGCATCCGGGGAAAACTAAACCTCCATTCCGACCGCGAACTGCTGTCCTACGCCCGGCGCTGGGGGCTAGACAGCAAAGGGCCTGCGCATACGAACTGATACCCATCCCGCATAAGATTCGGTATTTTCTTAAACGTAGAGCAAGCGTCCCGCTTGCTTCAGATGGGTGGAAAACCTCTTTCGATTTAACCCCTGTGCGCGGGAAAGTTTTTGAGTACGTCCAGTTGCTAGCAACTGGATTTACTAATAATTTTCTCAACCAGCTGCAGTTCAACAAGTAATATCATTTACGACATAGATTCGGTAAGAAGTCCGTGAGCGCAAGCTTTCTCCGGCCCCCTTTCTCTGGAAAGGTATGTAGTACCGGCTTTAGCCGGAACAGGTTATGCCGCTTGAAAGCGGGACTACGTGCCTTATCAAAATGGGTATGAATCGGATGAGCCAGAGGGAAGTCGCGCAGAATCATGGACAGCAAAATCATTAAAGCCAAGTCTTCACGGTCAACTTTTCGAATGTTAAAGGACCGGTTCCTGCGGTTTCTCCGGGGCTGACGCTTTAAATCCTTACAAAAACTACCTTTTAAAAGGTCATTATTTATGTATTTCCAACCTGCTTTCTGTCAGGGATTTATAATAATATTCCCGCTATATAATCCGCTTTTTAGGGACGGCATCCTAAGTAAAAGCAAACTTTTTAAACGCAGTAAAAGACGGGATAAGAATATATGAAAACACCAAATGCCTATAAATTAGCAGGAATTCTGACGGCCATGCTGCTTGCGGGGTTCGCCGCGCAGGCGGTGTCAACGCAGAACCCGCAGTCCACCATCTCGTTCAATGTTAACGGCGGCACGCCGGCGATTTCGCCGATCACCCGGGACGAAGGCACGGCGGTGACAAGACCGGCAGACCCGACCCGGACGAATTATACTTTTACAGGATGGTCACCGGACGTGCCGACCACCATGCCGGTGGACAACGTGACCTGTGTTGCACAGTGGACTGCCGTCGCCAGTAGCGCGCCCGCCATCACGGTTCAGCCGGTGAGTGCGGTGGTGACGAACGGTCAGGCGGTCAGCCTGAGTGTCACCAACAACGGCACCGGGCCGTTCGGGTATCAGTGGATGAAGGATGGGGCGATCCTGCCGGGCCAGACGAACAGCACGTTGAGCTTTAGTTCCTTTAGCTTCACCAATAGCGGTAGCTACGCGGTCGTGATCACGAATGCGCAGGGGATGGCCATCAGCACTCCGGCCAACCTGAGTACACCCGGCTCCTCGCTGTGGGGTTGGGGGCGGAATGGGCAGTACCAGTTGGGCGATGGCACGCGGGCCGATACCAACCGTCCGCAGTTGGTAGCAAGCCCCGTGGTGGCAACGGCTGGAGGCGGGGGAGCGCACACCCTATTGGTTAAAGCGGATAGCACGTTGTGGGCCATGGGGCAGAACTATTCCGGCCAACTGGGCTTGGGCACGGTGTACGAAACCAATCGGCCCGCGCAGGTGGCCAGCAATGTGGTGGCGGCGGCGGCCGGTTTCGAGCATTCCCTGTTTATCAAGGCGGACGGGACGCTGTGGGGCATGGGCTCAAATGGGAATGGCCAACTGGGCCTGGGCGCGATGTCAGGCACCAATCAGCCCGTGCAGGTGGCCAGCAATGTGGTGGCCATAGCGTGTGGTTATTATCAATCCCTGTTTATCAAAGCGGACGGGACGCTTTGGAGCATGGGCGCTAATGGGCATGGCCAGCTGGGTGACGGCACAACGACTGCTGCCTTGGTGCCGGTTCGGGTGATGAGCAATGTGGTGGCGGTGGCTTCTGGCAATGATCATTCGCTGTTTATTAAAGCGGATAGAACGCTGTGGGGCATGGGCAGGAATGGCGAAGGCCAGTTGGGCAATGGCACGATCACACCTACCAATCGTCCTATTCTAATGGCGAGCAGTGTGGTGGCGGTGGCGGGCGGCTATGCCCACACCCTGTTTATCAAGACGGACAGTACCCTGTGGGGCACGGGTTATAATCTCGAGGGCGGGCTGGGCGACGGCACGACGGGCTCCAAGACCGTTCCGGTTCAAGTGGCGAGTAATGTGATAGCGGCGGCTGGTGGCACCTATCATTCCCTGTTTGTGAAACTGGATGGCTCGTTGTGGGCCATGGGCAAGAATGACTTCGGCCAGCTTGGCCTCGGCACGACGGGTGGCATCACCAACCGGCCGACGCTGGTCAGTGGCGGGTTGACGGTGGCCACGATCGGCAAGGGATCAACCCTTTACCATTCCCTGGTCATCGCGGAATCGGTGATGGCCGACCAGACCATCACCTTCCCGGCCATCGGGGACAAAGTGACGACCGACACGGTTGGTCTGTCGGCGACGGCTTCCTCCGGTCTGCCGGTGACCTTCACGACCAACGGCGGTCCGGCGACGATCAGCGGAACAAATCTTACTTTCAGCGGCGCGGGCACCGTATCCATTGTGGCTTCGCAAGCCGGCAATGGCAGTTATAACGCCGCACCAAGCGTGACAAATCTGATTCATGTCTATGCGCTTTCGGCCAACAGCGGTGCGTATGCAGGCGGCAACACCCTCACCATCACCAACGGCAATATCGGCACGATCACCAACGTGCTGGTGGGCGGGGTGCGGGCGACGATCACGGGGTCGGGCGCCAACTGGTTCACCATCACGCTGCCAGCCACGGGCTCGGCAGGTGCGAAGGACATTGTCGTCCAGACCTCGGATAACGGCGACAT
>JBILEA010000131.1:0-7386 GCA_044352355.1 Pontiellaceae bacterium | reverse complement strand
ACCGGTTCGCATCCGGCGGGTGACAGGGTAAAGTGAACGACTTGTCACTCGCCGCTGTCAAGTTTGAGCAACCTCATGTTAAGCACCGTCATCTCCTCGACAATCTGCTGGAGCCGGTGGTAGTTCTGCGAAAGCTTGAGGGCCTTCTGCTCACGCCGTTTGCCCAGATAGATCAAATGCGTTTTGCGTTTGATATTCACGGAAAAGTAAGGCTGCTTGTTGCGCGTGCCGATCACAACCAGACTGCCGCGCATCACCGGGCCTAGGCGCCTGAGCTCTTGACATAGTTGTGCGATCTGGTGCTTGAGCACCGCCGCTTCCTCCATCACGGAATCCTTTGCAGCCATAATCTCCTCCTGTTTTTCCGCAAGACTATGCTATATAGCATAGTTATGCAAGAAAAAAAAACAGCCAGCTGAAAAAATCAGAAACCGGCTTGCGGCAAGGTGGTGCGTCCGTTCCTGAAGCCTCGGCCCGCACGCCGCCCGGAAGACCGCCAGAAGTGAGATGCGCCCCCTTTTATGGCACGCCCGCACGAAACCGAACGCTACGAATTCTCCGACGCCGAAAAGCGCGACCTCATCAAGCTCATCAATGAGGGCAAGCCGCTGCCGGAGAAATACCGTTTTCTCCTGTTCGAGGATAAGCGCGAGGTCGAACTCGTCTGGAACGGCAAAACCCGCGAGGTCTGCACCGCCATCCTCCCGTTCCAAACATTGGAACACATTGACGAGCCGCGCAAAGAACGTGGCTCCGGCGTCTCGCCGGAGGTTCAGGAAGAGATGTTTTCGGGGCGGCAGGTCAAAGGCTGGACTAACAAACTCATCTGGGGTGACAACAAGCTGATTCTCTCCTCGCTCAAATCCGGCGCTCTCCGCCGCCAGATCGAAGAGGCTGGCGGACTCAAACTCATCTACATCGACCCGCCCTTCGACGTCGGTGCCGACTTTTCCATGGACATCGAGATCGGCGGCGAAACCTTCCACAAAGAGCCGAACCTCCTCGAACAGATCGCCTACCGCGACACCTGGGGCCGCGGCGCGGATTCCTTCATCGCCATGATTTACGAACGCCTCATTCTCATGCGCGATTTGATGCACAAGGACGGCAGCATCTACGTCCATTGTGATTGGCGCGTGAATTCATTCATGCGGTTGGCAATGAGCGAAGTTTTTGGGGAAGCAAACTTCCGCAATGAAATCATCTGGAAACGAAAAGGCGGTAGCGCAAATCCTCAAAATCGCTTGGGCGTCGTTACCGACTGCATCTTTTGGTATTCAAAGTCCGAGTCGGTGGGCTTCGAGCAACTTTTTACCAAGGACAGTGACGATGCGAAGCAATACATCGAGGAGAGATTCAATCGGAAAGATGAGACTGGTCGCCGATTCATGGACTCGCCAGTAATCAGCCCGAACCCAAGGCCGAACTTGATGTATGAATATAAAGGGTTCCTGCCGCCGCCCACAGGATGGTCAATTTCAAAAGACGTGATGGAGAAATGGGATGCCGAGGGAAAACTGCTGATTCCGAAAGACAAGTCTAAGCGGATCCGCCGCAAGATTTACTTGGACGAGTATATTGGGCAACCCATCCAAAACCTTTGGATGGATATTTTCGTTATCAACTCGCAGGCAAAAGAAGCGTTGGATTATCCAACACAGAAACCCGAAGGACTTCTCGAACGCATTATTTCAGCCAGCAGCAACGAAGGCGACTTGGTGGCCGACTTCTTCTGCGGCAGCGGGACGACGGCGGCGGTGGCGGAAAAGCTGGGACGCAAATGGATCGCGACCGACCTCGGCAAGTTCGGCATCCACACCACGCGTAAGCGGCTGATTCAGGTTCAGCGAGACTTGAAAGCGGGCGGCAAAAATTTCAGTGCTTTCGAGGTGCTGAATCTCGGACGCTACGAGCGGCAGGCTTATCTGAATATTTCCGGACGGCTGACCGGTAAGAAGAAAGCCGATGCGCTGGCGAAGAAGGAACAGGAGTTCCGCGAGCTGATTCTGCGCGCCTACAAAGCCCAGCCGCTGGAAAACGAAGCCTTCTTCCACGGCAAGAACGCCGGTCGCCTCGTCGTCGTCGGGCCGATCAATCTGCCGGTGGGTCGTTTGTTCATCGAAGAGGTCATCACCGAATGCCGCAAGCGCAACGCCTCCCGCGTCGATGTGCTGGCCTTTGAATTCGAGATGGGGCTTTTCCCCGCCGTACTGGACGAAGCCAAGAAAAAGGGCATCGACATCGCCCCGAAAACCATTCCGCCGGAAGTGTTCGACCGCCGCGCCGTGGAAAAAGGCCAGGTTCGTTTCGCCGATGTCGCCTATGTCGAGGCCGCGCCGCGTTACGATAAGAAAAACAAACTGGCGCTGGCCGTCGAGCTGACCGACTTTTCCGTCTATTACTCGCAAGGGCTGGCCGACTCCATCGCCGCCGAGCTGAAAGAGGGCAAGAGCGAAGTGGTTTGCGAACAGGGCAAGCTGGTGAAATACAGCAAAGACAAGCAAGGCATCATCACCAGCGACGTGCTGACGAAGCTCTGGACCGACTGGGTGGATTATTGGGCGGTGGACTTCAACTACGAAAGCCGCAAGGAAATCATCAAGGTCGCCAAGAACTTCGGCGTCGAAGGGGCGTTACCCGGCACAGCGGATGTCCGCGAGCTGATCGACTTTGAAGAACGCTGGACCGGCGCGTACATTTTTGAAAACGAATGGCAGAGCTTCCGCACCCGCAAGGATCGCGAACTGGAACTCACCACCGCTAGCCACACGTACGACAAACCGGGGCGCTACACCGTCGCCGTCAAAGTCATCGACATCTTCGGCAACGACACCATGACCCTGATTCCTGTCACCGTGGGGTAAGATCACGAATTAATTAAAAATGAGGTGAAATTATGGCAAAAGAATACAGCACAGCAAAACAGCGTGATCCCGTCATCATCGACAAGTTTATCGCCATTGCGAAAGTCCTGAATTTAAGTCCTTCGACTACGAAACTTACAATTAATATTGATGACCAGCATGCCACTCCGGTGGATGTTTCCGCAGTCGACAAAGATGCCACTGTCGCATCGATTCGCGCCGCAGATTCATCTGTCTGCTCAGCAATTACATTCCAGATGGGTGGAGCGTACGGATCGATCAAATATGAAAACTCCATGTCTTCTGGCATAATCAAGCCGGCATTGGGTAACAATCTTGATATCCCATCGGCCTATAAAATAATGAACGAAGTGCAACGCCAGTTTCCTCCATTTGAGCGAACTGAGGCAACGGATAAGCTTCTTGGCGATGAACTGGCTGAATTTTACAGAAAACGTGAAGCCGCACTCATGCGACTTGAGGAAATCGAACAAAAGAGCCTTGAGCAAATAAATAATTATCGTTTGACCCTTGATGCCGAAAGGGAACGCACCGAGCAACGACTTAAGGAAAAATATGATGCCGAGAGCGCCGTCTTGCGTACAGAGCATGAAAAACGAATTTCTATAATAGACGAACGAGAAGCCGCGGTTGATCAGAAAACCAAAGAACTGGACGACAGGAGCAGTCGTCACGCTCGTCGGCAAATCCGTTTGGACATGAAAAAAGAAATCAGTGCAAGGGGGCAATCTTTTGCGCTAACCGGGAAAACTGCGCAAAAACGCATCCTTATCCATGCTCTATTTTCTGCAACGATCATCTTTTTAATAGTCATTACTGGATTGTCTATTGCCGAGATTCAGAAAAGTACAGGTGCGAATATCTGGTTCTTTTTTGCAAAACTATCCGTCTCTGCAGCAGCAACCGTGGCGACACTCATATACTATATTCGTTGGCACGATAATTGGTTCATGCGTCATGCGGACGAAGAATTCAAACTGAAGCGGTTCGAGCTCGATTTTGATCGCGCCAGCTGGATTGTCGAGATGGCGCTGGAATGGAAGGATGAAGAAAAACGCGAGCTCCCACCGGAGCTGTTAAAAGCCTTAGCTGCTAATTTGTTTGTTGATAATGAACCGATAAACCGTGCAAATCATCCTTATGAGGATATCGCGTCCATGCTCATGGGGTCTTCTGCAGAAATGAACCTTACGCTTCCCAACGCAGCCGGGACTCTTAAGTTGGACAGAAAAAGCAAAAAGGAACTGGAGCGAGGGCAGTAATCCCTGCGGTGATCCCATCCGGACTCAATTCTCCTTACAAGATGTCGCCCTGGCGGGCGAACCGTGCGACGCATGAAGCGTCATCACGGTTGCGCCCGCGAGGGTCGAGCCGAGGCCAAAGGCCGGGACAGGCCCCGAGCATTCGGGGTAGCGTAGCGGCCAATCACCTTTCAGCAGTTGGAAAGTTACGCCCTGCTGCTCAACGAAAAAACGGGTCAGTCGATGACCTGAACCGACAGGCGAAAGAGGCTTCACGCATGTGAAGCAACGAAGATTACCACCGGTCATTTTTCCAGTGTTTGGAAAGAAGCCGTGCTTGCAAAAATCGAATCAAAAATTGACACTCTGCTCTCTCAAATCGAAATGCCCCGGTAGCTCAGCTGGATAGAGCATCGGATTTCTAATCCGGCGGTCACAGGTTCGAATCCTGTCCGGGGCACCAGTCTATGGAAGTATGAATGATGAACGATGAAGGATGAATAGGGAGTGTTCTAAGGTGAATCATTCATGGGTTGAAATTAATCTGGGACGGCTGAGACAAAACGTGCGAGCGTTGCGGTCCGCTATTCCTGCAGAAACCGCTGTTATGCTGGTGGTCAAGGCGGACGCGTATGGTCATGGACTTGTTCCTGTCGCAACGGCCGCCGCCGTCGAGGGGATCAATTGGTTTGCTGTCGCTTTTCTGGATGAGGCTCTCAAAATCCGCGTCGCGCTGCCGGAGGTTAATATTCTGGTGATGGGGCTGGTTCTTCCGGAGCATATTGATGAACTGTTCGAAAACCGTATTTTCCCGGTGGTGACCTGTCTTGAACATGGATTGACGTTGGCCGAGGAGGCCCGCCGCAGAGGAAAGGTTCTTCCCGTGCATCTCAAGGTGGATACCGGCATGGGGCGTCTGGGTGTACAGTGGGACGAAGTTGGCTCGGTGGTTAAGACGTTGGATGCTGCCGGCGGGTTGGAATGGGCCGGTGTTTGCAGTCACTTCGCCCGGGTTGATCCCGATCATCCGGACCACGCCTTAGCGCAGGCTGAAAAATTCAACGAGGCATTAAAGCACATGCCCCCGACTGTTTTTAAGCATCTTTCCAGCAGTCGCGCGGCGCTTTATTTTCCGGACTGGGATATGAACGGAGTTCGGCAGGGTATTGTACTTTACGGTTATGGCGCGACCGATCCCAAGGGACGGTTTCAAACCAAACCGATACTTCAGTGGAAGACGCGCGTGGTGCAGGTTAAAAAGGTTCCGGCTGACTTCGCGGTGGGGTATTACGGGACGTATCGCACGGAATATCCAACCCAGATTGCCACGCTGGCGGTGGGCTATGCAGACGGCTACAATCGCGCCTTAAGCAATAAAGGCGATGTGCTGATCGGCGGACGTCGGTGTGCGGTGGTCGGACGTGTCAGCATGAATTGGATTGCGGCGGATGTAGGGCCGGACGCCAAAGTGAAAGTCGGCGATGAAGCCGTTTTGATTGGCGAACAAGGTGAGGAATCAGTCTGGGCTGATGAACTTTCAAAAATCTGCCGGACGATTCCGTATGAAATTCTGACCAGTATCAACGCAACTCTTGCGCGCAAATATGTCTAAAGGTCTTTTCCGAACCAGCGTTTGGATGTGCCGATAATGATGCACAAGCCGGATATAAGGACAGCCACGACCAAAGCAATCGATCTGTAGCGTTGGATTTCCATATCATATGCTGCTGGCTTGAGCAGGATATAAACGGCTATGCCGATAGAGAAGGTCACGGCAGAGACCCACCAGAGCCATGCGTGTCGATTGGGTTTGATCATAAACATCATAAGTTGCGGAGCTTACTGATTTGTCATTTTTCTACAAGGAAACTTTTTTCTGCGGGTTGTTTTGGGGAATCACTTATCCTTCACGGATAACCGCCGCGACCGCAGAACAGACTTTTTTGCCGACCGCCTCATGGAATCCGTTGACTTTTTCGTCGGTTAGCGTGCCGGATGGTGAGCGATATACAAAACTATAGGCGACGCTCTTTTTGCCTTTCTCCAGCGCTTTGCCGCGGAAAACGTCGAACAGTTTCACGCTTTCGAGCTCGGCGGGCGCGGCGGAATGAACTGCCGCCAGAATTTCTTCATGACGGATGGTTTCATCAACAATGAATGCAAAGTCACGTTCGGTTGCCGGATAAAGCAGAATATCTTTCACCTCGCTCCGTTTCCAAGCATTGGAAATCAGCGGCTCAAGATTCAGCTCGGCGGCGGCGACCGGATCATTCAGGCGCCACTCTTTGCGGGCAGCGGAGTTAATCAGACCGAGTACGCCGATTTTTTCCTTACCGGAAAGCACTGCGACGGCACGGCCTGTTTCAAACGCCGAACTTTCCAAGGTCTGGAAGGTTACATCTGTAACTTTTTGCGCGGTGAGCAGTTTTTCAACCAGACCCTTGAGCCAGAGAAATACTTCTTCCTCGCCGATGGCCCGCTGCTTGTCGAGCGCGCCGCGCCCGGCGGCACCCATCAGTCCGAGACAAACCTTTTCGGTTTGTACGGGAGTCCCCTCCGTCGGAGGGGTGCCCGAAGGGCGGGGTGGGTTCTTGGCAAACGTCCGTCCGATTTCAAAGAAGACGGCTTCGTCGATCTGGCGCGATTTATTGCGGCCGAGGCTTTCGATCATTTGCGGAATCAGCGAAGTGCGCAGAACCGATTGCTCGGCGCTGATCGGGTGGGGTAGTTCCTCGCGGGCGGTACGGTCGTCTTTACCGAAGAGATCGAGCAGCGGATGGCTGACCAGCGTGTAGTTCATAATTTCACGCGCGCCGAGGCCGACGAGCATTTTTCGGCAGGCCGTGATAGCGCGGATGCGTCCGTCAGTTACTCCGGCGACTGTTTGCGCGATCGGCAGTTTTTCCGGGATCTTGTCGACGCCGTTCATGCGGGCTATTTCTTCAATGAGATCCACTTCGCGTTCGAGGTCGTCGCGGAACGTTGGAATTTCAAGAACCGCGGTGCTTGCATCGCTGGAGAGGATAACGATTTCCAAGGTCTGGAAAATTTTCTTCATTGTATCAACCGGCACGTCCATGCCGATCAATTTGCAGGCCGATTGCCAGCGGAAGGCGATCTGGCGTTTCGTTTTCGGCGCAGGATAAACATCCACAACGCCTTTACAAACACTGGCTCCGGCCAGTTCGGCCATCAGCACGGCGGCGCGGCGTCCGGCCCATTCCACAGAGTCGGCGTTGACGCCGCGCTGGAATCGGTAA
>JBILEA010000130.1:0-7404 GCA_044352355.1 Pontiellaceae bacterium | reverse complement strand
GGAAGGAGGGTGCCGAAAAAAAAGCAGGAGGCAATGATGAGCGCATACCCCAGCAGCCAGAGGCGGGAGCTCCAGATCATGACCTTCCAGTCGCTCTCCGGAACCAGCTCCCTGTCGGCCGGCGGAAGGATACCAAGAGCATGGTTAATGATCGGGCCGGGTTTGATGATGCCGATCCCGAAAAACTGGCCCAGCAGCGTCGGGATGTCGGCCGGGCGAGGCGTAATGACTTCAGGGTCGTCGCCGATCAGGTAGGTATACGTATGGTGTTGGGCATGACCCCACCGGTCATAGATCGGCTCCGCGCCATGGGCAAACGCGGCAATCCAGTGCACAAGCTCATTCAGCCAGACCGACTTGAACACGGTCCGATGGTGGGTTTCGTGCATAAGATGATTCAGGAAACAGTAGACGGTTCCATAGGCAAAAAAGGCCGGGATCATCCACGAGGTGCCAATCGCATGATACGCCAGAATCCCGAGGCTGATAAGGACGACGAAAAAGGCGACGGTATGAACCCCTCCTTTCAGGTTACTCCGCTGCATGAGCTCCTTGAGCTCGTCGCGCGAAATATCGCACTGATACCAGCGATCCATGGTGTCGACAGGGTCTTTTTGCGCACTCATTTTTGCCTCCTTTTTTTCCAGAGCATTTTAAAAAACGCTCTATGATGCATCTCAGGACATTCTTCCTTTCAGGAAAACAGATTCTGCGGCGAGCCCGCTGACTGAACGGGCGGCGTTTAAAAGGGATTCTCCTTCGGAACGTGTCAGCAACGGAACCCCCGCCAGACTCCATGGCTTGCCAAGCCGCCGGTATTTATCCGCACAGAGATTATTAAAGGCGCAGAGCTCCCAGCGTTCGACGATTCCGGATAGATTTTCTTTTATAAACGTACTGATCGCCGTGATATTCCCGGCTGTGGCGGTGGCACCGGGAATAAGCGGCGTACGAATCCAGAGTTTTGTACTCCCGACGGAACGGATGCGGCGGGCGGTCAGTTCCAGATTTTTGAGAATACGATCATTGCTCTGTCCGGTCCATTTCCGGTGAGACTCTCCGTCCATGATTTTCAGATCAAACAGGACCAAATCGCAGTCAGGCAACAGAGACTCAAACGCTTCCCGACAAACAGCGCCGCAGGTATCGAGAGCGGTGTGGAGCCCTTCTTCCCGGCAGCGCGCCAGCAGTTTGCTCACAAACGGTCCTTGCAGCGCCGGCTCACCGCCGCTGACGGTGACCCCGCCGCCATTCATTAAAAAAGCGCGGTCGCGGTTGATCGTGTCAAATAACGCGTCGACCGACCAGCTGGTGCGCACTGCCTGCATGGCCCTGGAGGGACACACTTCCGCACAGGCCGCACATCCGGTGCACAATGTCCGGTCGATTCGAATCCCCGCTTCATTCCGAAGGGCCCCCGCAGGACAAACCTCCACGCACGCGCCGCACCCTATGCAACGGTCGGCCTGCCACCACATCTCCTGCTCCATCGAAAAACTCTCCGGATTGTGGCACCACGCACAGCGCAGGGGGCAGCCCTTCATGAATACAGTGGTACGAATGCCGGGCCCGTCATGCGTCTGCATGCGGCGGACATCAAAGCTGTATCCGATCGTTTTCATTTTTTCATAGCGACTCGTAATTGACGCGGCTTACGAACTCCTTCTGGAACTGCCGGTCCATCTTTGTAAAGTGTGACGAGTAGCCGGTCACCTTCACGACGATGTGATCGTATTGCGTTTTTTCCGGATGATCGTAAGCGTCCTTGAGATCCTCAAAATCGAATACATTCAGATTGATCTGAACCCCGCCCTGCCGGAAGAAAACTTCGGCAAACTGTTCGACCAGATCGCCGCGCGGAGTCTCTTCCGGGAAATAGCTTGGATGAAGCTCGATCTGGAACGATCCCCCCTGATACTTTTTAAAATCCAATTTACAAAGCGAATTGGCTGTAGCTACCAGGCCGTGCGTGTTGCGTCCGTGCATGGGATTCATGCCGTGCGCCAGCGGCTCGGCACGCTTGCGCCCGTCGGGGGTTGCCCCGAGATACGGACCGGCCACGGTGTGCCCCTGAAACTGGAACAGCGACGCCCGGAAATGCCCGCCCTTGATACAGCGTTTCGACTCCGTAACCTCCCTTACCTGTTCAGAGACCTGCACCGCCATGGCATCGACACCGTCCAGATCGTTTCCAAACTTCGGAAGATTCAGGAAATACTGACGGAGCGCCTCCTCCCCTGCGCCGGTCCAATCGCCTGCACAGGCATCGCGCAGCTGCCTGAGCGAGCACTTCTTCTCCTCAAAGACCCCGCGCTTGATCGCATACATGGAGTCGGCTACGTTCGGCACCCCCAGCACGTTGACGGACGGATAGTTATAGTCGACCGCGTCGAAATCCGTCAGATCGCGCCCTTTCTCAATCGGGCCGTGCGAACAGAGTGAGGTGATCATCTCCGGCCACAGCCGGGCATGGTATTTATAGGCTTCATTTTTGAAGTCCGCAAACGCATCGCCGGTCCGGTCGACCTCGCGGCAGTAGAGTTCCCAAAACCCGTCCCAGGTATCGATCTGCTGCTCGATCGCCAGATCGATGGCCCGCTGCATCGGAGCGATCAGCACGATGCAGTTCACATCCTGGTCCTGATACTCGCGACCGGGCACGCAATACCACTGACAGCCGCTGTAGGAGGTGTTCCAGGCGTGCTTTTCGTCAAATCCGGAGCGCAGCTGGCTCTTTACCATCACATCGCCATTGAGCAACGCAGGGACTCCGCATCCGTGCCGTCCGACCACATCACAGCAATAGTTGAAAAAAGCCGGATCCATATCGGAGTGCCACTGCACACCGAACTGGTTGTAGCCCCCCACCATGTCGTAGGCCTCCAGACCGATCCAGCTCATCTCATTCGTCGCGTCGGAACCGTCCTCCAGCCGACCGCCATACGAAAGATGCGGACCGTATTTAAGATACCACTCCGCCAGCAGTTCCCGGGCGCGGGCGCGGTCGATACGGCCTTCAGCTTTGTCCTTTTCGTAGAACGGCATCAGAAGCTGATCAAACCGTCCGTAGCCGTTGCCATGACCGTTCATACGCTCAACCAGCATATAGAGCATAATCCACTGCAAGGCCTGATGATATGTTTCGGGCGCTTTGTATGCGATGGCGGAACAGGTTGCGGCAACGAGTTCGTAATTTGCTTTCAGCTCCGGATCCTTCGTTTCGGACGCCAGTCCTTTCGCCTTCTCATGATGGCGCTCCACATAGTCGATCACAGAAAGAACAATCTGCTCGCTGGCGGCCAGATATTCAACAAACATTTCGCAGCCGTTCTTTTTGTGACGCGCCATGGATGCCCGAACTTTTTCGAGCAACCCGCCCCACCCGAGTTCCAGACCGATCGAAAGATCGGGACAGGTATGAGCCAGGCTGAATCCGCCGGCACCCAGCTCGCGCGCTTTCAGGCCGAGTTCGGCGTGCGAGCCGGGATATTTATAGGAGCGCGCTTCGTCGAGCTGCCAGTGGAATTCGCCGGCAATCTGCTCGTACGGGTGGACTTCCGCTTCACTGTGACGAACGAAAAAACTGAAATCGGCCGCCCAGTTGGTCACGGTCGGCTCATAGCCGTTGACCTTGGACGGCATCTGATCCAGATATGGGAACGGTCCGCCCACATCGACCCGGCAGCTATGATCGCCGATATTGATCCGCTCCCCTTCCGGGGCGGCATTCTCACCGGTAGCAGCGGCAAAGGTTTCTGATTTTCCGGACCAGTGATAAATCAAAAACTCCGCGTTGTCGCAATAGAGATCCTTCTTGTGGTTTTGCGTCAGCCAGTCCCGCCGTTCAATCAGCTTCTTCAGCCGGTCATTCGGTTTAAACGCACTGTGATGCCGGTCGGCGGCATAGATCCGGTCGTTGATTTCATTTACAGCACTCATCCTGAAAATCCTTTCTGTTCACACACTCCCTTTCCCATAGCACCATGTTGCCGTAACCGGCAAAAAACAGAATGGAAAAACAGGCTCAAATTTTTGTATTTTTATGACCTATGCATGATGTTGAAATCCTAAAAAGGCGGGAGTTACCAGTGGGAAAACATCCCTGAAGATCCGGTCATGTCCCGGCGTGCACTTGTATTGTGCGTATCAAAAGGCATACGGAAAGGATTGGAGGCGCGGCCTGATCCGCAACCACTATGACCGGCTCTATTTCATCGAATCCGGCGAAGCGGTGATCTGCACGCCGGAGCTGGAAGTGACGCTTCGTCCCGGATGTAGTTATCTGATTGCGAGCAATCAACTGCACCGTCATTTCTGCACCTCGGCAATCTCCATACACTGGTGCCATTTCCAGGCGGCACTTCCGGATCCCGCTGCGGCTTTCCCGACCCCTATCATTTTTCTAAAACCTTCAAGCACATCGCCGGCATCCCGCCGATCGAATACCGCCGGATGTACCGGCAGGAAAAGGTGTCCGTCTATAAAATGATGATTCAGGATTTCCAGCGATGTGTTCAGGCAGCGGATTTCTTCGCTCTCCGAGGGTCAGTTTTTTCCCAATCTGGCGGTATTTTACAAACAGCCGGAAACTGATTTTGTCTTCATAAACGCGTATCTGGATGGGCTATAGAGTTCTGTAGAAATGGAGGTTTCAGTATGAACAGAACAGCAACCATCACAAACGGCGCCCCCGATAGCCTCTCGGGGTGATGCCGGTGTGACGGACAAAACAGCGCGCGAAGTAGTCCGCGTTCTGAAATCCAAGTTCAGCGGAAATTTCTTTGATTGAAAGACGGGTTCCCAGAAGCAACTCGCGAGCCCGCTCCAGCTTGTGCTCCATAACCACTTGCCACGGAGATCGTCCGGTCTCCTTTTTGAAAAGGCGGCAGAAGTGGTATTTGGAGTAGCCGGAGCGCGCGACCAGCTCGTCAAGACTTTTGACGGTCGAATCCACCAGCATGGCTAGATTTACTGGCTGATTGCCGCTTTGGGCGACCCGCACCAAGACCGTCAGCAGTGCGTGAAGAGCATCGGCCGCCACCCACGGGGTGTCCGGAGACGGCTTCCCCAAACCTTCCAGCAGCTGACTGAATCGTGCAATCAGACCGGGTTGGTCTCCAAGAGGCAAAACCGGCGTACGAACCGTCAGTCCGGCCGCCCGGCAGAGGGCCTCGGCATGAGTACCCGCGAAATGCACCCACCAAACATCCCAGCCGTTTTCCGTATCACAGCCGTAGCCGTGTAAACGGTTCGCCGGGCAGAAAAAAATGTCATTGGCGGCAATCCGGTGTCGACAGCCCTCCAGCTCGAACCATCCGTTTCCAGCGACGCAATAAATTAAAACCATCTCGTGAAGGGTTCGTTCCGCAAGGCTGTGCTCTTGGGTTCGAAACCGTCCAGCGATGCGGCACCAGGCTTGCACCCGGGTAATTTCCGGCGGCTCAGGGCAACTGTACGCGAGAGTCTGAAAGCCGGATTCAATTTTTGCAGACAGATTATTCATGACAATATATTTGGCTTTTTAGCAACCATCATCATTTGAAGTCAATATATCATGCCGTTTATGCTGTTTGAAGGTTTTCATATTCGGCACTATTTGAGCGTGTAACAGGAGATTGGTATGACAGCATTTTCATTATCCAAGGACGAAATCAGTCATTTGCGCAAGCTGGCAAAACGACAGGCCGAATTGGCCGCGTTGCCGATAATGGAAGCGCGCAAAAAAATCTGGTTCGACATGAATGACAACGTCGCCGGCGCGCGCCCGCCCTTCGCCATCGAGTCCGGAACCTTCGACCGGGATTTCATGCCGGAATCGATGCTGCATTGCACCAGTGAATATGGGAAAAGCCTCGAACGAAATTTCCTGAGGCATATTCGTCACCACGAGATTTTGAACGACGACCATGTCTGCCCGAACACCCTCGATATGAACTGGCACGTCTGGTGCGATGAATTCGGCATCCGAATCGAAACCACTCACGCCAAAGATTCTGAAGGCGTTTCGACCGGATACCACTTTGAACACCCCATCAAGGATCTGGAAAATGACGGATTTGATATGATAAAACCGTCCTCATTCGGCGTTAATCGCGAAAGCACGGCGGCCGAGAAAGCCTTTCTGGAACAGGCCTTCGGCGACATTCTGCCGGTCGTTATCCGCAGTGATGTATACGGAAAAAACTATCTGACACAACGGCTAATGAGGCTGATGTCGATGGAAACTCTCTTTCTGGCCATGTATGACTGCCCTGAAAAACTGCATGGTCTGATGACCCTCATGCGCGACAACGCCGTACGGATGGCCCGCTGGGCCGAAGCCGAAGGCCTGCTGGTTTTAAACAACGGCAATCAAACCACCTGCGGCACCTGCTTCAATTTCACCACCCTGCTACCCAAACAACCCGCAACCGGCAAGGTACACCTCTCCGACATGTGGGCGGGCATGGACAGCCAGGAAACCGTCGGGGTTTCGCCCGACCTGTTTCATGAATTCATCTTCCCCTACTACCGCGATCTGGCGGAAATGTACGGGCTCGTTTATTGGGGATGTTGCGAGCCGGCGGATCCGATCTGGGAAACGTCGATCAGCAAACTCCCGAACCTGAAGACCGTCTCCATCTCGCGCTGGGCTGACGAGCACTTTATGGCCGAGGCGATGGACGGTAAAAAGCTGGTCTATTCCCGCAAACCCAATCCCAATCTGCTCAGCGTAGATGTGCAGCTCAAAGAAGACGACTGGGCCGCCGAAATCCGCAACACGCTCGCGGTGACAGCGGGAAAGAAACTGAATCTGGAATTTGTCGTGCGCGATGTTTACACGATGCACGGCAATCTCAACAAAGCCCGCCGCGCCGTTGAAATTGCCCGCTGCGAAATCGACAAACTCTACGGCCCGCTACCCCGCTAATCGCAACAAATAGAAAAATCCGGCGGATGTATTTCCAACGGTACCTCAACCAGATTGTGAAGGAAGGCGCTTGCGGCCGGCCCGCTGACCTGTTGCCCGGCCGATCAAAATCCCGAGCGCGGCAAACAGCAGGACCCCCGCATGCAGGATAACCCATGGAGCCAGTGGACTCCCTTCACGGATCAGCCCGGCACCGAGAAGAATCTGGAAAGGCGCGTAGCCCAGCCCAAAAACTCCCCATAACAGCACGGGGTGTTTTTTAACCATAACTCCTGGAATTACGGTACAGACGAACAGCAGCACCAGCAACGGCAGTATAAATGTCATACCCTCACCCCCAGCCAGGGCCAACCCAAAGGCGGCGAAAGCAACCAGGAATCCGCCAAAAAAGATGAGCAGCAGCCCCGCAACATCTCGCAATCTGAAGTTTTTTTTCATACCAGAGCATTTAAAGATTCAACCGCCGCCTCGGCAACCTCCTCTTTGGAGAGGAC
>JBILEA010000129.1:0-7405 GCA_044352355.1 Pontiellaceae bacterium | reverse complement strand
ACAATTGTGTACCAGCACCGTTGTCCCACGTGTACGTTGCGGCCTGTGCGCCTAAGGACGCGGCGAGCAATGCTGCCGCGATGATCATTATCTGCTTTCTCATCTCATTTCTCCTTGTTTTGTCCGGGTTCCCGGACTGTTTATCTTTCACGCAACGGACAGCCTGTCCGATGCACACCCTCTTCTAAACCAACGCTATTAAACACGATGGACCAAAATAATTCCGGTATTTTTCTGCCAACTTTCATAACAATCCTGCCAAATTACAATCCGTTCCGGAGGCTTCTCAGCGGCCGACCGCAACCAGCAGCCCTTGATTATAAAGACCGTCAACAGCACCTAAAACCAGCGGCTGAAGGATCTCGATCTTCCAGTTATCGGTCAGCAGCTGCGTCAGGCCATCCGCCTTATTCATATCAACCAGCTGAATCTCAAATTCGATTTTTTTCCCGACATCGGCCGGGGTAGTGGTATAGCGGACGGTATAGGTTCTCCAGACTTTCGCAGCCGCATCGCCGAAAAACCAGTTGCGCTGCGCTCCGCGGGTTTTGTCCCCGACCTTGAACCCGGTTCGTTCTTTGTGAATATACAGATCCTGAGCGCAGGCCTCCGACCCGAACTGCCACGCAAAATCTCCGGTGAACACATACTCCAACCCGGCTTCCTTCACCGTCCCGAGATCAACCGTCATCCGTCCGATGACCGACGACTGGCCTCCCTTTTGCTGATTATTGCTGTTCTGCCATCCGTACCCATCCCCCTCGGTGCCGTTCAGTCCGTGCACTTGGCCGTTGGCATGATTGACAAACTGAAACCCGAAGGTTCCGGAACCGGCCTTATAAGGGGGAACAAATCCTGAATTGAAGCCCTCCTTGAAAATCTCCTCTGCCATCACCGAACCGGCCAATACCATCACTGCGCCCGCCAGACATTGCTTCACCTTCATTGCTGCTCCTTGTTGGTTATAAATCCCAAGCTTCATCATGATTAAACAAAACCCGGCGAAAAATTACCGGTAGTTTTCTGCCAACTTTTAGAACGATCCTGCCAAATTGAGGGGATCACCGTTTCCTGAATACAGGATTACGATCCTACATTTCAGAGTAGGCAACCTTAATGAATATTTTTTACCACCCGCTTTGCTGGAGCAAACTTCGGAGGAAGGCAGAGAATCTCACGCCACAAACGGAACAGATTTCCGACCTTATACCAAGTGCGGGAGATGTTCGGTATTTATTGCAAAGTAGAGCAAGCGTCCCGCTTGCTTAAAACGACCGGGACGGTCGTTCTACTTTTTACCGAAACACATCCGAATCTGGTATTACTTCCCTCTCTGAACCCCTCTGACTTACTCTAGCGCAGCGGGTGGTAAAAAATCTTTTCCTGACTTCGATCAATACAAAGCAGATTGATTCCATATAAATCAGATTGATTCCGTATAAGAGAACAAAGAAAATCCCTTCGTTTACTTCGTTACCTCTTTGTAAAAATTCCGTGTGTTCAGTGTATCTGTGGTTAGAAACCCGTTCAGATTCATTTGGAAAAGGGAACCGCCAGCCGGTCGGACTGAGTGTCTTCATAAGGGAAAAACGGATCTCTTTCCAGCGGAAGAACCCCGCCGGTATGTCCCGGCTGATAGCGATCGTTGAGCACACCCCCGTCTTCAAAGGCGTCGCCGGTCCGTTCCAGCCAGTACTCCAGCTTTTTCTGCATCGTCTGCTGCAACGGTACCACGCCGGGGTTGTCGCGATTGCTCTAGGTGATCAGATTGTTCCGCTGAAAAGGATCGTTCTGATCGTCATACAGAAGCCAGGGCCCCTCGGTCGTGGCGGCATAGGTATGCGTTGCCGTCACCACGCCCCGGACGAGTGAGCTGGTTTTATTCTTAATCACGGGGTTTCTCCTTTTTATTCTTCCTTTGATCTCCTGACTACTTGACTTCAATTTCATACCAGATGGTTTGGTATTCTCTGACTGCATTTTAACGAGATTTTCAATACACTACTCCTGTATGCTGATTTTATAAAAAGCTGCGGTACCGTTCGGCACCGGATTGGTAAACACATTTTCCGGCGGGGTGGCAGGCAGGTTGCTCGCGCCCGCAAGCACGGAAAAGCCGCTCATTAAATTGGTCGTCCGGCTGAGGTTGTAGAGTTTGTTCGATGCGCTTGCCCAGCGGATGACAGCTCCTTGAGCATTCACACTGCTGCCGGTGATTTCAAAAACCGAAGCCGGATTCGTCGGATTGGTTCCCGCAAGATATTCCTGCCAGGTCAGCAGTCCGTCGCGGTCGGCATCATCCATCGCATCGGCGTTGAAGTTGGTGAGGCCGTATTGCGCCAGCCACGAGTACGGCGTACTCGCTGGGTCATCGGCGAAGCCTTCAACCAAGAGGACGCCTGAGCCGTTATAAGTTCCGCTGCCGAGGGCATCCAGTTGTGTGGCGGTGTAACTGCCGAACGGCAACCAGCTCACGCCGTTGTCCAGTGAAATTCCGCTGACAATATCTGTTCCGGTAAAGTTGAGATTCAAAGTAACATTGGTGGCCAGCATTAGTCTGGCCGTGTCACCGACACAATTGGTTGCACTGAGTGTTAGTGTCGCTCCACCGGCCACAGTCACATTGCTAGTTCCCATAGAACCATTAGCTATACAAATCAGCGAACCGCTTGAAACGGTCGTACCGCCGCCGTAGACATTGATTCCTGACAACGTTAGCGGATCCGCGCCTGCTTTGATCAGTCCGCCATTTGAGATCACGCCGGAGAATACGATATTTGTATTGGCATTTTGTGTCACTGTCCGCATCGCTCCGCCGAGATCCATCGCTCCGCGAAACTCCACATTCGCTCCGCCGCTCATTGTAAAATTGCCGTTCACCATCATCGCATTGGTTATGACCGATGTCGGGGTACTATTGGCATGATTAAATGTAACGTTAGTGCCGATGATGACGGCACCTCCACCGAAACCTCCGACACGATTTCCAAAGAAACGAATAGTGCCCGCATTAAAATCCAATCCACCCGTGAAGGTGCTTACCGCCGAATCAAAACTAAGGGTCCATACTCCCGCACCATTCTTAACGACCTTTAAATCGCCGCCAGCAGTTCCGTCCGAAATACCGGCTGTCGTATTGTTTTGTGAGGTGGTGCCGTTCGCACCGTCGAGATAAAGCGTGGAGACATTGCCTGCTGTCGAATTCCCTGAGACAGTTCCTGTGATCAGCAACCCTGCCGTATTTCCGGCGGTACCATTGCGAACGGTTACCGACCCGCCATTCCCCATAATCATAATGGCCGAGGCAACAGTTTCATTGTGACTGCCTGTTCCGGCCAGAGTCTGAATCACACCGCCGTTACTCAATTTAATCGTTCCGCCGATCAGCGTGTACGCATTGGTGCTGGTATTCCCAAACACAATCCCGCTGATGTTGCGATCAGCGTCGACGGTAACCGTGCGGTTTGTCGTGAGCGTGATGTCAAATGTCGCTGTATTCAAACTGTTGGAACCGCCAGGAATGCCGGGGACGTTTCCATTTTCCCAGTTAGCCGAATCATTCCAATTACCAGACGCATCGGTTTTCCAACGGTCACTGACCGAATCCGGGATCGGTTTGTAGGACGCCGCCACAGTGACTGCCTGTGTGGACATGGTTACCGTGGTGGTCGAAGAGCTGACGCTGGCCACATACTGGGTATCGCCGGTCCACCGGTCAAATAAAGTCCCGTCCACCCGATCCTCCGCAACAATATTCACCGACTCGCCGTTGGTATACGACCCGCTACCACTACCGCCAGTGACCGTCAGATCATAATAATCCGCCCCTCCCGCTGGACGGCTTTTCAATAGATACACCGCATCACGGGCGGGCACGGTAAGGCTGCCGCTGACTTTTCTGCCGTCGTTGATATCGGGACGAATATCTCCTTTAAGTCTCCAATACTTATTCGTGCCCAGATTGACAACCCAATCCGCTGTCTCAGATTCGTTGAGGAAAACCTTTCCGTTTTCAAAATCCCTCGAGAGGCGATCCACACAGCCCTCGTGAAGCTTAATATTTTTCAGCCAGACTCTGCCAATCGCTTCAGCAACCCCGAACTCAACCCGGAAATGCTGATTCGGCGCACAAACGAAACTGAGCCGGTACGTCCGCCAATTTCTGGTGGCCCAGACCCCCATTTTTTCCGTGGTGGTTCCATGCTCTGAAATCTGTATATAAACCGGCATATCCGGATAGGACTTGCCTTGATAGACGGCTGTGTCATCAGCCTTTGCATCGAAAATCAGTGTGTATTCCCTGCCGGCGACCAACAGGAAATCTCTATTCAACTTGAGATTAACCCCATCGCAGTCTCTGTCTTGATTCTCCGGTATTTGAGTTACCGCGATTTCAATCCCGTTCGTGTCGGCTACCGCTCCCGAAACGGTTGCTGCATAGTTGCTGGAAACCACTGTATTCCAAGTGTCGGCCGCAAGAAGGTTCGTCGAACTCAAACCGATCAAATCACGCTGAGTCGACTCTAGAGCTCTTCCCAGCCAGGTATAGTTGTCCAGATTTCCGCCGCGCTGTTCATCCCAATCAAACAGCCCCATATTTTCACCGCTACCGTACGGATGCGGCATCCCGGCCATGAGTCCGGCGGCAAACTGCTTACGAAACATCCAGTCGTTATCGGGCAGCACTCCGCCGTAAGTGGTGGTCGGAGCCCGGCAATAGCCGTAGCTGAACGCCGGCTTGACTTCGGCATGCTCAACCCATTGGGAAAGCAAATCGAACATTTGCGAAAATGAATTGCCGTCACCAAACGTTTCAAACTGCGCGCCGTTGACATACCGCCAACCTCGATACCCGGCACTCACACGGGTACAGTCATGCTGGATGATCTTGTCCGGGCCGGCGATTTCGCGCACGATCTTCACATGTTCCTGCCAGCCTAGGCTGTAGACGTTTACCCCGTTCTTAAATCCCCAGTCCGGCTGAAGATCGAGATCCACATCCGCCTCATCGCCAGCTAAACAATAAACAATATCCGACTCCGTCCCGTCATTCAGACCATCCCGGATGGCAGCTCCTCTGCCGCGCCCCGCAAACTCAGCCCAATTTTCGCCCGTTACAGGATGACGGGGACAGACCAGACTCATATTCGGTTTAATCTGGGATATTTTCCCGTTGATCTGCCAATTCGGGATAAAGGCCGCGACGGCAGTCTGGCCTGCCGTAAAACTCTTTGCCGTGGTTCCCGTTCGGCCCCGCACCACGGTGAGAATATGATTCGTCGTATCGACGCCCGTCACGTTGACAAATTCGTAAGTTCCGTTTGTTCCACCCACATCAGAAGTAAGGAATTTCGGGCTCCCCAGCGCATCGCGTTCATAAATGAGTGCGTAGTCGTTGGTGGTAAAACGGGTGGCGTCCGCCACACCGATCTGGGTGTTGGTCGTGCTGATCGCGGAGCCCAGCAGACATCCCGCCCTGTAGAGCCAGAACCCCGGCCAAACATTTCCAGTTTTACCACTATCGATGCCGACTGATCGGTTTTCGCTATCTACCGCCCGGGGGTTCATCGCAATAGTGATCACATTCGGAAAATTTGTTTTAATTTGATCCATTGCCGAGACACTTCCATGGTGCACCGCATATCGTCCGGCGTTTGCCAGCGTATCAAACTCATGATTCACGGCGCCGTTAGTCGAAAGAAGCGTCTTAAAGCCCATGTTGATCGGAAAAACGTCCGGCAACGCATACGAGGCCCCGGCGGCACCCGGGATGAGTGCCAGTATTCCGGCGGCCAGCCTAAATATTTTTGCAATCAACTTCATATTCACTCGTTGTCCTGCGGGCGCGCCCGCACACTTTAAAATGCCATTCCAGCAACAAAGAGCCTCCCTACTTGTACACATCGACCCGGTAAAAGGATGCTGGCCAACCCGCCGCGCTTCTCTTTCTCATCGCACAACTCCTTTTGTTTTGCCGTTCTTCAGGAAAATACCCCTCAAACCCATAGAAGTTCTAACACACACTTCACGCCGCTCACCGGTACTATTCTGCCAGTTTTCATGACAATTCCGCCAACTGCAACGGAGGGTTTCTCAAGCAGCTGAACGGAGTTTCAGGGCGGCGACACACTGCACACCGTTTCCCGGATACGGGGTTGCGGTTCTACACTCCACCGCTTCCTGAATACAGGTAAGCGGTCCTACAATGTAGCGAACGTTTACCCCGCAGGGGAAACGTTGGGTCTGTTTACTGAACCCCGAAATAATGCTCATACCACTTGCGCTCGAGATCGTAGCGATCGGGCATTCCGGGCCTCTTGAGCTGAGCGCACCACTCTGAAAGTTTTTTACCGAGCCGGTCTGCAATTTCGGGATGCGCATCAATCCGGTTTTTATTTTCGTGTTCAGAGCTTTCCATGTCGAAGAGCAGACGAACCCCGTTTTCGAGTTCAATCAGCTTCCACTTTCCTTCCCGGACGGCGGCCTGTCCCCAGAAACGCCAGTAAAGAGCCTCATGCGGCGGTCCGTTTTTTTGTCCCGAAAGAAACGGCAGCAGATCAACCCCGTCCAATTCGCCGGGTTGCGTTCCGACACCGGCCGCCGCCAGCATCGTTGCCCCGATATCCAGTGCACTGACCGGCTGATCGTAAACCGCCGGTGCCAGCGTGCCGGGCCAGGAAGCCAGAAACGGCACGCGCAGGCCGCCATCGGAAAGCATTCCCTTTTCGCCGACCCATGGATCGTTCAGAGAGCCGTCCCACTCCGGCCCCGGAATTCCGGTGATCGGCGTATCGGGCCGCGTCAGTTTGCAGGGAGCCCCGTTGTCACCAAGATAAAAAACGATCGTGTCCTTTTCGAGCCCTTCCGCTTTGAGGAAGTCCAGTATGCGCCCCACCCCGTCGTCCACGGCGGAAATCATCGCCAGCGCATGCCGGCGGCGTTCGGGCATCTTGCCGGGAAACCGGGTGAGATATTTTTCCGGCGCCTCCAGCGGAACATGCGGCGCGTAATACGAGAGATAGAGGAAAAACGGGACCTCTTTACGGCGCTTGAGAAAGGTCAGCGCCGCCTCGGTCTGGACATCAACCCGGTAATCCTCGGTTTCAATCTGCCGGGGATGACCGGGCAGATCGTTTCCATCCAGATCGAAATTGCACTGGTACGTCTGCAGCTCGCCGCAGAAGTAGTCGGCAAACCCTTTGCTGAACGGCATGTAAGGAAGGCATTTATCAACAGGCACCTCAAAGATTCCCGTTTTTTTCAGCCCTTCGGGATAATGGTCTTTCATCCACTCCCTGGCCAGACGATGCGGCGAGAGATGCCACTTGCCCACCAGGCCGGTGGCATATCCCGCATCGCGCAGGCGCTCCGCAATCGTGGGCTCATCCGCCGGAATCGGAACATA
>JBILEA010000128.1:0-7427 GCA_044352355.1 Pontiellaceae bacterium | reverse complement strand
GCCGGTCACGTAAAGGGTTCCGTTGCCGGCAACGGCCAGCCCGGTCAGCTCGGCGGGCAGCGGAATGGTTTGGGTAACGGTTTGTTTTGTCAGATCAAGTTGCAGAATGGACTGCCCGGTGGCGGCGGTGATGTAGGCGGACTCGCCATTCGGCGACAGGTCTATATCGCAGGGGGAGAGAATGTTCTGTGCGCAGGCCGCGCTGGCGAACAATAAAAGAGTGGATAGTGACCGCACACTTTTTACTGTGTCGCACAGAAACCGGACAGTGTTAAAGCTCGAAGGTTGTATTTGAGCTATCTGGAGAGTCGGTCCGGAGTTGACGTGGACGAGTTGGAGGTTGGTGCGTTGCGGCGCGGCTGGTGTCTTGGAAGTCCGGAGTATAAGAAGGCGATGCAAACAAAGGCAGGTGAACGGCTGAGAAAGCGGGCCTTGATTTGGCGAAGAAGGCTTTTTGAGAAAGAATGATGAACGTAAAGCTATGATCGCTTGGTTGTTGGCAAAGCGAACCGCATCTCCGGTTTCCAGCGGGGATTCGGACCGGTCAACCCCTCCGAGCCATTTCAAGGCTGACCCTCGGCAATATACTGACGAATATTCTCGGCATCACGGTTTTCCTCGTTTTGCCGATGCTGTATTCTACTGGCATAATTTTTCAAGGCGACGGCGTCCCAGTTATTCATTTCATCGTATTCGCCGATGAAAGGAACATTCAGATCAATCCAGGCAGAAATTTTATTGAGTTCCTCTGTGGAGAGTTGAACCTTTTGATGTCCCTTGCGCAACATCTGCAGCAGACCGCTTTTGGCGGCTCCGGCATAGTAAGGCGGAATCGGTTCTACGGTCAACAAACGGGTATAGTAGTCCACCCATTCATTAGGCCTGCCGGGATCCAGTTTTTTGCTATCCTCTTTACAAGGTTTCACTTGCAAGAGCGTCAGGTAAGATTGATAGAAGCGGCGACGTGTGGAGTTGCAGCCGGTTTCGGTTGGATCATCGATGACAATCGTATCGGTCAAATCAATTTTTGCCGCCTCCTTGCCTGGAGCATGACAGGAAACACAATGGCGATTCCAGATCGGCTGAATCGACTTGGCGTAGCTGAAGGGCTTGCCTGAGAGATCGTAGAATGGCTGCAATTTCTGCGGCGCTTTTTTCATGGCTTCGGTAACATGCCCAGTAGTCAGGGGTGGACTGTTTTTGTCTTCGTGACAACCAACACAGGAGAATTTCTCGTTGGGCATCAACGTCGCCCAACTGCGCATGGTCTGGACCGTATCGCCATTAGCATCGATCAATTGCAGATAGAGTGGCGCGCGAGCCGGAACTTCAAACATGGCGGAACCATCGGCATGGACCTCGACTTCGCCCAGGATCTCTTTGGTTTCAAATGACGCGGTCCCAACCCCAGCCGGAGTTACTGAAAGAATGCCGATTCCCGAATATTTTTTACCTGGACCAACCTCATTACGCGGTGGGCGCCAGTTTGCGCCCCCGACAGTCGCCGCCTTGTAAAACAACCGGTTGACCCGGATTTTTTTGATTATACCACGCGTTACTCCTTTGGCGCCAGGGCCAAAATAGACATCCTGAACATAAAGCAGCCCGTCACGTTTCGTATAGTCCACCGTCGAGGCGCGCTGGCGCGGCACAGACCGGGGCATGACCGGAACGGCCTGTGTGCAGGATATCCGTGAATCGGCGGCCAGCACTTCCCGCGTTCCGTCCATGGTCATGAAATAGGTTTTGTAACACATCACGGATTCAGAGCCAATACCGAGCCCGGTTTTATTAAAAAGATACCCACCTATGGGTTCATAAGAAATCAAAAACGACTCGGCATCCAAGGGATATGGATAGGCATATTGATCGCCTTCACGGCCAAAAAAATCACCCCAACTGATTTTTTTCGTATGATCCCAGTTGATGAAAGTCAACCCCTGGTAATCCTGCATGCCTTTACGGGGATCGATGATTACCAGCTTCCCTCCCTGGCTGGTGTGGTAGCCACCAGCAATACTCAAGGTCGTCCCTGTTCCCGGTATGGCCCTGGTATGCTGAAAACTGGTGGGCTCGCTGGTTTGGTTGCCGTAGTACTCCGTTTGCGAGGTGCCGTCCGAATTCATGACAAAAAGCGCATGGGAGTAGGTTTGGCCACGGTCGTTATAATCACGGCGGGTATAAACCACCCGGCCATCATCCAGCAGATGTGGGAATGCGGTCTGGGTCTGGTCAAATCCCAGGCGACGAGCGTATTTGCCATCTTGGTTCATGATATAGAGGTTAAAACTCTCACCCCCGCCACAGGTTACCGGTTGAACACAGCGTTGTGAACTGAAGATGATATCGCCGTTGGGTAAATAGCATGGCTCAAAATCGGCACCGTACGAATCCGGCGTTGTCAATGGCCGGATTTCACCGGTTTTCACTTTCATCTCAAAAATTTTATACGATTCCGAATAGGTTTTTCTCCATGCGAAAAGCAACCGTTCACCATCAAAGGAGAGTTCCGGATCACGCACGATTCCACTTTTTGCATCAAAAAGGAGCTCGTCCTTGGTAAAGGGAGAACTTGCGCTCGGCAAGGTGATGAGCCGCAATTCTGAGCCAGGAACACAGCTTTGCGCCTCTTGTCTAGGACAACACCATTGGAGCTCGGTAGCCAAGTAAATAGTCCCCAGATTATGATGTTTGGCATAGACTATCTGATTACATTTGGCTTGCAGTGGAACCAAGCGCTGCAAACGCCGTTTTTGACACAATTCCACATAACCCATTAAGATCGCTTTCGGATCCTCGGGACATTCAACCTCTACCCGAAGGTCCCGCGCGACTTTTTTCAGCAGTTGTTGCATCCCCTCGGTGTTTTTCGCTGCTAAAAACCGGGTGAAATCGTTGCGGAAATCAAATCCATAATCGGCCCCGGGCCCGTCATGAGAGGTATTATCCTGGAAAAACCAATCACACTGCAGGGGATAGGCGCGCCACATTTTTTCTGCGAATTCCGCAACATCTTCAATATTCAAACCACGGGCAGTGATCATGGCCTCGACCCAGGCAGAGGAAACCGCCGGAGCGTCCAACGGGGCCGCTGGCGGTTTAATAAACGATAAATCAACCAATTCGGCGCGTTGCGTTAACTTGAGCCCACGGAGATTGATGAAGAGATTGTCGCCTTTGCAGGCCAATGGCGTTAATTTTAATTTATGCTTCCCGGCTGACAGGTAAACAGTTTTTTCAGAAAGCTTTTGCTTGAACTTTTCCCAGCCACCGGTTGGCGGTAACTCCACTTGCAGAGCAGGTGAATCATTTATTGAGACAAGCAGCTCCCCGCCGGCTTCAGATGCGGCGGAATAGTCCAGCACGATTCGATACTCGCCCGCGTCCATGATGCGAATCTCCCACTCTATCCAACCCTGTTTTTGCCAATTGTGCAAAATTCCATGGCTATAACTCAAAGAACTCAAAGACCTTTTTCCTCCCCTGTTATTATGTTCATTTCCCAGGTCAAAGCGAACCATGGCTGCATCCACATTGACAATGATTAACGCCAGCGCGCCAGCCAAAACCAAGATCTTTTTAACGTCTTTTTTAAAAGTCATAACTGCATTCCTTTTATTACTCATATGCTCGGATGTTTGAATTAAATTTGGAACCGATGATGGGAGCAAAGTGGAAGTTCGACCCCGAGCCCCCTACTTGCTCATTGTTCATCGAGCATTCCGGGAGGACGTTTATTTTCAGACAGTTCTTGCCTGTACTCATCAAGTAGCTTCTTTAATCGTGCCGTGACCTCCGGATTTCCGGCAGCAACGTTTTTGCTCTCGGATATATCGTCAGCCAGATTAAAGAGTTCATCGCCCAGCAATTTCCAATTCCCGCACCGCACTCCTGAGGTGGGACTGGTGCCGTGGCTCTGTAGGTAGAAATAGGCTTCGTGGGGGCTCTTTGCGCCCTGCCTTGCTTCGATCAGAGGAACAATGCTCTTTCCATCGATCTTCTCTGATGGCAGTTTTGCGCCGGAGAGCTCCGCCAATGTCGGCAGCAGGTCGATGGCCCCGGCGATCTCAGTGCATACTTTGCCGGCGGGAATGCGTCCGGGCCACCACATAACCGTTGGCACGCGCATACCCCCTTCCCATCGGGTAAACTTGGAACCACGAAGCGGCAGCGCCGATCCGCCGACCCGCCGGTTCATATTGCCCTTGACCTTATCAGTGGCTTTGCCGAGTATCCAAGGCCCGTTATCAGACGTGTAGACGATGAGCGTGTTCTTGTCGAGGTCATGCGCCTGGAGGGTCTTGACGATTTGGCCCACGCTCCAGTCGATCTCCTCCACACAGTCACCGTACAGGCCGGCATCGCTCCTACCTTCGAACTCGGGAGAGGCGTACAGAGGGGTGTGCGGCATCGTGTGCGGCAAATAGAGAAAGAACGGCTTGTCACGATTGCTCGTGATAAACTTGAGGGCCTCTTCAGTGTATCGCTTGGTAAGGGTGCTTTGGTCGGCCGGAAATTCAATGCACTCCAGATCGCGCATCAGCGGGACCTTGTCTTTCATTTCCGCCGGGCGAAACGGCCAAACCATGGCCTCCGGCCCGGCAAAAATCTCCTTCAGTTTTTGCGGAGTCACCCCTTCGCGCCAAAGGCAATCCGCCGCATATTTCATACTCCTGGCCGGATACATGTCGTTGCTGTAGGGAATCCCCAAATACGAGTCAAAACCTTGATTCGTGGGCAGAAACTCCGCCCGATGGCCGAGGTGCCATTTGCCGATACAGGCCGTGGCATAGCCCTCGGCCTTGAGCATCTCAGCTATGGTGGTTTCTTTCGGGTTCAGCCCCCTGTAGCGACGGTCAAGGCCGGCCTCAGGAAAGAGGACGGCAAGGTTGCCTACCCGCTCTGGATAACAACCAGTCAAAAGCGCCGCTCGCGACGGCGTACAGGTCGCAGCAGCCGAATAAAAATCCGTAAACCGCATGCCCTGACTGGCCATGCGATCGATGTTGGGCGTCTTAATGTTGGGAGAGCCAAAACACCCAAGGTCCTGGTATCCCTGGTCATCAGTTAAAATTACGATGAAATTGGGTTTATCCGCTCCAACAGAGCGGGGCGCAATGCACGAAAAACCAAGCGTGGCCGCACCCAGCCCGAGCGGAAGAAGGGCGGAGATCAATAGCATGGCTTGTTTATTCATCGTAGTTTTCCTTCCAGTTTAGTGACTTCACCCTTTTGGGCCTGCTTTTTTGGCGGGCAGTGTCAGCTGTTCCCCGCCGGCTGAAAAACCAAACAGGCTCAAAGCGGCTAGAAGTAGGCTCAGGTTTCTTGTTTTCATACGGCTGCTTTTTTGTACGCGGTTGTCAATATGGACATTGTTTCTGTATGAGAAAGGGGAGAGGGATCAAGGCTGAACAGAAATCCCATGGTGGCGCGCGCGTTTTCGGCGATTGCAGGCAACTCATCCTCCGTGATGCCGTAATTCGACATTTTTAAGCCGCGCACACCGCAGGCTTTCTGCAGTGTAATCAGCGATTGCACAAAATCGGTCCCCCCCATAGACTGCGCCATCCGGGCGTAGCGCGTTTGGCAGGTTTTTGCGAAGTGCGAGAAGTACGCTTCTGAAAGCATAATCAGCCCCGCACCGTGCGGAAGTTCCGGGTGCATTCCGCTCATGGCATGCTCGAGTGAATGTTCGGAAATGCAACAGGAGGTCGACTCTACCATGCCTGCGAGCGTATTGGCCAGCGCCACGTTTTCGCGGGCATCCAGATCGGATCCGTCGGCAACGGCGCGCGGGAGATATTCAGCGATCAGCCGGATGCTTTCGAGCGCATAGAGATCGCTCATGGGCGTGGCAATATTGGCAATATAGCCCTCAACAGAATGGAAAAAGGCATCGAACCCCTGAAAGGCCGTCAGTTGCGGCGGCACAGAAGTCATCAGTTCCGGATCGACCACGGACAGAACCGGAAAAGTGAAGTCCGGATTGCCGAAGCCGATCTTTTCGTTTCCGTGGGTAATGACGGTCCACGGGTCGGCTTCGGTACCGGTTCCGGCGGTGGTGGTGATGGCGACAATTGGTAGCGCGCCGTTTTGAACCGGTAGCCCTTTGCCGGAGCCGCCGTTAATATAATCCCAGTAGTCGCCGGGGTTGACGGCCATCACGGCAATCGCTTTGGCGGCATCAATCGACGAGCCGCCGCCGAGGCCGATCACAAAGTCGCAGCCCGTTTTTTTGGCAAGCGCCGCGCCCTCCATCACATGCGTTTTAATTGGATTGGGCAGGATCTTGTCGTAAACGATCGATTCGATGTGCTGCTGTTTCAGCAGGCTTTCGAGCCGCTGGAGATAGCCAAACTTCCGCATGGAGGTGCCGCTGGAGATCACGATTAACGCTTTTTTGCCGGGCAGTTTTTCCGTGGCCAGTTGGTTGAGTTTTCCTGCACCAAACAGGATTTTCGTCGGGATGTAGTAATCAAAGGTCATGCATTTTCCAGATTGCTTTAATTCAGGACGATTACGCCGTGGACTGAGCCGGCGCGTTTCGGGTCGTGCCAGTTCCAGACGACCTTTCCGGTTTCATCAAATTCGATCAATTGCGGCCCTTTTTCGCTGTCTTGCGCGCCGTGCCCGGTCCAGTTGCTGACCACCCAGTGACCGTTCTCCAGTCGTTGCGCCCGGCCGAAGAAATGACAGAAAAGTCCATCGGCTGCTTTCCCGTCGGCAATCGTACGGACAAATTCTCCGTTCGGAGTCCACTCTTCGAGCGTCACGCCGTAACCGCAGGAAACGCGATAGTTCCCATTCGCCAGCTCTTCCACTTCGTAGATGTGCCGCTTGTTCGTGGAGATCGGGAAGGTTTTTACTGTGCCGTCCCACATGCCTCGCGCCACCAGCTTATCTGATCCGAACAGGAGGGTGCCGTCCGTTGCAGGGCGCAGCAGGCGTAGGTTGATTAATCCTGCATAGGTAACGGTGCGCATCACGGCATCGTTTTCGTCGAGCTCAAAGGCGCGAATACAGGGTTGGTCGTTTTGTTTGCTGTTACATCCGAGAATCGTATGTCCGTTGGGCAGGCGCACCACGGTTTCGGTTGTGCGGTATGCGGCATCCGCCACGGTTTTCAACTTTTTCTGGGTGTTGAAGTCATACTCTTCATACCCGTCCAGAGTGCTGACGAGCACCCGGTCATTAAGGAATTGCACATCGCGATACCGGTTGGGGAATTTGATTGTCCAATCCTTGGAAGAATCGAACTGGTCGACATAGTGCAACTGCGAGCGCGATTCATCGACCGCGAGAAAACGATGTTTGATCGGCTCGGCCTGAACGGCGGCGCAAAGCAAGAATGACAGCGTGATGAGCGATGATGTGCGAACCAGATGTGTATGCATAAAACCTCCTGTTGAATCTAAGATGCGTGAATA
>JBILEA010000127.1:0-7454 GCA_044352355.1 Pontiellaceae bacterium | reverse complement strand
TTTTCATGCATTCGGTCTATTTGCTTTTCGACAAAGAAAAGCGATCGGCCCCGGGCGGAACAATTAAAACAATAACGAAAGAGGTTCTATCTGATTTCATTATAGCGCTCCCCCCGCTTCCCGAGCAGGAGGCGATTGCGGAGGTACTGGAGTGCTGGGACAAGGGCGTCCGAACATTGGAAAACAAAATCGTCAAAAAGCGGCTGATCAAAAAGGGGCTGATGCAGGCGCTGCTTTCGGGGGAAAAACGCCTTCCGGCGTTTAAGCCGAAAGACAGCGAATGTCGAATATCGAATAGTGAATGTCGAATTCCCAAGGATTGGAAAACGGTGAAGCTGGGAAGCTTGGGAAAAACAATCAGCGGCGGAACCCCTGAAACAGAAGATTCCAGATATTGGAACGGAGGCATTCCATGGTGCACACCGACAGAATTTGCAAAACTGGAAACACGATTCATAGAAAAGACAGATCGCACACTCTCGGAACTTGGGTTGAAAAAAAGCTCTGCAACTATCCTTCCGCCTAATTCCATAATTGTCTGCACCCGCGCAACGGTCGGCGCCTGCGCAATCAATTCCGTTCCTATGGCAACCAACCAGGGATTTAAGAGCCTTGTTCCTAGTAATCAAACCGACTGCACGTTCATTTACTACGTGTTAACAACATTAAAAAATCATTTCATCCGCTTTTCATCTGGAAGCACCTTCCTTGAATTATCCAAACGTGATTTTGAAAAAACAAAGATTTCGCTTCCCCCACTCGAAGAACAGCGGGCGATTGCGGAGGTGCTGTCGGCGGCGGACGGAGAGATTGAGGCGCTGGAGAAAAAGTTGGCGCTGTGGAAAGATCAGAAAAAGTTTCTGTTGAATAATTTGGTCACCGGCACCGTTAGGCTGCCAGCTTTTGCTGGCAAATAGTGAATTCTGAATGGTGAATAGGGAATGGAAACTGAATATGGAATTTAGAATGGTGAATGGAGAATTGGCATGAAGATAGACGTTACAGACCGGTCTTTTGAATTTGCTCTGCGGATCGTAAAAATCTGCCGATTTCTTGAAGATGAACGGAAGATCAACCGAACATTGATCAGCCAATTGATTCGGTCAGGAACTTCTGTCGGAGCCAACATTGAAGAAGCTCAGGCCGGACAAAGCCGTGCTGATTTTCTTTCTAAAATGTCTATCGCCTGCAAGGAAGCAAGGGAAACTCTCTACTGGCTCCGCCTGATCTCCGCCTCCGATGATAGCCTGTCCCCTCAATTGATCGATGTCATCAAGGAATCCGATGAGATTGTTCGTATTCTGACGTCTATCGTCAAAGCAACGAAGGATGGCTTAAATGGAAAATAGTTCGGAATATTTAACTCATAATTCACCATTCTCTATTCATCATTCCGCATCGGGCGGCCTGCCGGATTTTGATGAAGCGTCGTCGTCGCAGATTCCCGCTCTGCTGGAGCTGGTGAATCTCGGCTACACCTACATTTCCCGCGCTGAAGTCGCCAAGCTGCGCGAAGGTTCTTCGCAGTATATTCTGCGAACCATCGCGTTCGACGCACTGCGCAAGATCAACGGCCCGAACATTTCCGGCAAAAGCATCCGCGATGAGATTTTCAAGGCGGAGCAGCAGATCGATATGGGCGCGGGCGTGTTCAAGGCGTCGGAGGAAATCTATTCCCTGTTGCTGGCCGGGTGCGGCGTTTCGGAGCTGATTGACGGACGGCGCACTTCTCCGCAAATGCGTTTTATCGCCTGGGGCAACGAATGGCACAAAAACACCTTCCACGTTTGCGCCGAGTTTGAATTGTCGGAAGGGGCGAAAGATGTTTCGCCCTCTAACCGGCGTCCGGACATTGTCGTTTTCGTGAACGGCATTCCGTTTGCTGTGATTGAAAATAAAAAGTCATCGGTTAAGGTGGCGGAAGCGGTCGCGCAGATGGTGCGTAATCAGGGCCGCACGGAAACCCCGAAGTTTTTCATTTTTCCGCAACTGCTGATCGCGACCAACGGGCGGGAACTGAAATACGGCACCATGCTGACGCCATCCCGCTTTTATTCGCACTGGAAGGAAAAGGATACCGATCCGGCGGTTTTCGCCGCGGAAGTTTCCGACATCATCAACAAGCCGGTTGAGCCGGAGGTTCGTGCGCAAATCGTGAATGATCTGTGCAGGGGTGAAATGCCTGTCGCCCCAACGCGAATAGTTACGGAACAGGATCGCGGAATTTATTCCCTGCTGCGTCCGGAGCGGATGCTGGATCTGGTGCGCAATTTTATTCTCTACGACAAGGGCATCAAGAAGGTCGCCCGCTATCAGCAGTATTTCGCCATCCGAAAGACGATGGATCGGCTGAAGACGTTCGATGAGTACGGACGGCGGCGCGGCGGGCTGATCTGGCATACGCAAGGCTCCGGCAAGAGTCTGACGATGGTAATGCTGGTGAAGTGTCTGATTGACGATCCAGACATTATTCTGCCCCGCGTGCTGGTGGTAACCGACCGGCGCGACCTCGACCGTCAGATTGCCGATACTTTCGCCGCCTGTAACATCAAGAAGGATGTCAAAAAGACAACCAGCAGCGGCGAACTGCTGCAACTGATCAAAGAAAAAGATCAGCGGGTTATTACCGCTCTAATCCACAAATTCGAGGCTGGTCGTTCCGCCCGCGATTTTGTGGACAATGACCCGAATGTATTTGTGCTGATCGATGAAGCACACCGCTCTCAGGCGGGCCAGGCTAATACCGAGCTGAATCTGGTTTTGCCGAAGGCCTGTCAGATCGGCTTTACCGGCACGCCACTGATGAAAAAGGAGAAGTCGAGCGCGGCCAAGTTCGGCGGCATCATCGACGCCTATACGATTTCCGAAGCGAAAGCGGACGGCGTAGTGCTGCCGCTGATTTACCAGCCGCGCTATGTGGAGCTGAGCGTCCAGCAAAAGCTGCTGGATCAGTTTTATGACACCATCACCAAAGAGCTGAGCGAAGAGCAGAAGAAAGACCTCCAGCAGAAGTTCAGTTCGTCGCAGATTATCGAGGAAACTTCCCAGCGGATTGAAACGATTGCGCTGGATATTCTGGAACACTATACCCGCTTCGTCGATACCGGCCTGAAGGCTCAGGTGGTGGCTCCTTCCAAATATGCGGCGGTGATGTTTCAGAAGGCGTTTTCCCTGCAAGACCGCGTCCCGACCGATGTGATTATTTCAGAATCTGCCGATAAGGAAGAAGACGATCTGCTGGCCGAACATAAAAAGGAAGTGGTGCGGTTTCTGGCCGATGAAAAGCACCGCTACGGCTCGTCACTGCTGAAACGGGAAAAAGACCTGATCGACGATTTTAGAGACAATCCGGACGGCGTGCGGATGCTGATCGTGGTGGATAAGCTGCTGACCGGCTTCGATGCCCCGCGCAATACGTTTCTCTATCTGGCGAAGCAACTGAAGGATCATAATCTGCTTCAGGCTATCGCCCGCGTGAATCGTCTCTTCGACGGTGACAAGGGCAAGGAAGCCAAGGTAAACGGCTTTGTGATCGATTATTCCAAGAACGCCAAAAATTTGCGCGATGCGATGGAACTGTTTTCCAACTATGAACCGGAAGACATTGAACGGGCTCTGCTGAATACCGATGAGAAAATTGACGGTCTGGAGCGGATTTATCAGGAATTGCACGGCATCTTCAATTCTGTCCGCAACAAACAGGATACGGAGGAATATATCCGGATTCTGGAAGACGACATCGAAACCCGCGAAAATTTCTATGAGCTGGTGGATGAGTTCACCCGTCAGTTCTCTACATGCCAAATGCTTTATGATTTCACTCAGAAGTTCGACGAAGAAAAACTCCGCCGGTTTGCGCTGGATTTGAAACGGTTTGTGGAACTGAAGAAAATCCAGAAGATCAAAAACGCGGAAACGGTCGATTTTTCAAAATACGAAGATCAAATCCGCCGTATTCTGGATAAATATGTTTCGGCGGATTATGTGACCGAACTGGCCGAACCGATCTGCGTTTCTGAGTCGGCGGAATTCAACGCCTACATTGAAAAAGCGGAACGGGGTTTATCCGATAAATCTAAAGCGGAAGCCATCGCCGCCCAGACCGAGCGGACGATCAAAGAGAACTACAGCAAAGACCCGGAGTTCTACCGCCATTTTAGCGAGAAGATTTCCCGACTGATTGCCGAACTGAGAAGCGCCAAGGAAGAGGATGTGAAGGCGCTGCTGGGCGAAGTCAGACAGGTTCAAGGGCAGGTGGTCGATTATGAGGACAGCGATATTCCCGCCCCGATCAAGGAGAACAAACCGCTGCATCCGTATTTCCGGAACCTTAAAAAACGGCTGGCCGAACATCCGCTGACCACGGAACAGCTTTGCTCCGTGGTTGAGACCATCTATCAGCTGATCGAACAGCATAAGATTGTGGACTGGGACAGCGACATCGAAGTGGAACGACGGGTTCGCGGTGAGATAGAAGACTACCTTTTCGACACCGTTAAAAATAAATACGGCGCTTCGCTAACGCTGGATGAAATTGACGCCATTCTTTCAATGATCTGGGATCTGGCGGTACAGAACAAAGACGAACCGGCTTAGCCATGCAAAAGCGGTTTACATACGAGCAGGTCGCATTCGACTATGACTTGACGCTGGAAGCACGTAAAACGCTTGCGATTACCGTGCATCCCGATCAGTCGGTGCGGGTTAAAGCGCCCCTGCACGCCACGGAAGAAAAGATCAACGGCTTCCTGCAACGTAAATTCCGCTGGGTGCTGAAGCATCAGCGGTATTTCTCCCGGTTCAAGCCCAGAGCCCGAAAGGAATACATCAGCGGGGAAACCTTCCGCTATCTGGGTCGAAACTACAAACTGCTCATCCGCAAAGCGGAAGAACAGGAACGGGTTTCGCTCCAGCAGGGAACGCTGACGGTTTTCAGTTTCTTCCCGCAGAACCGGCTTCACACCAAAAAGCTGCTTGATGCGTGGTATGCCGGAAAAGCCCGGCAGCACTTCGCGGAACGGCTCGACCATTGCACCGCGCAATTTGCCCTCAAAAACCGGCCCGGGCTGGTCATCCGCTCCATGACAAGGCGCTGGGGAAGCTACTCCCGCAAAACAGGCCGGATATGCCTTAATCTGGCGTTAATTAAGGCCTCACGGCATCAGATTGACTATGTACTGACCCATGAGATTTGCCATATCACCCACACCGCGCATGACAAGTCATTCTACCGCCTGTTGAGCAGCCACCTCCCCGACTGGAAAAAGGTGAAAACCGAACTTGAACAAAGTCTGGTTTAACCGGCTCGAAGCTGGCAATTGTCAAAAAAAAGGATACTTTTCACCCCTATGACCTTACTTTCCATCCTTCTGATTGCGCTCGGTCTGGCGATGGACGCCTTTGCAGTTTCCATCACCAGCGGCATTACCATCAAGAACCTTAAGGCACGTCACGCCCTGCTCGTCGGCGCGGCTTTCGGTATTTTTCAAGCGGTTATGCCGGTGCTCGGCTGGGCGGTCGGCCGGTGGGCTTACCGTTTTATCTCCGTCGTGGACTACTGGGTCGCGTTCGGCCTGCTTCTTTTTGTCGGCGGACACATGATTATTCAGGCGATGCAACCCGAAGACACAGAGGACGGCCCGAAAAATCCGCTGCATCTGCCAACCCTGCTGACGCTCGCTTTCGCCACCAGTATTGATGCCTTCGCCATCGGCATCAGCCTCTCCATGCTGCGCGTCTCCATTCTTCAGCCAGTGCTGATCATCGGACTGGTCACCTTTGCCCTCTCCTTTGCGGGCGTTTACTTCGGCCGTCTTTTCGGCCACCTGAATGAAAAGAAAATGGAGGTTTTCGGCGGGCTGGTATTGATCGGACTCGGAACCAAAATGCTGATTGAGCATCTGATTGAAAACCACGAAATGTTCGAAAGCTCACAAACCGTCTGGTTCGCCTTCGGTCTAACGCTAGCCGCCGGACTGGCCACCGGAATCGGCAGTCTGCTGGCACTTTTTACGCGGCGCTCCGGCGCACGACGCTTTTCCTTCTTTCTCGGCGTATCCACCGGACTGCTGCTCTGGATCGCCTTCCGGCAAATGATGCCGCTTGCCGAAGCAGGTCTCGGAGGCTCGGTATCTGCCGTCGCGGCCTTTTTCGGCGGATTTCTGATTACCGCACTGATTGACAAACTGGTTCCAAACTTTGGAAACCCGCACGAGCCCTACCTCATTGAAGATTTAAAGGAAAACCCGGCCTTCCGTCGTACCGGCATGCCTGCCGCGCTGGCCATTGCCGCACACAGTTTCCCGGAAGGCCTCGCCATCTTCATCGCGGCGCTGCACGCGCCCGCGCCGGTAGCCATCGGCGCGGCGGTTGCACTAGCTCTACATAACATTCCCGAAGGCATCGCCACCTCGCTGCCGATGTATCATGCCACGGGCAGCCGGACTAAAGCGTGCGGATTTTCATCGCTCACCGGACTGGCCGAACCGCTCGGCGCGCTGATTGTCTACACCTTGCTTTACCGCTTCATGAGCGGTGCCGCGCTCGACCTGCTCACGGCCGCCGCTGCCGGCATCATGGTCTTCATCGCGCTCGACGGACTGCTGCCCGCCGCGCGGGTTTACGGTAAATACCACCACGCCATTTACGGCGTTGTCATCGGCATGATCCTTGCAGCTCTGTCCGGACTGATTTAGCCCTGCCGTTCCGGCGGAAGACCCAGACAATCCAGATTCCGGTTTTTTTTCCAGACATTGGAACTCTGCTTTGTTAGCTTGTGCGGGCTATGGCAGAAAAAACCACACCGATGATGGATCAGTATCGGCGAATCCGCCGCGAACTGCCGGAGAATACCATTCTCTTTTTCCGCCTCGGTGATTTCTATGAAATGTTCATGGAAGATGCCAAGGAGGCGGCACGCATTCTCGATATCACGCTGACGAAGCGCCATGATATCCCCATGTGCGGCATACCCTACCATGCCGCCGAAGGGTATTTAGCTCAGCTGATTGCTGCGGGCAAAAAAGTGGCCATTTGCGAACAGGTCGAAGATCCCGCCGCCGCCAAGGGTATTGTGAAGCGCGAAATTACCCGGGTGGTGACGCCCGGCACCGTGCTGGATGAGACATCGCTCGACCGGACGAAAAATAACTATCTCGCAAGCCTTGTCCGTGAAAACGAACGCTTCGGTCTGGCAATGCTGGATCTTTCGACCGGCGCATTCTGGATTGAAGAGTCAACCAGTGCCGGCGCACTCTCGGGCAATCTGGCCCGCTACGCGCCGCAGGAGTGTATCGTCGCCGAGTCCGCCGCAAACGATGCAGAAATCCTGGCGGTCATGGGCCGCACGCTCAAGACGATCGGCGAGGATTGGACGTTTGAGTCCAAAAATGCCGAAGAGGTTTTGTTGCGCCATTTCAAAGTGCATTCACTGAAAGGCTTCGGCTGTGAAAACT
>JBILEA010000126.1:0-7461 GCA_044352355.1 Pontiellaceae bacterium | reverse complement strand
ATTTGATTGTCCAATCCTTGGAAGAATCGAACTGGTCGACATAGTGCAACTGCGAGCGCGATTCATCGACCGCGAGAAAACGATGTTTGATCGGCTCGGCCTGAACGGCGGCGCAAAGCAAGAATGATAGCGTGATGAGCGATGATGTGCGAACCAGATGTGTATGCATAAAACCTCCTGTTGAATCTAAGATGCGTGAATATAAGCTGAATTTTGAATCAGATATATATATGAAGTGCGTTTTTTTTATGTACAATTTGAGACTATGTTTCCTGAAGAACTGATACCCAGAGCAAAAAGCGTCATGCGTCAGCTTGAAGCACAGCTGGGGCAGACGATCGGCTTGGGGTGTTTGGTGTCGGGAGAGCCGACCGGAATCGTGCTGGCGACGGTCGATGGCACGGCCGGATTTGCATTTCACATTGAGGTTGGCTTCCGGTTTCCCCTGCATACATCTGCGCCCGGAAAGGCCATGCTGGCTTATCTTCCGCCGGATGAGCGGTCAGCGTACTACTCCTGCATGGACTTTCAAAAGTATACGCCCGGTACAATTACCAGCCGTCAGGAGTTTTCTATGGAACTGGAGTCCGTCGTGGAAAAGGGTTACGCCATCGATGTTTCCGAACAAATTGAGGGGTGTCATTGCGTCGGCGTTCCGGTTTTTGATGCGGAGCGCAAAGTGGTTGCCGCCTTGTGGACCACAGGCCCTTCCTCCCAGCTGCCGGTTCGCCGTTTTCCGGAGATTGCCGACATCATGAAAAAAGGGGCTCAGGAACTGGGTCTGCGACTGCGCACTACCGGACGCAATCCGAGTCGCGCCTATGTCTTAAGTGTCATTGAGCAGGCAGAAGAAATGATCGGTACTAATCTGCATTCCGCGCTTGATATGAAAGAGCTGGCTGAAAATCTTTATGTCAGCTATTCGTGGTTCCGCAAAGTGTTCAAGGAAAAGACCGGCGAAGCACCGGCGGAGTATCACCTCAACCTCCGCATCAAAAAAGCGTCTGAGTTATTGCGTAAAACCGACCGGCCCGTCCGCCAGATATCCGAAGATCTCGGCTTCAAAAATCAGAATCACTTCTCGGCCTTCTTCAAACGTAAAACCGGCCATTCCCCCTCGGCATACCGCGTATTAGACCAGCCGCTATAACGAATTCCTGCGCGATTAACCGCTCAGCGCAGCTGGCGGTACATGCTTTGGATTTCGGATGAATTGACGCCGCGTGCGAAGGCCTGTTCGATGACTTTTTTCGCCAGATCGTTTTGCCGGGTTCGCAGGTAGTAGAACGCCAGAGTCTGTACGTAGCGCGGGTTGTACGGGTCACTCTTAACCGCCAGATTCAACAGGCGGAAGGTTTCCGGATAATCCCGCTCCGCTTTTAATATGGCCAGATTACAGGCGGCGGCCGCGTTGTTCGTCGCGAGTTCCAGCGTCCGGTAAAGTTCTTTTTCGGCTTCGGCGGTGCGGCCCTGTTCCGCATAGAGCAGTCCGAGATTAAAGTGGGCATCGGCGGAAGGCTCTGGCAGGACGGTTGCCTTTTTCAGGAGGACTTCGGCTTCCGACAGTTTTTTGGCGTTGGCATAGGCCATGGAACCGTTGATGAGCGGTTGCGGGATGTCGTTACGCAGTTTGTGCGCCCGTTCGTATTTCGCGGCGGCTTCCTGATAGTTTTTCTGACGCATCAGAATGTTGCCTGCATTGAACGGGGCGCTCCAATGATCCATGCGGATGTTGATGGAGGTCCACATTTCTTTAGCCGCCGCATCAAAGGCTTTGCGATTCTCTTTGGGAATATCGTTTTTCGGCAGAGCGATGAGGCGGTCGGCGGCGCGGATGCGGACGAGGCGGGTGTCGTCGGTGAGTGCGGCAAAGAGCGCGGCGCGGTCGGCCGGATTGTTATCGGCATCCAGCGCGGTGGCTGCGGCGGAGCGCACCAGCGGATGGGTGGCCTTGCTCAGCAGGTCGCGCAAAATGGCGTGCTGGTGCGGATCGCCGGAGGGCGGCAGCAGGCGGATGAGCGTGGTGACGAAGAGCGGATCGGCGGCTGGGCCGGCGATATAAACCAGCGCATCCGGCAGTTTCTGCCAGTCGCCTTTGCGCAGGGCATCGACGAGCAGGGCGCGTTTCATTTCAGGTGCGGTGTCTTTGTCAAAATCCGGATGCCAGGAACGCACCTTTTCCAGAGCCCAGTCATTATCTTTATCTTTGTGACACATGATGCAGGCATTGCGGGAACCGACAGCTTTGCTGAGGTTGGGCATGGGCGGACGCATGGAGTGGTCGGACTGGTTCATGCCGCCGAACGGGTTCATCGGCATGTGACACTGAACGCATGTTGTCGCGCCTCCTTTGGGGTGGTGCATATGCCCGGCGGCGTTTTCAACCCGTTGCTGATGACAGGGGAGGCAAGCGTTGTTCGGGGCGTCCTTGTGCTTATTGCGCCCGCTGGAGGTGTGGCAGTGGGTGCAGCTGAAGTCACCGTTCTTCGTGCAGGGGCTGAGCAGCCAGCTGCCCATGGTGTAGTTTTCACCAAGGTCGCGTCCGTCGGAGTAATAGTCGGCATTTTCAAAGGTAACCAGGTCGTAGTGATCCCAGTAGCGTTCGCCGGTTTCATAGCCCTTGCTGATAGGAGCTCCTTTGGTGTGGCAGCCGGCACAGGAGTCGTTCTGCTGCTGGACGGTCATCTTTTTCCACGAGATAAGCCGCAGGTCTTTGGGTGGCGCGTTGGTCGGTGCCGCCTTGCACACACGGATATGTTCGGAGGCGGGGCCGTGGCACGATTCGCAGCTGATGCCCGGTTCGTTCCAGGTGGTGGCGTAGGTATCCGTGTCAGGGTCGTAGTTGGAATCGATCTGGCTGACGTGACAGCTGAAGCAGGCGGCGTTGAAGGTGAGCATGGAGTCGCGCCAGTGTAGCGCCGTATCTATCCTTCCGTCATCAAAATGCCGCAGCATGCTTTGGGTGGTGTTGGCCCATTTTTTATTCCGCACATCGTAAAATATAGGGAGAACCTGCAGGCGACCGTCGTCTAACAGAGTGAGGAAGTTGTAATAATTTTTTCCGCCGATGGCATAAGCGATGGTAAATTGGTTTGTACCGTTTTCGGTGACCCAGCCTTTTTCCGGCGTGATGGTGGCCTGAAACAGACTGCCGTCCGCCTCGATCGGTTCGGGTTGCGGAGGTAGCATGGCGGCCAGTTCGGCAGACCACGGCTGGAGCGCCTTGCCGTGATGCGACGGTGCCCAGAGTTGGTAGAATTTTTCGTGGCACTCCCTGCAACTGGCGGATCCGCTGTAGGTGCGCGGGCGTTCGCCGCAGCCGCCAAGCAGGAGGGTGGCGGCAAAAAACATCAGCAGGTAGATGTTCTGTCTTTTTGGCATGCGGTCGGGATGATAGGCTCGACGGCCGATTTAATTGAAGCTGAATCTTGTCTTGTTTAGTGCTTTTTGGAGACCGAAATGAATTCACAGGAATGGTTTGATCGGGCAGTGGCAGTAATCCCAGGCGGAGTGAACAGTCCGGTGCGGGCGTTTAATGCGGTGGGCGGCAACCCGGTTTATGTGACCAAGGGCAAAGGCGCACGGATTACCACCGTCGAAGGGCGCGAGCTGATTGACTTCTGCGGTTCGTGGGGTCCATTGATTCTCGGGCACGCCCGGGCCGAGGTCGTTGAAGCCGCTACCGCCGCCGCCCGCGACGGCATGACGTTCGGTATCAACACCCCGGGGGAGGTTGAATTTGCCGAGTTGCTTTGCGCGAGGGTTCCTTCGATGGATCAAGTCAGGCTGGTCAACTCCGGCACGGAAGCCGTCATGACGGCGTTGCGGCTGGCTCGCGGATTTACCGGCCGCCGCCGAATCATCAAGTTTGCCGGCGGTTATCACGGCCATTCAGACGGACTGCTGGTCGGTGCAGGCAGCGGCCTTTTGACAGGCGGCATCTCCTCCTCAGCAGGTGTTTATATCAATGAGGGCGATGTCTTTCTTCCGGCCTACAACGACAAAGAGGCGGTCTCTCAGATCGTTAAAAATTACGGGAATGAACTCGCGGCCATTATCGTTGAGCCGGTGGCCGGAAATATGGGGCTGGTTTTGCCGCAGGATGGTTTTCTTGAACATCTTCGGGCCGAAGCCGATCGCGGCGGTGCACTGCTGATCTTTGATGAAGTCATTACCGGCTTCCGCTTCGGACCGACGAGTTATGGCACACTGGCCGGCGTTACTCCCGACCTGACCTGTCTGGGTAAAATCATTGGCGGCGGCATGCCGCTGGCGGCGTTCGGCGGTCGACGCGAGATCATGCAATGCCTCGCCCCGTGCGGCAAGGTCTATCAGGCCGGCACCCTCAGCGGGAATCCGGTGGCGGTGGCAGCTGGAATGAAAACCGTGGAATTGCTGATCAAAGAAAATCCCTATCCGCGTCTCACGGCTGCGGGAACAAAACTTTCGGCCGCGCTGAATGAGTTGGCCGGAGCCTTGCATGTCGCGCAGCTCGGCGGAGTCTTTACACCATTCTTCCGTCGTGAGCCGGTCCGGAATCTGGACGATGCCAAGGCGTGCGACACCAAAGCTTACGCCCGGTTCTTTAACGAAATGCTGAAGCGCGGTTTTTATCTGCCGCCGGCCCAGTTCGAAGCTGCGTTTATCAGCTCGGCGCATACGGATGCAGACATCGATACCTTCATCTCCGCCATGCGCGAGGTGTTAAAAGGTACGTAGTCCAGCCTTTGAAAAGGTACGTAGTCCAGCCTTCAGGCTGCCCGGTGGAGCGGGAGAGCACGCTAAGCGTGGACTACGAACGGGAAAGAGCACGCTAAAGCGTGAACTACAAACGGAAAAAAATCATGTACGAGTGGCGGAAAATGACGGATGAGAAACGTCTGGATGTCTTAAAACTCCGACAGCAGTGCCGCGTGCCGTTACATAGCCCTCCACATTATGATGCAGACGGATGGAATCGCTATCACTTGAGTGCCGCCAACTATGGACACGTTCCAATCATTGGAAAAACCCCAGAACGGTTGGCACTTTTTTCTGCGGCCTTTTGCAATGTGCTGAGTGAGGATGGAGGTGTTCTTCTTGCCTGGTGTGTTTTGCCGAACCATTGGCATGCATTGATTGGTACGGAGAACCTGAAAACAGTCCTGACATGCGTTTCCCGTGTGCACGGGAAAAGTTCATTTGAATGGAACGGAGAGGATGCTGCTCGCGGACGTCAATGCTGGCATTGCTGTGCGGATCGGCGTATTCGATCCGAATCTCATTTCCATGCAGCACGGAATTATATTCATCATAATCCTGTTAAACATGGATATGCAGATAAATGGGATGAATGGCCGTTTTCAAGTGCTCACGATTTTTTGAATGAAGTCGGGCGAGAACAAGCCGCGAAGCTGTGGAAGGAATATCCTGTGTTGGATATGGGGAAATCGTGGGATGACTGAGAGCACGCTAAAGCGTGGACTACGAACGGGGAAAAAAGGTATGTAGTCCAGCCTTCAGGCTGCCCGGCGTGGAGGCTCAGCACGGAAGCACGCTAAAGCGTGGACTACGAACGGGGAATTAGTGTACTTATTGACCATGAAATTCGCGGTAGTTGTTTTTTCTGCGCTGATTCTGTTTTTGCTCGCCGGGGTGATTCCAATACCGGGCGGCCTCCATGCGAATAATATTTATTATTCTCCGGTCTTCATGCTTCTGCTTTTGCTGCTGAGCATTCTGAGCGTCCGTTGCAGCCTGCGGCGGAAATTCAGTCTGAAGCAAAGCGGCTTTTATCTGCTTCATCTGGGCATCGTACTGATTCTTGTTGGAGCTTTTGCCGGTTATGTGGCTGGCACCAAGGGAATGATTCAGCTGTCTCTTGTGCCGCAAAAGCCGGTCGGTCAGTTACTGACGGGAAAAGGTAAGCCGATCAGTTTCGGCTTTGACGTGGCGGCGGAAAATTTTCAGGTGAAGTTTTATCCGCCGGTTTATCAGCTGTTTCGTCCGCTCCCGGCGGAAAAGATTGTGCAGGGGCAGATGCCCTATGAAAAGGCGGGTGAGTTCAACGCCGGGGAGAACGGCGTTTGCGTGCTTAAAGGCCTCGGCCCGGTTTCCAACCTTTGGAACGAAGCCCGGCAGGAATGGGTTCAGCGGAAGATGTTGCCGGACGGTTCATTCCTGCATCTCACCGGACAGACGCCATCGTTTTTCGGCGTCACGCTGCTGATTGAAGGGCGGAAACTGCCGGTGAGTATCAATCATCCGGCGGACTATAAAGGCTGGCGCTTTTATCTGGTGTCATACGATCAGCAGAACCAGCGGCATGTTCAGCTGTCCGTACGCCGTGATCCGGGGCGAATGGTCGTCATCGCTGGAATTTGGGTGGTTATCGCCGGTACATTCGTCTTTTGTTTCCGTAAAGAAGGGGACTCTATATGACATGGCTGCTGATCCCGCTGCTTGTGATTTCCGTAATCGGTTACCTGCTGGCCGGGATTGTTTTTCTTTTCAGACGCAACCGAACGGCCATTGGTCTTATGGTGTTTGCCTGGCTGATAAATTTTGCGGTATTTGTTGTAAACGGATTGATTGTCGGCCACCCGCCGTTCGGCAATATGTATCAGGTTCAGGTGGTGCTCAGCCTTTGCTTCCTGCCGCTCTTTATTTTGCTTTCTGTACGCGACCGGCTAGGCCGGTTTTTAGTATATTTTGCATTTTCATCCGCACTCCCGTTAGTGGGCGCCATCTTCATGGACAAGCAGGCCGCGTGGAAACGGATGCCGGCCTTGCAGTCCGGCTGGTTTGTGCCGCACGTGCTGGCCTACATGATCAGCTATGCGCTTTGCGCCGTGGCGTTCATTTTACTTCTGCGCCTGTGGTTCGGCAAAACCCGTCGGGAAGAATATCACAGTGCCATCGGTCAGATTCTGCGCACGGCCTTTCCGTTCATGACTTTTGGAATGCTGTCCGGCGCGCTCTGGGCCGAGGAAGCCTGGGGACAGTACTGGAGCTGGGATGCCAAGGAAGTCTGGTCGCTGATCACCTGGGGGCTTTATCTCGTCTACTTCCACTGCCGCAAAAGTGCGTGGAGCCGTCATGCCGACTGGGCGCATCTCGCTGCATTTCTGGCCCTGCTGACCACGTTCTTCCTGGTCAACCTCCTGCCGAAACTCGGCAGTCTTCTGCACAGCTACGCCTGACAATCAGGCGAACCCCGGTCAGTCCGCTCTTCTTGGGGATGTTCAATTCTACTTTACCGGCCTGCGTCTCTCCAAATCGAAATCGATCCGCAGAGGTTCGCAGATTTGCGCAGATGGAAGAGAGGAAATCACCCGCGGCTCGGCAAGCCATGGAGCCTGGCAGGGGTTCCTTTGCTCGCACGTTCCGAGGGGGGGGGAATCCCTTTTAACCCAACTTCCGCGGCCTAAAAAATAAGTTATTATCCCGCAACGATTTGCGAAGCCGCAGGCACTACGTTTT
>JBILEA010000125.1:0-7490 GCA_044352355.1 Pontiellaceae bacterium | reverse complement strand
CGTTTTTATCCACTGGTTCGCCTGCGTGCAACTCGCAAGGGTCGCCTCTTGCAGTTCATCCGGAAAAGCCGAGATCCACAACGCCCGCTCATCCAGAAAGGCTTCCGTCCAGCCCAACCAAAGGGTCAGAACGCTTTTACCGTCATTTTCACACCTGCGCAAGTGTGAGGTTTCTACTGGTTTTGCCAAGAGCAGCTTCCGTGAATCATTTCTCCAGCCGGATGGTGGCGCGAGGCGTTCGCGATTGGTCTGGGCTTTCACTTTAATTTTCTTCATCATCTCCTGTAATAAATTTATGTAAAGCCTTTATAATAAAGCTATTACGATGTAAAACGCCTTTTATCCGCCCGAAATGATGAGCCTATCGGCTCCGTAATGAAAAAATCGTGTCAAGTGAGGTTTATAATTAAAATTCAAGCTTCGTAATAAAAATCTCAACTCCTCGTTCGTTGGTAACTCCTACCCCGCGTTGTTCAGCGGTATTCTTAACCTTCCGCTCCGTACTGGGTGGTAAGCCGTTCCGGTATTGGTGAGCGATGCTTCCGATTTGGTCAGGTATAACATGTTATGCCTTTTCAGATCGCCCTGTGATTTGCGGTGCCGTGTGCGCTTTATTGAAGGTATTTAGTGACATCAAGGTTTTGGTTATTCGCCTTACCTTTTCGACTCGCTCTATTGGATTACTTTCGACCGTCACGCCGTAATTAAACTGGACGGGGCACCGTAAACGATGCTTTCACTTTGCGTTTCATCTGTTCGCGCCTTCGTATTTACACCCGCTATATGGCTGGTTCACTGTGCCTCTCGTTCGCCGGAAGGTTAACTTGTTAACCTTTTGTGTTCGGCATCGCTGGCACAGACAATCTTTTGAGTGATGTTTCGGTTAAGGTTCATTAACCGATCGCTCGTGGCTTGCGCCGTCCTGAATTTAGGCCGCGACGCATCCGATCGTTTGCAGCATCCACAGATTTTGTAATCAAATTTTCGTGTCAACCGCTTTTTTTAATAGAAATCCAACCGCCGTAATAAAAATTTCACCGACTTAGCCTCCGATATGTCTTTGTTTTCTACACTCACTCGTCGCGGCCGATCTTTAGGTTAACTTGTTAACCCGATGCCCTCTCGTAATAAAAAATCGACAATCATGTCGATTTATAATAGTTTTTCAAAATAAACAGTTACAGAAGTTCTGTCTCAGGAGGATAATACTATGCAACCAATTGGTTATAAATGGCTTATAGATAATTTTGGTCTGGATGTGCTTCCGCACCACTGCGCCTCATCCCTGTCCGACAAGAGCGTTCACAGGAAAGTTGAAAAGAGTGACGGCTCCACCGAAGAGTATTATCCGAAAGGGAAGGCGTGCGAGGATACGGTCTGCGGTCATTTGGAATTCGCCGTAAAGAACGAGGGAATCAATCTGGCCATTCTGAAAGCCTGCTTTCAGCAGGTCGATGCGGCTGAGCTGACCGCGCATATCCTGCGCAAGCAAACCGGCCAGTATGTGCGAAAGCTTTGGTTTCTCTATGAGGCTCTCACCGGGAAACCACTCAACATCCCTGATTTGACACAGGGAAACTATGTAGATCTGCTGGATTCTGAAAACTATTTTACCGCTACTCCGGTGCCGCAACAGAGACAGCGCATTAATGTGAACCTGCCGGGCACTATCGATTTTTGCCCTCAACTAAGACGCACAGATAAAATCAAAGCCTTCGAAGCGAAGGCTCTCAATGCACGATGCAGCCGGATTTTAGCGGATTACGATGAGCAATTGGCTGCACGAGCAGTAAATCAGCTTTATCTGGGTGAAACCAAGTCATCATTCCAAATCGAAAAAGAAGAGCTCTCTACAGACCGAACCACAAGATTTAAACAGCTGCTGGCTCATGCCGGCGCGGAGCAATATTTGACTGTGCAAGGGCTTCAAAAACTGCACCGTCAGATCATCACCGATTCGCGTTTCCAGACGGAAGGATACAGAAACACTCAGGAATATGTTGGCAGCACCACATTCCATGGCGAGGAAATCCATTTTATCCCGCCCCGCCCCGAAGAACTGGATGGATTAATGGACTCCTTTCTAAATTGCGGCGACCGGATACTGTCATCGAACATGCATCCGGTGGCGGCCGCCGCAGCGCTCTCATTCGCTTTTGTTTACCTACATCCGTTCAAGGATGGAAACGGGCGGATGCATCGGTTTTTAATTCACCATATTCTGGCAAAAAAAGAATTCACGCCACCCGGATTAATTTTCCCTGTATCCGCAGTGATGTTGCGCGATCTCAAAAAATATCAGGCCGTTTTGAATGTTTTTTCTGTTCCATTGCTGGAACATATCCGATTCCGTCAGGATTCCGACGGACACATGACCGTAACGAATGCAACGGCCGACTATTATCGTTATATTGACATGACCGCATCCGTCGAATTCCTGTTCGAGTTGATTGAGCAAACGCTGGACAACGACCTGATTCAGGAGCTGAACTTTTTGAAAGCCTACGATCAGTCTAAACATGCATTAACTCATTTGATAGACGGCCTTCCTGATAAAGACATAGACCGGTTTATTAAGCTCTGCCGAGAAAATGGCATGCAGCTATCAAAGAATAAGCGGCAGAAATTTTTCCCGGCGCTGACCGACGAGGAAGTCGAGCAAATGCAACAACTGGTTCGAGCGGCTTTTGAAAATATTAAGCCCTGAGCGACGACGCCCACTGTCTGGACCCAAGGTATTCCGAAAGTGCTTTTTGTATCCTCAAAAAGAAGCGCAGCGGCAAAAAATTCCGCCCGCGAAGTCGTTGGTTTCACAAGGTTTGGAAAAATTTTTGACCATTTTCCCAACCCTTGAAAAATTCCGGTCTTTTCCCGGCGGGCGGGATGGGTAATATGGGCGCCCTGACTTATGAAATCTATACCGTTCTGCCATCTTCATTTTCACACGGAATACAGCCTGCTCGATAGTTCGTGCAAGGTGGAGAATGCCGTTAAGATGGCCAAGGAGCTGGGGCAGGAGCATCTGGCGATTACCGATCACGGCGTGCTCTACGGCGTGATCGATTTTTATGAGAAGGCGCAGAAGGCAGGCATTAAGCCGATCATCGGTTGCGAGGTGTACATTGCCCGCAAAGGAATGGACAACCGCGAGGGCGGACAGGCCGATAATCTGCATCTGGTTCTGCTGGCGGAAGATAACGAGGGTTACAATAATCTGATGCATCTGGTTTCGCTCGGTCATCTGGAGGGATTTCATTATAAGCCGCGCATCGATAAGAAGATTCTCCGGCAGTACAGCAAGGGGCTGATCGGCCTGTCGGCCTGTCTGAAAGGTGAGATTGCGGAAGCCTGCGCCGAGGGGGCGGTTGATAAAGCGGTAGCGGTGGCGAAGGAGTATTCCGAAATTCTCGGCCCGGACAATTTTTTCCTCGAAATAATGGATCATGGGCTGTCGGAGCAGAGGACGGCCAATAAGCATATTATCGAAGTGGCCAAACGTACCGGCCTGCCGCTGGTGGCGACGAATGATGTGCATTATATCAAGCAGGAACATCGCGATGCGCATGATGTGCTGATTTGTCTTCAGCACGGTAATCTGGTGAGCGACCCGAACCGGATGAGCTATTCCGGCGATCAGTTTTATATGAAGAGCGGCGCGGAGATGGAGCGGCTGTTCCCTGACCATCCGGAGGCGCTGGCCAATACGATTGAAATCGCCCGCCGCTGTAACGTGGAGTTCGTTCTCAAAAATCCGCCACTGCATTTTCCGGTGTTTGGAATTCCTCCGGAATATAAAAGCCAGAAGGATTACCTGATGGCGATCGGTATTGCCGGACTGAAAAAGCTTTATCCGGTTGAAAATCTCGACAAGCCGCAGACGGACATCGAAAAACAGGTGGCTGAACGCTTCAATTATGAAGTCGGGATTATTGAGAAGACGGGCTTCATCAACTATTTCCTCGTCGTGCAGGACTTCATTGCTTACGCAAAAAGCCAGAACATTCCGGTCGGCCCGGGCCGCGGTTCGGGTGCAGGCAGTATGCTGGCTTACGCGCTGGGCATCACGGCGCTCGATCCGCTGCATTACAATCTGATTTTTGAACGCTTCCTCAATCCCGACCGCGTGTCGCCGCCGGACTTTGATATCGATTTCTGTCAGGCCCGCCGCGGCGAAGTGATCGAATACGTTAAAGACAAATACGGACGCGAAAATGTCGCGCAGATCATCACCTTCGGAACGCTCGGCGCAAAAACCGTTATCCGCGACATCGGTCGTGTATTGGCGTTGCCGCTGAACGAGTGCGATAAGCTCGCCAAGATGGTACCGGAAACGGCCGGCGCAACGCTGGCGACGGCGCTGGAAGAAAATCCCGATTTCAAACGCGCAACCAAACAGGATCCGGTGGCGCAGGACATCATGAAGTATGCGCTGATTCTTGAAGGGCTGCCGCGGCATACCGGTACCCACGCCGCCGGTGTCGTGATCGGTGAAAAACCGCTGATCGACATCCTGCCGCTTTCGCGGGATAAAGAAAAACAGGTGATCACCCAGTTTGAAATGAAGCCGATGGAATCCATCGGCCTGCTCAAGATGGACTTTCTCGGCCTGAAGACGCTGACCGTGATTCAGGAGGCGGTCGAATATATCCGGCGCAATCACGGCGTTGAGGTGGACATTAATAAACTTCCGCTCGACGATAAGAAAACCTACGACCTGCTTAACCGCGGCGATACGATTGGCGTGTTTCAGGTTGAAAGTGCGGGCATGCGCGACACGCTGCGCAAGATCGGTCTCGACCGCGTCGAGGATTTGATCGCCATGATCGCGCTGTACCGCCCGGGGCCGATGCAGTTCATTGACGAATTTATCGGGCGCAAACACGGTAAGGTAAAAATCCAGTACGACCATCCGTTGCTTGAGCCGGTGCTGAAAGAAACCTACGGCATTATCGTTTATCAGGAACAGATTCAGCAGGCCGCCAACAAGCTGGCCGGGTTTTCACTCGGGCAGGGCGATATTTTGCGTCGCGCGATGGGTAAAAAAGATAAAGCCGTCATGGATGCCCAGCGCGCCAATTTTATCGATGGCTGTAAAAAGACCAACAACATCGACCAGAAGCTGGCTCAGAAGCTTTGGGAGATGATTGAAAAATTTGCCGAGTATGGCTTTAACAAATCGCACAGCGCGGCCTACGGAATTATTTCCTATCAGACCGCCTGGCTGAAGGCGAATTACCCCGAAGAGTTTATGGCGGCGCTGCTTTCAAGCGAAATGGGCACGCCGGACAAGCTGGCCTTCCTGCTGGCGGAAGCACGCGAGATGGGGCTTAATGTGCGCGCTCCGAGCGTTAACGAAAGCGTCGCGCGTTTTCGTCCCACCAAGGGCGTGATCCACTTCGGCATGGCCGGTGTAAAAAACGTCGGTGCGGGTGCCGTTGAGTCGTTGGTAAAAGAGCGCGAAGCCGGCGGGCCGTACACCGGGTTAATGAATTTCTGTACACGCATGGATTCGCGCGAAGTAAATCGGAAGACACTCGAAAGCCTGATTAAATGCGGCGCATTTGATTTTTGCCACAAGCCGCGCAGCCGCCTGTTTGCCGGCATCGAAATGGCCATGGGTCGCGCACAGAGCGTGCAGAAAGATAAACTGAGCGGACAATGCTCGCTGTTCGATATGCTTGGCAGCGGACCCGCGCAGGACAGCGACGACGATCTGCCTGCTGTCGAACCGTGGCCCGACAGTGAAATGCTTTCGGCCGAAAAAGAGCTGATCGGCTTTTATATTTCCGGTCACCCGCTGTCTGAACACGAATGGACGCTGCGGACTTTCGCGCTTCAGAAAATCGGGGAACTGGCTGATGTGGTAGTCGAAGCCGGTGACGATGAACAGAAAGCCATGGTTCGTGTTGGCGGACTGGTGGATAAATACAAAAAGGTTTTTACCAAACCGAAAACCCCCAACGACAGTCCGAAACCTTACGCGCGCTTTCGGCTCGAAGGGCTCGAAGCCGCCGTCAATGCGGTTGTCTGGCCTGACGATTTTTCTAAATTTGAAAAACTGCTCGAAGACGGCAACCCGCTGATGGTTGCCGGACGCATCACAAAAGATTTCCGCGACGAGCTGGAGATTCAGGTGGCGGAGGTTTCCCCGCTGGCCTCCGCACCCACGCTCTTCTCGGAAAAGGTCAGCCTGCATCTGCCGGAAGCCGCGTTGAGTCAGGAAAAGCTTCAGAAAATCAAAAAAATTGCGACGGAGCATCCCGGCTCGACTGCGCTGTACCTCTGCGTACTGCTCGACTCCGGCGAAAAGGTTTTTATCAAAGCCGACCGGACTTCGCAGGTAACGGCCTCGCCGGAACTCGTGAAAAAGCTGGAACACCTGCTGGGCGAAGACGTTGTTTATGTCGGTGCCAAAACAAAACCGTTTCTGTACGAACCGCCTCAGCGGCGGTTTACCAGAAAGCGGGGCTAAGCCGCTCCGGAATAATGGATTAAGGGATGATTGGATAAGTGGATGCCGCCAGGTCAGAAGTCGCGTTATACAAAATCAACTTGATTGGTATTGGTTGAACCACGGAATACACCGAATACACGGAAGAAAAATACAAAAAATCAGTTCCGTGTATTCGGTGTATTCTGTGGTTAGAATACTATTCAGATTGATTGCGTATTACTTCATTTCTTTTCTACCCAATCATCCAATAATCCGGTATTCCATTAATCCATATCGTATGAAACACCGCCCGAAACACATTTTTGAATACATCATGTTGCGCGGACTGCTCGGCCTCGTGAATGTCTTGCCGCTGCGCGTCGCGCTGACCGTCGGCTGGGTTCTCGGGATATTTTTCTTTTATGTTCTGCGCTTCCGGACGGTTGAAGCACAGCGGCGGCTGAAAGAAGTTTTTGGAGACCGGTTTACTGCCAAAGAGCGCCGCCGCATCGCCTGGCTTTCGTTCCGCAACATCTGCTTCAACGCCGTTGAAGCCGCGCGTTTCCATAAACTGACGCCGGAGCAGATGCGCCGTATGCCGCTCTACCATTCCATCGAAAAGGTGCATAACGTTTACAAACAGAACGGCCCGCTGATTGTCGCCACGGCGCACATGGGCAACTGGGATCTCGCGGGCGTCGCCAGTAAGCTCGACGGCATGCCGATTTTTTCCATCGCGCGGCGGCAGAAAAATCCGCTTACCGACGAACTGCTCAACAAAATGCGCAACGCCACCGGCATGGAAGTGGTACTGAACGACTCGCGTATTTTGCAGAACGTCGTGCGTCAGCTCAAAAAAGGCGGCGTACTGGCGATTCTGCCAGATGTCCGCTCGCGCACCGAAGCGCTAACAATTGATTTCCTCGGCGGGCAGGCCAACCTCGGCGCGGGCGCGGCGCTTTTCGCGCAAATGGCTAACTGCCCGATCTATCCGGTTGTGCTGACGCGCCGCGGATGGACACAGCACGACTGCCAGGTCTTCGAACCCATCGCGCCC
>JBILEA010000015.1:0-24378 GCA_044352355.1 Pontiellaceae bacterium | reverse complement strand
AGCCCAAAGCGACATCGGTGATGATGGCAAGTACAATCACCCACCTTGCTATTCTACATATTTGTAATGCGGACATTACAAACATTCTACGAAATCGTTACAACGGGTTCAATGTTATTAATAAACAACGAGTAAGTTCTTAAAGAAAAATGATAACCAATTAACAAACGCCTTACGTTTTCACGATTAATCTTTCTCCTTTGTTTCCGGCGCGCCCTTCTGTAAATTGTGCCACTTCCAAGCTATGGGAAGTAAGCCAATGAAAACAATTGCGATACTAGGAACAGGATTGATGGGGGCGTCACTGGGTCTTGCGCTGAAGCGGCGTGAGGTGCCGGTGCGTATCCATGCCTACGCCCGCCGCAAGGAGACGTGTGATGCTGCGCTGGAGCGGGGCGTGGCTGATGCAGTCTTTGATGATCCAGCAGAAGCCGTCTGCGGGGCGGATGTTGTCGTTTTGTGTGTTCCGGTCCTGACGATTCCTGAATTGGCAAAAGCCTGTCGTGCCGGGTTTAAAAAAGGGGCTGTCGTTACAGACGTCGGCAGTACCAAGGCTTGTCTCAATAGTTTGATGGAGGAGGTGCTGGCTGACACCGGCGCGGAGTTTATCGGATCCCATCCGATTTGCGGTTCGGAACAACAGGGGATTGAGGCGGGCGATGCGGATTTATACGAAGGAGCCGTGACCGTGGTTACACCGCATGCGTTGGCCGAGCAAGGTTCCGTTGAAAAAATTTCCAGCCTTTGGAAAAGCGTGGGTTCATCTGTTACGGTTATGGATGCCAAAGAACATGATTGTATTCTGGCGGCGACGAGTCATCTGCCGCATGTCGTCGCGGCGGCGCTGGCGCTTTCGGCGGGTGATAATGGCCTGTTTTGCGGGAGCGGGTTTCGTGACACGACTCGTATTGCCGAAGGGTCACCGCAGGTTTGGAGCGATATTGTCCGCACCAACGCGCCGGCGCTTAAAACGGCTCTTAAAAGTTTCTGTGAAAATCTGAATGAGTTGGCGGTGTTGGTTGAATCCGGTGACGGCGAGAAGCTGTCTAACTGGTTCGCCGCCGCCCGCGATAAACGCAAGGAGCTTTTAGGCTGATGCAAACGAAAACGGTTTATCCTGTTTCAAAATTCGGCGGCGAACTGCGTGTTCCTGGTGACAAGAGTGTTTCGCAGCGTATTGCTATGCTGGCGGCGCTGGCTAAGGGCACATCGGAAGTCTACGGCTTTTTGCGCGGTGAAGATGCCATGAGCACGCTCGGGGCTATGTGCTCACTGGGGGCCTCCGCCCGATTCGAAGGTGATGTGCTTAAGATTACAGGCACGGGTGGAAAATTTAAGGAGCCAGCCAATCCGCTGGATATGGGTAATTCAGGCACCGGCACCCGCCTGCTGGCTGGATTGCTGTCCGGACAGGCAATGACAGTGGCTATGACTGGTGATGCCTCGCTTTCGCGCCGTCCGATGGGGCGCATTAAAACGCCGTTGGAATTGATGGGTGCCCAGATCGAGCTGACGGGTGAGACGGGGACTTTGCCCATGACGATTACCGGTACGCCGTTGCATGGCATTCGTTATGAGCTTCCGATGGCCTCGGCGCAGGTTAAATCCTGTATTCTGCTGGCTGGACTTTTTGCCGAAGGCAAAACGACGGTGATTGAGCCGCGCCCGACTCGCGATCATACAGAAAAACTTTTCCAGACATTGGGAATTCCTCTACACATCGACGGACTGGAGATCAGTTTGAACGGGTTCGGTTCAAAAGGTCCGCAGATCACGGCGCGCAAATTGACGGTGCCGGGCGATTTTTCGAGCGCGGCGTTCTGGATTGCTGCGGTCGCAGCTCGACCGGGCGCGGAATTGATTGTACGCGGTGTCGGCCTGAATTCCCGGCGCACGGCTTTACTAGACGTGCTTAAGAGAATGGGTGCGCTGATCGAGGTGGAATTTTCGGAAGAACAGGGTGATCCGATCGGCACGGTGTTTGTACGCGGCGCGAAACTGCGCGGCACAACCATTGGCGGCGATGAGATTCCGAATTTGATCGATGAATTGCCGATGCTGGCGGTGATCGGTGCGTTGGCCGAAGGTGCTACAATCATTCGTGATGCAGCGGAACTGCGGGTGAAAGAGTCTGATCGTATTGCCGTAACGGCAGGACATTTGCGGGCGTTCGGCGTTCACGTAGATGAACATGTTGACGGTATGACGGTGCACGGCCCGACAAAGCTTCGTGCGCCGACGGAGCCTCTGTCGTCGCACGGCGATCATCGCATTACGATGTCTATGGCCATGCTGGCGACGTTTGGCAATGCTCCGGTTAAATTAGAGCAGGTAGAGTGTGTGGCGACGTCTTATCCGGATTTTTGGAATCATTTAGAACAGCTGGGTGGAATGGTCTCCTAATGGATTGGCGGTCGCCTTTTTTGTTTACATGGAAAATATAACAACTATCATAGTTGACATATTTGGAGGTGACTATGACGACAATTACAACATTGGATATTCGCAGGCATTTGGGTGACATCCTCAACCGGGTGGCCATTCGGCATGATGAATATGTGATTGAACGAAAAGGCAAGCCGCTTGCTGCGATGGTTCCTGTCAGCCGGCTTGAGGCAATGCGCCGGGCGGCCAAGGTTCATTTGCTGGATGTTTTAAGCGGAGAAAACCTGCTGGATGCGGAGGATGCGATGGCTTTGGCCAATGTGGCGAAACATGACTCACGGGGTGCATAAAGTATGCGGGTGGTGGTTGATTCCAATGTTTTCGTCAGTGCACTGATTGCGCCAAATGGAACCTCCGGCTCGCTGGTGCGCAAACTGGTGGAAAGCCGCCGAACGGTATTTTTGATTTCCCGTGAAACAATGGAAGAATTGAAGCGGGTGTTGATGTATCCGAAGATAGCCAGACTGCTGAAATGGTCGTCGACGGATGTGGACAGTTTTATCAGCTCGATCGAATTGATCGCAGAAGAAGTGGATGTAGCGTTTTGGGTATCGAATGTGGACTGTCGCGATCCGGATGATATAAAATTTTTATCTCTGGCTGTTGCTGGACGGGCGGATTTTTTGGTTACGGGTGATGAGGATTTATTGATTTTAAAAACTATCGCGGATATTCCGGTACTGAGTCCGTCGCAGTGCCTTTCGCGGATTGAGGAAATGGAATGAGCAGACAACGAATTATTGCAATTGATGGGCCGGCGGCTTCAGGGAAGTCCACCGTCGCACGCGAAGTAGCGAAGAGGTTGAACTGTATTTATGTGGATTCCGGTTCGTTTTACCGCGGTGTGACCTGGAAGATGATTCAGGAAGGTGTAAATACCAAGAATCCATTGCTGGTGCTTCCGGTGCTGCTGAAGTCGAAATGGGTATTTACTGTTCGCGATAGGGCCGTCGTTTTTACAATTGATGGAGTCGAACCCGGCGAGGCATTACGCGGTAAGGAAGTCCGTGAAGCGGTTTCTGATATTGCGGCGATGCCGGCGGTGCGTACCTTCGTGGTGAGCCGCTTGCGTAAGCTGAAAAAGCTGGGGTCACTGGCGATGGAAGGCCGTGACATTAGTTCGGTTGTTTTTCCAAAGACGCCGTACAAATTTTATCTGGATGCGAATCCTGAAGAGCGGGCCAATCGCCGTCATGCGGAACTGGTTGCGGCGGGTGAAACTGAAAAAGCTCAAGAGGTGATGGTGTCTCTTCAGCGCCGCGATGAAAAGGATTCTTCGCGCAAAACGGCGCCCTTGAAAATTGCGGACGGGGCGTATGTGATCGATACCTCCGGACACGGGATCGACGAGGTGACGCGCATTCTGATGGATCGTATTGCCGAGCTGGAGAAGCCGCGCAGCGATAAAATGATCAACCCGATCTGGTACAGCATAACTTGCAATTTTTTCCGAGTCTGTCTTCGCCTGAAGAACAGGATCAAATTCTACGGATTGCAGAATGTGCCGAAGACCGGCGGAGTGATTATCGCCTCGAACCACGCCAGCTACATTGATCCGCCGGCGGTTGGCGCCTGCACTTACCGCATCCGGATGACTCATTTTATGGCCCGCGATACGCTGTTCAAAAAAGGGTTTATGAACTGGTTTCTGCATAAGGTCGGTGTGATTCCGCTGGATCGCGATAAAGGCGACATTAAAGCGATGAAAACCGCTATTTCACTGTTGAAGGACGGGGCGTCGGTTGCGTTGTTCCCGGAAGGAACGCGTTCGGTGGACGGAACCCTTCAGCCGCCGAAGCCGGGAATCGGTTTTTTGGTTGCCAAGGGCAATGCTCCGGTGGTGCCTGTTTATATCCATGGCTCTTACGAGGCTTGGTCTAAGCACAGCGATGGATGGAAGCCCAATCCAGTCTCGTTGATCTTCGGAAAGCTGATCACGCAGGAGGAAATCCGCGGACTGGGTGTAGGACGCGAGGCCTACGGGCTGATCGGCGATTTAATCATGAAGCGCATTGCGGAGCTCAAAGAAAATTTTGAGAAGGGGTTGATTGAGGTTCAGGAAACCGGAGTGCCGTACACCATCTGCCGGAACAATAAGCCGGTGGTTGATATTGTGGTGCATCAAGAGATTTTAAAAGAATTTGATCCATTGAAACAGGATCCGGTGTTGAAAGGATCGGCCGTCTATCTTTGCGACCCGCTGGAATCAACCGAAGATCTTTGGCCAGAGGAGTATCGCTAATGCTTTTGTTCGATACGCATGCCCTGATCTGGCTGGCGACCGATTTGTCTCAACTCCCAGAAAAAGCAAAGTCAGCGATTCGCTTTCATGCGACCGGATTGCATGTGTCTGCCATTGCATCTCTTGAAATCAGTTTGCTTGTAAAATGCGGGAAACTGAATTGGGGCGACGACCCGTTTGCGTTGTATAAACGAGCGGTGAGCCACCACGGCCTGACAGAAATTCCAGTGGACTCTACGATTGCATGGATCTCGGCGCAGCTCCCGCCGATCCACCGCGACCCGTTCGACCGGATCATTATTGCCACAGCGCAAAAACACGGGATGACGATTTTGACCAAAGACCGGAGCATTTCAACGTATCCCAAGGTTAAGGTGGTGTGGGAATAATTCAGGTTGGCACCTGAATTATTTTCAATAGATGGAGAAATAATGTAGACGAGTGCTTCCAGCCTCGTTTGTATATGCGCCGCGTGTGGTTTCACAGGACGAGGCTGGAAACACTTGTCTACATAAATTGTCCGTGCAAGCAGAGGTGCTGTCTATGAAAGAAAACGCAACAGAGGTTCTGAGCCGGATCTTCGGGTTTGATCGGTTTCGCCCCAATCAGGAAGCCCTTGTTTCTGCACTACTGGAACGTCGCGATGTGTTTGCTGTGATGCCAACGGGCGGCGGTAAGTCGCTTTGTTATCAACTCCCCGCCTATATGCTGAACGGGCTTTGCCTTGTTGTCAGCCCACTGATTTCATTGATGAAAGATCAGGTGGACGCCGCTCAATCGACTGGACTGAAAGCCGAGTTGCTGAATAGTTCGTTGTCGGGCAAGGAACGCTCCCGCGTTTTCCAAGCATTGGAAAAACGTCAGCTTGATCTGCTCTACGTTTCGCCCGAACGCTTCGCCATGCCGGAGTTTATCACAGTCCTTCAAAAGCTGGAGATCTCTTTTTTCGCCATCGATGAAGCACATTGTATCTCTGAATGGGGCCATGATTTTCGCCCGGATTATCTTTCCCTCTCCCGCATCATTGAACTGTTTCCTAAGGCGGCGGTGGCAGCCTTTACGGCCACGGCAACTCATCAGGTGCAGGACGACATCATCGGAAAGTTGGGGCTGCGCAACCCTCATCTTGTCCGTGCCTCGTTCGATCGACCGAATCTTTTTTATCAGGTTGAGCCAAAAGAACATCTCGATATGCAGCTCCTGCGGTTTCTGCGAGAGCGTCCGGAAGAGTCCGGAATCATCTATCGCGCCACGCGCAAAAGCGTTGAGTCTACAGCCGATTTTCTCAGAGCGCAGGGGGTTCGCGCGTTGCCGTATCACGCGGGACTCTCCGATCAGGATCGCAAAAGTCATCAGGAGCAGTTTAATCGAGACGAAGTTCATGTGATCGTTGCCACCATCGCGTTCGGAATGGGGATTGACAAATCCAACGTTCGCTTCGTCCTGCACGGCGATCTCCCGAAAAATGTTGAGAGCTATTATCAGGAAACCGGCCGCGCCGGGCGCGATGGTGAACCCGCGCATTGTTGTCTCTATTTTTCACCGGGAGACACCTCGAAGATCCGTTACTTCATCGACCAGATGGAGTCGGTTGTTGAGCAGAAAATAGCGATTCATCAGCTCAATAAAATGGTGCAGATTGCTCAGACGAACGTTTGCCGACGCAAAAGTATTCTCGGCTACTTCGGCGAAAAATATCCCAAAGACGATTGTGAAACCTGTGATGTGTGCACCGGCGAGGTCGAGCGCATTGATGCGTCTGTCGATGCGCAGAAAGTTTTATCAGCGATCGTCCGCTCGGGACAGAAATTCGGAGCGGTTCATATCGCCGACATTGTGGTGGGTGCCGACACGCAACGCATCCGGCAGTTCGGGCATGAGAAGTTGAAAACCTATGGGATAGGCCGCGACCAAGACAAGCGTCACTGGCGGCGGATTATCGACGATCTGGCCGGGCAGGAATGTATTCGTCCGTCCGACGATCAATATCCCGTTTTTCAGCTTACCGAAAAAGGGCGGGCGGTTCTTCGCAGCGAAAGGCCTTTCCGGGTTTTGCGCAAGAAAGAGCTTCAAGGTAAACGGTCTGCGGCTTTAACGAGAAATTTCTCGGAAGGTCTTTTTGCTGAATTGCGCGCCACCCGCAAACGGATTGCGCAGGAATCGGGCGTTCCGCCGTTCGTTGTTTTCTCCGACCAAACCCTCCACGAAATGGCGCGCTACTTTCCTGTTAATGCCGATGAATTGCGAATGATCTCAGGGGTTGGAATCAATAAGATGGAACGCTTCGGGAAGTCGTTTCTTGCGGTGATTCTCACCTATCAAAAAGCGCATCCGGAGGAAGCGACCGACCGCTCCATTTTTCAGGTTCCGGCTTCCAATGTTTGGAAAAAACCTAAAGCAAACACCGTTCGCGAAACACTTGCACTCGCGAAGCAGGGACTGAGCCTCGAACAGATTGCCAGCCATCGGATTCTGTCGACGGGCACGATCAGTCAGCATATTGAAAAACTGCTCGGGGAGGGGGAAGCGCTGGATATTGATCAGTTCGTTGACCCCGCCAAACGGATTGAAATTGAACAGCTTTTTTCTCGCCTGCATGCCGATACGCTCGGGCCGGTCGTTGAAGCGGCTAACGGTGCCGTCACCTACGAAGAAGCCCGTCTCGTCCGTGCGTTCATACAATGTAATAATTCCCCTCCGGTCACGGTTGCGCCGTAAAACAGGCTCCGGATATGGGCACCTCAGTTTTTGCGTGAATTTAATCGAATGCACGTGTAGGGTATCGCTTCATTTTTCAGGAGAATCTTTATATGGCACAACAGGCGAAGACAGCAATTTCCCCGACGCGGGACGAAAATTATCCGGAGTGGTATCAACAGGTCGTGCGTTCCGCTGAACTGGCGGAAAACAGTGATGTGCGAGGCTGCATGGTGATTAAGCCGTGGGGCTACGCGTTATGGGAAAATATACGTACGGCACTGGATGGCTATTTTAAGGCAACGGGGCATGTGAATGCTTATTTCCCGCTGTTTATACCGTTAAGCTATCTGGAAAAAGAGGCGGAGCATGTTGAGGGGTTTGCCAAAGAGTGCGCGGTGGTAACACATCACCGGCTTGAAGCTGGACCCAACGGCAAGTTGATTCCCGCTGGCGAACTCGAAGAGCCGTTAGTGGTGCGTCCGACTTCCGAAACAATTATTGGTGCAACCTATGCCAAGTGGGTTCAAAGTTATCGCGATCTGCCGATTCTGATCAATCAGTGGGCTAATGTGGTTCGCTGGGAAATGCGTACGCGGCTGTTTCTGCGCACAACTGAGTTTCTCTGGCAGGAAGGCCATACCGTCCACGAAACAAAAGAAGAAGCGTGGGAAGAAACGGTCAAAATGCTGAACGTCTATAAGCAGTTTGCCGAAGAATATATGGCGATGCCCGTGCTGATCGGTGAAAAAACCGCCGGCGAGCGCTTCCCCGGTGCGGTGAATACACTTTGCATCGAGGCATTAATGCAGGATTGCAAAGCATTGCAGGCCGGAACGAGCCATTTTCTTGGCCAGAATTTTGCAAAAGCTTCCGGTATTAAGTTTCAGTCGCGGGAAGGGCGCGAGGAAATTGCGTGGACGACATCCTGGGGTGTTTCAACCCGTCTGATCGGCGGAATGATTATGACGCATGCGGATGATGACGGCATGATTATGCCGCCGCGGCTGGCTCCGTCGCATGTAGTTGTTTTGCCAATCATTCGCAAGGAAGAGGAACGGGAAAAAGTCATGCAGTATTGCAATGAAACGGCCGCGATGCTCCGCACGCAGAATTATGCGGGTCGTCCGGTTGAAGTCGTTGTTGACGGTCGCGATATCAATGCGGGCGAGAAGGGGTGGCAATGGGTCAAGAAAGGTATTCCTCTTCGTGTAGAAATTGGCCCGCGCGATATGGAGAACGGTGCCGTATATGTGGCACGCCGCGATAAGAGCGTAAAGGAAAAGTACGGACAGAATCGTACTGAATTTGTGACTGCGGTTGCGGAGGTCCTTGCGGATATACAGAAAAATCTTTTTGATCGGGCTTGCGCATTTCGCACTGAAAATACGCGTGAAATTGACAACTGGGGTGAGTTTGTGACGTTCTTTAAAGAGGGGCGCGGCGGATTGGCTTTCGCTCATTGGGATGGTACCAAGGAAACGGAACAAAAAATTAATGATGAATTGTCTGTGACTATTCGGTGCATTCCTTTTGACTACGAACACAATGGCGCAGGGAAATGTATCGTCAGCGGGAGTCCGAGCAAAGGGCGCGTAGTTTTTGCAAAAAGTTATTAATTTGTTGCTGAAAGGAATCCGACATGGCAAAGGGCAGATTCAATATTAAAGGAACTAAGGATTTTATTGTCGCCGCAGTTTTTTGTGCGTTTCTCTGTATTTGGTCTATCCGGGATGCATGGTTCCCCACCGAGAAGGTGCTTAAAAAACATCCCCGGGAGATTGCCGTGTCGTTTAAAGTGCCCGGCGTGGTGAAGCATGTTGCAGTTCAGCCGGGCGATGAGGTTAAGGGTAAAGTTGTACTTGCCAGTCTTTATGATGATGCATATCACGCTAAGGTCACGGAAGCTGAAGCGGCTTTTGATGCCGCCAAGGTGAGTAAAGATTCAGCGGTAGAACAAAAACTGGCGGTTCTAATGAAAGCCCGTGAAGATTTTGATAACTGTACGGTAGAAAATACCGATGTCACATGGATGACGACGCATGGGGAAGAGGCTCTGCGTGGCGTGGTAGTGCGAATTGTAGCCACACCTGCCACACAGCTTGAAGCGGGTGCTCCAGTGCTTACGATTGCTCCGGTTGATACGTTTTACGTATTTAATAAAACGCTGGCCATACTGACTTTTATCGGAATGATTGTTTCTCTGATTTTTCACCGAATCGCTTCGCGGTGAGCGAAAACGTTTAGGATAGGGCTTGACCCTGTGCGGCGTAGAACTAAGATAGTGACTTAATCTTGAGTTGTAACCTGTTACAACCAAGTCAATTCGAATGGAGCGGGGTATACTATGACAAAAAGAGATTTAGTAGTTCGAATCGCCGAGGAAACCGGCCTTATTCAGCAGGATGTCGCTGCTATTCTCCAAAAGTCCCTCGACTACATTGTTGAATCGCTCAACAAGGGTGAAACCGTTGAATTTCGTAATTTCGGTGTGTTCGAAATTAATACCCGCAAAGCTCGTGTCGGTCGTAATCCTAATAAACCGGAAGACGTTGTCGTAATTCCTGAGCGACGTGTCGTTAAGTTTAAGCCCGGCAAGATCATGAAACAGCAGATTACCGGCATCTAACTATGGCTTCCTCCTCGCACCAGCCCATTCAGGGCATGTCTGATATTGCTTCACCTGACATCGCTCTCTGGCAGATGATTGAAAAACGAGCGCGCGAAATTTTCGCGCGCTATCGTTTTTCAGAAGTGCGTACCCCGGTCCTTGAAAAACTTGAGCTTTTCACCCATTCACTGGGCGATACCACCGACGTGGTGACTAAAGAGATGTATACGTTGGAAGACCGCGGTGGTCGCAAATTCGCCCTGCGTCCCGAGGGAACGGCCGGTACCATTCGTTATGTTGCCTCCGGCGGTGAAGAAACCGCGAATGCACGAATTTTTTACATGGGCCCCATGTTCCGTTGTGAACGCCCTCAGGCCGGACGAAAACGTCAATTTCATCAGATTGGGTTAGAAGCGGTTGGCGCACCCAATCCTCTTGCCGATGCCGAGGTGATTGCATTGCAAGTACACTTGCTTGCGGCCTGGGGTTTGAACGGTGCCAAAATTCGTCTTAACACGATTGGTCTGCCGGAAGACCGGGCCGCCGTTCTTGAAGGGTTGCGCACGGCCATTCGCCCGCGTCTGCATGAATTGCCGGAAGAGGCGCAACAGCGTTTCGAAACCAATGTTTTGCGTCTGCTCGACTCCAAAGATCCGCTGGTGCAAAAAATCATCGCGGAGGTTCCTCCGGTCATTGAATTTATGAGCGATAGTTCGCGTGCTTATCTTAATACCGTTATCGAAACACTCAAAAAACTTGAGATCAATGTGGAAGTTGATGCCTCGCTGGTACGCGGCCTTGATTATTACGTTCATACGGTCTGGGAAGTGGTGCATGGCGGTCTCGGTGCTCAAAATGCATTGGCTGGTGGCGGACGCTATCGTATTGATGTTGGCGGACGATCAATCGATGGTGTCGGCTTTGCAATGGGTGTCGAACGGGTTATTGCGGCCCTCGAAGCGACCGGCATTACGTCCGCGCAGTTTTTGCCGCCTCCGCCGGTTTTCATTGTATCGCTCGGCGAAGCAGCGCTGAACGAAAACCTGCTTCTGTTACAGATGCTCCGTCATCGCGGCATTGTCTGCGAAATGGAGCTTTCTGCCCGTAAAGTTCAGGCCCAGATGCGGCGTGCCGATAAAACGGGGGCACAAACCGTGATTATTCGCGGGGACACTGAGCTCGAAAAAGGAACTTTTGTTGTTAAGAACATGGCGGACGGCTCGCAGCGTGAAGTCGAACTGCCTGAGTTGATGCCTTTGCTGGAGAAGGGCGGGGCATAATGCCGACGATTCTCTACATCAACGGCTGGCGGCTGTTTTTTTACATGAACGAAGGTAATGAACCACCGCATGTTCATTGTTCCAAAGCAGATTGTGATGCCAAATACTGGTTGAATTTCAGAGGAACGGACATGAATAAAGTTCATCAGGTTCAAGACGTGAAGTTTAATGACGAGCGGCTGGTTCTGACCGTAGACGGGCAGACTGTTTCCAGAAGCCTTCCCGAGATTTCGCCGCGTTTGGCTAAGGCTTCCGATTCAATACGAAAGCATTATGTCGTGGCTCCTTCCGGCTACGGTATTCATTGGCCGGATTGTGATGAAGATTTGTCAATCGACGCTTTGCTGGGTATCCGGCACAATGCCCCGATGATGGCGGCAGAAGATTCTGTTGAGTATTTAACCACCAATAAACCATTAACTACTAACCGGTAACTGATTATGCATAAATTTCGTACACATACCTGCGGGCAGCTTCGCAAAGAAAACGTTGGTCAGGCCGCGCGTCTGTCCGGCTGGGTTAACACCATTCGCGACCACGGCGGAGTTCTGTTTATCGACTTGCGCGACCACTACGGCATCACACAGATCGTGATCAGCCCGGACAAAGCATTCTACAAGGATATCGAACACTGGCGCGTGGAAAGCGTCATTTGTTTCACCGGAAATGTTGTCGCGCGCGATGCTTCCGCTGTGAACCCAAAACTGACGACCGGCGAAATCGAACTGGTCGCCGAAACCATGGAAGTTCTCGGCGAAGCCGAAGTGATTCCGTTTCAGGTTAATAAAGAAGAGGAATGCTCTGAAGCGTTGCGCCTCAAATACCGCTTTCTTGATTTGCGCCGTAAGAGCCTTCACGACAACATTGTTTTACGCTCAAAAGTGATTTCCCGCATTCGCGAACTGATGACCGGTATGGGTTTTCTTGAATACCAGACCCCGATTCTTACCAGTTCATCGCCTGAAGGTGCACGCGATTACCTTGTACCGAGCCGTGTGCATCCTGGCAAATTCTATGCGTTGCCGCAGGCTCCGCAGCAGTTTAAGCAGCTGTTAATGGTTTCCGGCTTTGACCGTTACTTCCAGATTGCTCCCTGCTTCCGCGACGAAGACGCCCGCGCCGACCGTTCGCCCGGTGAGTTCTACCAGCTCGATATGGAGTTGAGTTTTGCTACGCAGGACGATGTGTTTGCAGTGAATGAAACGTTGCTCGCGACGATCTTTAACGAATTTAGCACGAAGAAAGTGGACGGCATTCCGTTCATTCGCATTCCGTATCGTGAAGCGATGGATAAGTACGGTTCCGATAAACCCGATCTGCGCAATCCGTTGATCATGCAGGATGCCAGCGGAATTTTCCGTACTTGCGGCTTCAAAGCATTTGCCGGTGTGGTAGAGAAGGGCGGCGTGGTCAAAACCATCGCCGTCAAAGGCTGTGCCGGACAGCCACGTAAATTCTTCGACGACATGGTCGCTTTTGCCCAGTCCGTCGGTGCTAAAGGTCTAGGCTACATTAGCTGGACTGACGGCGAAGCCAAAGGCCCGATCGCCAAGTTCCTCAGCGCGGATGAGCTTACACAACTTAAAGTTCTTGGTGGCGTGGCAGATGGCGATACGATGTTTTTCGTCGCGGACACGCTCAAAGGGGCTCAAAGCATCGGTGGCGCGGTTCGTACGGAACTTGGCAACCGTCTCGACCTGCTCGAAAAAGACGTTTTCCGGTTCTGCTGGATCGTCGACTTCCCGATGTTTGAACTCGATGATGAAGGTAAAGTGGCGTTTAGTCATAATCCATTCTCGATGCCGCAAGGTGGAATGGATGCGTTACTTACTAAAGATCCTCTCGACGTGCTGGCCTTCCAGTACGATATCGTCTGCAACGGCACAGAGCTTTCTTCCGGCGCGGTTCGTAACCACAGCCCGGAACTGATGATCAAGGCGTTTGAAATCGCCGGCTACGGCAAAGAAGTGGTCGAATCTAAATTTCCGGCACTTTATCGTGCATTCAAATACGGCGCGCCGCCGCATGCCGGTATTGCCCCCGGTGTGGACCGCATGGTGATGCTGTTGGCCGACGAGCCGAATATTCGCGAAGTCATCGCTTTCCCGATGAATCAGAAAGCTGAAGATCTGCTGATGGGCGCACCGGGCGGAGTGGAACTCAAGCAACTGCGCGAACTGCACATCAAACTTAATTTGCCCGCGAAACAGGAAAAAACAGGCGAATAGTTTTTCGTTGCACAAGTCTCGTCTCGTCTAGGATAACGACTAGAGCGGTTTAATTAATAGTATGACCACTCCCATAGGCTCTTCGGAATGCCGAAGACGCGAAGCGAGGCTTTGGGAGTGAAAACAATGACCATCGGGAACGTCCCTGTCCGACAATGCAACTTGTAGGACAGCCTTCCCGAAGGGAGGCTGTGTTGATGGCACAGATCAATTTTTAATACGAATATTTATGATTCCAGATCGCGAGGCAGCGTGATCGTAAAGGTGCTGCCTTCATTCGGTTTGCTCTGCACAGTAATGTTGCCGCCATGCGCTTGAATGATTGTTCTGGCTAAACTAAGCCCCAGACCGTTGCCTTGCGTTGAACGGCTTTTTTCACTGCGGTAAAACCGTTCAAAAATGCGGCCGATTTCTTCGGGTGCAATACCGATACCCGTATCGGAAATTTTGATTTTAATGAGTTTTCCGTAAGGGAAAGCCGTAAGCGTAATTCGTCCGTCTGGATTGCCGATGAAAAACAATACGAGCGTGCGAGGTGGGCTTCTTGATTATATATAATCAATCTGGGGAATTTTTTCAATAAGGCTTTTTTCATGGAGAATCATTGCGATCCTCGAAAGGTTCTTATTAATGTAGGGCAGGAGCATATGATTGCGCTTTGGATTGAATCCATTTTTTATCAACTCAGCCCGCACCACTTCGGGTGGGGTTTTATCGACCAGTAACCGGTAAAACGCGATTACACCTCCGGTGCGCTGAACTCCGGCGGCAAAGTGAATCAATACGGGCTGACCTTGCTTTTCTGCCTGAATGACTGCTGCAACAGCTTCTGCGTACAGATTTACATCACCGGTGCCATTGCCGCGAAGTGTGAATCTGTGCAACTCAATGCCAAGCTGAGAGGCGGCGGATTTTTCTGCCGTTTGACTGGGATTTTTTGGATTATCGCCGGTGAGATCAACAATAACTTTGATTTTGTGACCAGCCAAAGTCCGTCGCATAAGCCTTGCTGCAATGCGACCGCTTCTATAAATGCGATGTTTTTTTACAACAGCCCAGCGCTTTGGAATCAGTCGATCCCGTATAACTTTTTTCCATAACAGTACAGCGGATCCAAATAAAACGGTCAAAAGTGCAACTAAACCCGCATAGGTGAAAAAACCTAAAATCATCCAGGAGTTCATGGGTAACCTCTCTTTCAGTCAGTACGCCGGATATACTGGAGGAAAGGAGATTACCGCAGTGTGCTGTGAAAATTACCGTTTGGTAATCTCTGCCGATTCCTGCCGGTTGCGCAGGATGATTTTTGCGGGAGCGCAAAGATGAGGATCGCGGTACGGAATGCTCCGGCACGCATCCAAGTTGCCGATGATGGAAAACCCGGCAAGCACAGCTTCATTTTTCGCGGCAATGGTGCCGTTACCCATCTGATGCCCTGGGTTTGTTTCACCGGTTTTAAACCCCGCTTTGCGCATGGCCCCGCGGACGGGCAGGGCGGAAGCATAGGTTAGCAACACGCCATCCGGTTTCATAACCCGGTAAAGCTGCTGGAAAAATTCCACCGTCCAGAGTTCCGGACAGTGCTGGCTGGAGAACGGATCGTGGAAGACGATGTCGAACGACTCACTTTCCAATCCCTGAATCAGCCAGCGGGCATCGCCCCAGAGGAGGGACAGTGTGGCAAGTGGCAAGTGGCAGGTGGCAGTGCTCAAGAGTTGCTCTAAGACATTTCTCCAATTCACTGGATCGGTTTCCAAACATTGGAAAAATTCGGATGCGGCGCGGACAATCCGTTTATCCATCTCCAGTGCCGTGATGTCGAGTTGGTGTTTAGCATCCTTAGCCGCGAACAATGCCGATAGCGAGTTGTTGCCGAGGCCGAAGCAGACATCCAGCAGTTTGATGTTTGATGTCTGGAGTTTGTGGTTCAGACCGGAAGGAACGACGAATTTCTGCTGTGCCTCCAGCCGAGCGCCGGCTTTCGTGTGGTAGTGCTCTTTCCAATCCTCGCTGAAGAAGGTGATAGAACCGTCGGCCGTGATGACGGGAGGAATATTGGAATGCTGGAATTCTGGAATATTGTATTTTTCATTATTCCACTGTTCTTTTATTCCATCATTCCAGAGATCTCCTTGGGAGATCTCTCTCATCGTCATTTGCTGAACGACGTAGTCGAGAAACTGGCCTTTCTCAAGATGCCAGTGCGGGGCGACTAGTTCATCGTCCGGCGTATCGGTCGAAATCCGCAGCACCGGAATGTTCGCTGGAATCCGCCGCAGAAATTCTATCAGCGCCTCGGCATATTCCCAGTGATTCAGAACTAGCGGCGGATTTTTTGCCAGCTCGGTTCCTTTGACGATATGTAGATTGTGAATCTTGATTCCGGAAATTGACAATCGTGCTAATTCTTCCGCCGTACGGTTCCAATCCTTGGAACTTTCTCCGGGAAGACCAATGATCACATGCGGCGCAACGTGAATGCCGCGCGCCGAAAGGTCGAGAATCGCTTTCTTGCTACACGCCCAGTCGTGTCCGCGATTAATTCGTTTCAGTGTTGCGTCGTTGGCTGTCTGCACGCCGAGTTCGACCCAGACTTCGACTTTTTCCTTCAGCGTTTCCAGAAACCGGAGCGCGGCTTCTGGCAAACAGTCGGGACGTGTTCCGATACTGATCGCCTCGAACCGGTAATTTTCCAGACATTGGAGAATCAGTTTCTGCTGATCGGGATCGGTCAGGTCGGCGGTGAACGCCTGAATGTACAGCATCAGCTTTTGCGACTTATAACGTCGCTTCGAAAATTTAATGGCTTCTTCAATCTGTGCAATCGGACTTTCCTGTCGCTGAGTCTGCTGGGCTTTAGAACCGTTTTCCGAGCAGAACGCGCAGCGTCCGTGTGGACAGGAGCTGGCAAGCTGGATAGGAACCCGAAATAGCGCGTCGCCGTACCGCTCAATCATCCACGGCTTATACTGTGTGAAAGGAATCATGATTTTATCCACTAATCTTCACTGATTTTCACTAATTGATTAGAGCCCATTAGTGTGAATTAGCGGTTAAGATTTTTGGAACGAGAGCGGCGATTTGTTCGGGTTTCACCACGCCCGGCTCGATATTCATGGCGTTGGAGGTGCCGCAGGCGAGGCCGAAGACAAACGCCTCGACCAGAGAATGGCCTTTCGCCAGCGCATAGGCGGTGCCAGCGCTGACCGAGTCTCCGCTTCCGATCGGATTCACCGCTTTAATCACAGGCACAGTGAATGAACAGGATTTGCCGGGTTCAAAGAGAAATGCCTGCGCTTTGCCCTGCGTAATGCCGACGGCACCCGCGCCCAGCGACATTAGTTCTTCCGCCAGCTCACCAATCGGCGCAGAACTTTTGAACGTGTTACGCAGTTCTTCCGCATTGATTTTCACCATGGCGGGGCGGTGCTCCAGCGTGGCGAGTAGCGGGGCCCCGTAGCTGTCGATCAAAACCTTCTTGCCATCGGTTAGCGAAAGCAGTTCAGCATAAATATCCTGCGGGGCGTGCGGCGGTAAATTCCCAGAGAAGATGATGCGGTCAAAATCGCCTTGGATTTTAGCAAATGTTTTAATGAGAGTTCTCCACTCGCTGATGGAAAGGGGCGGGGAGTTTTCAACCAGTTCAGTGCAGCCGTCGTGGTCATCGGAAAGCAGTGTCTGGCAGATGCGGGTTTCCGCCTTGGTTTCGATAAGATTGCAATGAATCTGTTCATGATCCAGCAGATTACGAAGCGTATCACCGTTGGCGCCGCCCGCAACGCTGAGCATTAATGGATCGGCCCCGAGAATTTTTAGAACGCGGGCGGTATTCGTTACCTTGCCGCTGGCAGCGACGGATACCTTACGGGCGCGGTTCACCTCATGCGGTCGGAACGAGGCATATTCAATGGTGCGCTGGAGCGCCGGAAAAAATCCACAGCAAAGTATTTTCATGGGAAGAAGATAGGCACAAAGGCACAAAGATGCAAAGGCGAATAGAATCAAGGTCGGCTTATTGCTTTGGTTCTGTTATGAGTGACCGGATGAAACGGCAGATGGTTTTTGAAGTGCCTGAATCGGCGGATGGAACAGCAGTGGCTGATTTCCTCGCTACACGCTTTTCCTATCAGGATCGGGCCGGCTGGTGCGACCGTATCAAAGCCGGGACCGTGACGGTCAATGACCGGCTATGTGCTCCTGATTTGTTGTTAAAAACCGGCGACCGGCTGAACTATGAACCCGACAGCCGTCCGGAGCCGCCCGTTGATTTCAACATCGGCATCATTTCGGACGACGACGATCTTCTGCTGGTAAACAAAAGCGGTAATCTTCCGTGCCATCCGGGCGGACGTTATTTCAATCATACGCTCTGGGCCTGGCTCAAAAAGGAGCAGGGGCTGGCTGATTTTACATTCGTCAACCGCATCGACCGCGAAACCTCCGGACTGGTCGTTATCGCGAAAAATTTTTCGGCGTCTGAGAACTGCCGCAAACAGTTTTCCGGACGCAAGGTCGTGAAACGCTATCACGCGCTGGTGGAGGCGAAGGAGTTCCCTGCCGAAATTGAATCCGCCGGATGGTTGGTCGCCGATACGGAATCGGCCATCCGCAAAAAACGGAAGTTTGTTTCCATTGTTCCAAGGCCGGCTGGAAGCCTGCGGTACGTATCGCAGGCTTCCAGTCTGCTGAAAGATACTCCACCATCCGCCGACGCCGAATGGGCGGAAACCAAATTCCGGTTGATTAAACAGTGCGGAGAGATCGCGCTGATTGAAGCGGAACCGCATACCGGACGGCTTCATCAGATCCGCGCCACGCTGCTGGCACTGGGCCATCCGATTGTCGGCGACAAACTCTATGGCGTAGACGAAACCCTCTTCCTGCGCTTTTGCAAAGACACGCTGTCGGATGCCGACCGCGCACGGCTACGCATGGATCGTCAGGCCTTGCACGCCTCTGGACTCAGCTTCCGCCATCCGAAGTTTGGACGCCCAGTTACCGTTGAGGTTGATATCCCCGACGATATGAAGCAGGCGCTGTTCAACCAGTCACTGGCTTCGCCTTTGAGAACACGCCGGTGTAATCTGTAATCGTCAGAATGATTCATAAGTTGCTTTAATTCTTTTTTACTTTTCAAATTGCGTGGTTGTTCCTATGGTTTCCAAAATTGAAGGAATGACAGAAGCCGTAGACTGGAATCTTAAAATGAATCTTACCGACCACATTAGAAAAGTTTTACTGATTGATGATTTACATCTTTGCAGAACGTTTTTTGCAAAGGGGTTGCGGCAAAGTAGCAAATTGACTGTTGCCGAAGCGGCGAGTGCAGAGGATGCGCTGAAACAGCTCGCGGTGGTTTGCCCTGATGTCATCGTGTTGAATGTATCGATGAGGCATTGTTGCGGGATGTCGCTGTTGCAACTGATCTGCCGGAAGTTTCCTACGACTGGCTTATTAGCCTTTTCATATGCACATCAGGATCATCTGTATGCCGAGCGAACCATTTGTGCGGGGGCTGCCGGTTATATTTCGGCGGCCGAGTCTGGCGAGAATCTGTTGGAGGCCGTTGCTACGATCGCGGCAGGCGGTATGTATTTGAGCCGGTTACTGCGCGACAAAATCTGTATCGATTTAAGTCGATGGGGCAAGGCAAAGGAATCGATTTTTGATATCCTTTCGCACCGTGAGTTTGAAGTTTTTTGTCTGACCGGATATGGCCATGCACCCAAGCAGATTGCCGACAAACTTAACGTGAGTGCCAAGACGGTTGAAACCTATCGCGAACGCATTCGGCAGAAGCTCGATTTAGCGGATGGCGGCGAATTGTTGCTTCACTCATCCAGTTATATCCGTCAGCAAAGCTTGCCTCAACCCATATAGACTTGAGCGTTTGGTACCGAGCTGAATGGAAACTATTCAATCCGGTCGATCCGGTTATCCTATCAGAAAAATCGCCAATTTTATCCGCAGATGGAACCGTCGATTCCCGCAGGGAATAGCAACCCTGCGATACGTACTGCAGGCTTTCAGCCTGCCCTGTCTTTAAACCGAGTATCATGCGTTTTTGGTATGAGTCTGCAGAAGACAAAAAAGCTGAATTTTAAAAAAACGGCAAAATTGTTATATTAAAAATGGAAATATATTATTATTTATATATAAAAAACATTAAATTAAGCAATATCGTCATATATTAGTATTATAAGTTCCTATTCGTATATTAGCAAAAGCGCTACCGTATGAATCGTAGTTTACAAATCGTAGTTTAACCTTGGGGAGACATATGATGAAAAGCAGTGAGAAGTTTAGTGGACTCGGAATCAGTAGTCTGGATCAGTTTGTTTATGGACGCTGTCCGAAGCCGATCAAAACCAAGCGCGGACTTGAACTGGGCACCGGTCTCGTTTTTCCGGAAGTCAACTTCACGCTGCCGGCCATGAACATTAATGCGCAGACCTGGCCGCAGGTGATGGCTCACTATACGGAGATGGTTGATGACGTCATTCATCGCTCGGTCGAACTGGAAGTCCCTCAACTGATGATCGAGTTTGAAACACTTCCGGATATGACCTTGAATCCGGCCTGGGCGCTTGAAGTCAACCGCCTGCTGGCCGACAAGCTGATTGCGGCGCAGGAAAAGTACGGTATCAAAACCGCACTTCGTTTCACGCCGAATGACATCCGCGAATTTTCCCGTCCGCCGATTATGCGCAGCGGTATCCACTGGGAGCACATGCTGGAAGTATTCGCTAAAGCCGGCGATGCCGGTGCTGATTTCCTTTCCATCGAATCGACTGGCGGTAAAGAACTCAACGACGAGGCCTTAATCAACGCTGACCTTCCCGGAGTCGTTTTCGCATTGGGCGTACTGGGCTGCCGCGACATGGAATTCCTGTGGAAGCACATGGTTGCCGCCTGCAAAAAGAACGGCGTCATTCCTGCCGGTGACAGCGCTTGCGGATTCGGAAATACCGCCATGGTGCTGGCCGACAAAAAAATGATTCCGAAAGTTTTTGCGGCGGTCGTACGGGTCGCCACAGTTCCGCGCACACTGGTTGCAGTCGAGCAGGGTGCTATCGGTCCGTGCAAAGATTGCGCTTACGAGGGCGTCTACATCAAAGCCATTACCGGAACACCGATTTCACTCGAAGGTAAATCGGCGGCCTGCGCCCACCTGAGCCCGATCGGCAACATCGCCGCCGCCGTTTGCGACTGCTGGTCCAACGAATCGGTGCAGAACGTTCAACTCCTCAGCGGCAAAGCCCCGATGGTTTCTGCCGAACAACTCGCCTATGATTGCCGTTTGATGAACGTTGCATCCCGCCGCTCGCCTGAAGACGCCTTGCGTTTGCGCGACTGGCTGGTCGAATCCGATGCGCCGCTCGATCCGCAGGCTTATGTGCTGCATCCGGAAGTTGTACTGCGTATTTCTCAGAAAATTGTGCAGGGCAAGACGGCCTACGACCGCACCCGCATCGCCGTACAGGCCGCGCTCGAAGAACTCCGCAAAGGAGCTGACGATAAATCCTATCGCCTGGATCCGCGCGAAGAAAGCTGGCTCGATATGATGGAAATGGCGATTGAGGACGATATTCCGGAAACGGAAGAAGCCATGATCGCCAAGATGGCGCCATCCGTTGATCCAACTAAATGCAGTTTGAAGGAATATGGTATTTGAAGAGTGGAAGGATGGAAGAGTGGAAGGGCGAGTAGATCATTTATTCAATCTTCCAGTCTTCCAGCTATAATTTTTTCACTCATCCATCCATTTCTTCCAGTAATCCAACCATCCATTCTTCCATGTCCATTCCTCTCCATCTAATCGCCGGGTCGCTGGGGGTCGGTAAGACCACCGCGATCCGGCGGTTTGTCGCCCGGTCGTCCGGTTACACGGCTGTTGTTGTCAACGATTTCGGTGAAACCGGCTATGATGCTTCATTCATTGCAGAAGCAGGCGGAACAGATAAACTGCGTGTCGAAAATGTGCCTGGCGGATGTCTCTGCTGCACCTCTGCCGCGCAACTGTTGCCTGCATTAAAAATGCTTAGCACCCGCCCAGAAATCGACCGGATCATCATCGAACCCAGCGGAATTGCTTTACTTGATTCCTTGCTGAAAATGCTAAACGAAGCGGCACCGGTATGCGGCTTTGAGCTGGCGCCGGTCATTGTGTTTTTTGATCCGGCCAAAGCCCGCCCGGCCACCTTGAAGTTAATTCCTTACTGGCGGCATCTGGCGGATCGTGCTGACATCATCGTCGCCAACCGATGCGACCTGGCGTCGCCCGAAGCCGTTGAACAGTTCTTCCAATGTTTGGAACAATGGGATCCACCGAAACTCAAAATTGTCAAAACATCGTATGGTGAACTGCCGCCCGGAATTTTTGAACTGCGCGGCAAGGCCGGTCATGAGCCGCACCGACATCATCATCACGGCGAGTTGCCGTATGCCGGGACTTTCCGGTCAAAAGACACGTTCAGCTTGTCGGCATTGTTGGAGCTACTTGAAACTCTTGTGCCGCAACTCGACCGATTAAAAGGTGTTTTTTGCACCGATCAAGGCTGGGTGCGACTCGAAATTGCCTCCGGACAGGTCTACCAAAGTGCGGCTCATAAAACCGCGCAAACCAGTGTTGACTGGATTGGCGGCAGCGCCGAAATCGCGGAGCACCTGCAAACTTGTCGGGTGGATTAAGCAAGATCGTTTTAAAAAATCTGCCATTTATCTATCCGGTTTCGGGGTGAATTTGTATGGTATACCGCAATATGAGCATAGTTTTTAAATCGAACGGGCAGCATGGCGTGACAGGAACCCGCAAGAATGTTCCGCTTTCAACTTTGGCTGCTGAAGCCGGATTCCCATTAAACATGCAATGCGGCGGGCAGGGTGCCTGTAAGGGTTGTCTTGTGAAGCTTGGGCCCGGACGGTATCGGATTGGTGATACGGAAATTGTGGTTGCCGCATACGAAACACTTGAGGCGCGCGCCTGCAAAACCGTGTTGCTGAGCGATCAGGCCGAAATTGAAATTCCGCCCCGTTCGTTGTTGAAAATCGGTTCATGCGCCTCCGCTGATTTCTACGCCACCCGTAAAAATCTTTTTCAGCCACTGACCGGTTCTGTCGGACAGTTAGGTATCGCAGTGGATATTGGTACGACGACGGTAGCGGCTATTCTGGTTGAGCTTTCCACCGGAAAAATTTTAGCCCGCGAATCGGCTTATAACCGGCAGATTGAGCTGGCCGATAATATCGCTTCGCGAATTGCGCTCTGTCGCGACGATGAAAAGATGAAAAAGCTTCAACACCTGATTATCAAGGAGACGCTGGTTCCAATGTTTGGAAAACTTTCCGTTCAGAGTTCCCAGAGCTTGGAACAGGTGACAGAAATTGTTTTGTCCGGTAACACGGTGATGAGTCATCTGGCTCTTGGACTTTCAGCGTTGAGTATCGGCACGATTCCGTTCGAGCCGCTTACTAAAGTTTTCAGCGAACACGCTGCTCCGGAGATTGGTTTGACCAACTGTTCGAACGCCCGTGTGCGCACCGTTCCGGCCATTGCTGGTTATGTCGGTGGCGATCTCGTTTCCGATCTCTACATTGCAGAACCAGATGCATCGAAACTGGAACTGATTGTCGATATCGGAACCAACGGCGAAATTATTTTAAATGATCACGGAAAACTGACGGCTACGGCGACGGCTGCCGGTCCGGCGTTTGAAGGAGCTGGTCTTCTGCACGGTTGCCGCGCCGACATTGGCGTAATCGAAAAAATTATCTGCCAGCCCGATGATTCGATTGACGTCGAAACCATCGGCGGGAAACCGGCGACTGGATTGTGCGGCAGTGCGGCAGTCGACTTTATTGCGTCTGCCTGGCGTACCGGATTGTTAAACGACATGGGGCGATTTGATCTGGACCGGCTTCGTGCGGCGGGGCGTTTGGTCGAGCTTGAATACCATGGGATCAAAGGCAACGCCTGTCTGATTGTGTCTAGGGAACAGTCTGGACTGAATGAGCCGATACTCATTACCGAGTTTGATATCTCACAGATTCTGAAAGCCAAAGCCGCCGTGTACGCCGGAATCCGAACGCTGGTGGAGCGCAGCGGAAGACGTATGGCGGAGGTCGAGAGGCTGATTCTCGCTGGCGGATTCGCGGCACATCTACGGCTGGAAAACGCGATTACCATTGGCCTGTTACCGGAAATGCCGCTCGAAAAATATGATGTGGTCGGCAACGGTTCGCTGGCCGGTGCGTACGCCGCGCTGGGTGGGGGCGGAGTCTGGGAGGAATTGCACCGGATTGCGAAACGGCCGGACAGCTGTCATCTGGCCGAAACCAATGAATTTGAAAATCGTTTTATTGATGCGCTGGCGATTCCGAATCTCGATCCCGATGAATTTCCGGAAACGCAGGTGGCGAAAAAATGATCAAAATAATTGAGGACAAAATGATTGGGATCACAACAGTAACTAAAGGAGAGAGCTATGTGTAATGGAATGACAGAATTGGATATTCCTTTCGAAAAGCGCGAGCTGATGGCGTTTCTGTGCGGACTGGAATCGATTGCTGCCCGCTTGAAAGAAACGCTCACGGCGGAAGAGCTGGCTGCGGTCACTGGAACGCGTGAACTGCTACAGGAGCTGATTGCCGGCATGCTTAGCGGGAATCACCACCATCACGACCATGGGTGCGATCATTCGCATGATCATTCACATGCCCATGAACACGCACATTCCCATAAGCATTAACCCGACTTCCGCGGGCTGAAAAAAAGTTTTCCGGCATGATTTTTTGCAACCTGCTGATTTCCAGCATGATCCAGTAACGGGCATTTTTTCTCGAATTGATTCCGGTTTTTCTAACTCATTGGTCTTC
>JBILEA010000124.1:0-7506 GCA_044352355.1 Pontiellaceae bacterium | reverse complement strand
ATGATGACCACCACAATCATGATTTCAACAATCGTAAATCCGCTTTTTTTCATAATGTCTCGGTCCTTGTTAGAGATTATGAGCATTTAATCCTCCTAAAGGATCTATTTTTTTATAGGCAAAAAGCGTTCTCCGGGTACGAGCCGCCGAGTTTCACCATTACATTCAATTAGTACGTTGCTGGAGGTTATTTTTAGGATTCGGATGCCATTGATTGTGCCGCCAACGGTAGCGGTGTGTCCGTTTATCATCGCTAGAGACTTCCCGTTTTCTCGAACAATGGTGCCCTGACAGATTAGGGTAGCGTCAGAAAATTTTTGCCGATCAGAATCAATTTTATTGGATAATTTTGAAAATCCGCTGAAGGCTGGCGCACTGGCGTCGGATCGTTTGCTCAATGTGGTCGAAAAGGGGCGCAGCACTTTTTTTAGCAGAATTCCGTTGGAGAAAAAACCTGCGAGTGCCGACGCGAACATAACGCTGATCAGTGTCCACTTGAGCCATGCTGGCGTAGTTTTATCAGAGGTCTTGTGGCTCTCAGGGTTAGGATTCATAGCCGTTCCTTTCTCAATTATTGGAAAAATACGCTCTTAATTCATCAAAGCGAACATTTTTTATAAATCATTCATTGCGTGCTTTATTCTGCGGTGCAAAGGGGTCGCTCCAAACCGACCGAGTTGCGGCACATTTAATGCTTTGTATTGTGTGAACACCAAAAGATTTAAAGGGGAAGCTGTTTCAGCTCTGGATACCGCAATGGGATTTAGAAACAAGTGCATTTCTGCATCGCGCCAGCCGCTATCATTATATTATAAGAGAGCACGTGTTATGACAAAATTGGATCATAGAAATGGGTTTACGCTAATTGAAATCGTGTTAGTTGTGGCGATTATCGGTCTGTTGACCGCGCTGATTGTTCCTGCGGTTCAGCAGGCGATTCGCAGTCGCGAGAATGCACAGGCGGCCAGTAAGTTGCGTCGCGCTTTGGTTGCCTTTGAATTGTATCGCTCGGAGATGGGTAGCTACCCGGCAGATAAAAATCCCGGCCAGATCCCGCCGGAAATGATACCGTATTTTGCAGACTTAAAGATCGACAGCTGGTGGAGCAGCGGAACGGAGCTGGGGGGGGGCTGGGACTGGGATAACGGATATAATTTTAAATACTCGGTTTCAATTTCCGCGCCAACCCGATCTTCGGGTCAGATGGTAGAATTTGACCGGCTGATTGACGACGGGGTGCTTACTTCAGGTAATTTTCGCAGAGTCGGTTCGCAGTACCACTACATTATTGAGAGATAAGCAGCGGAATGAATAAAAAATCAAAATTAGGAGTGACGCTGGTGGAGGTGATGATTGCCATGTTTCTGGTGAGTCTGGCTGCGATCATTGTCTATACCGAAATGCTGCTGGCCTACCGGATTTTGATGCGTTCACGCGCCCGGCTGGAGGCTCAAACCATTGCTTTCGATAACCTTTGGGAAGTCTATAACCGGACGGATCCTGTAAAAATTTCAGGGACGCTCTACAGTATTCCAACACCGGATTGGAGTTTGATGTCTACTAACGGATGGGTGACCTGCGATGTGTTGGCTGAGCCGGTGCTTGAGCCGCGTTATTGGACAATTACTGTGGCTGTTTGGCCGCCAACCAATAGTTTGTTACGGGTCGGAACAAACGCGCTGGCGCGTACTGAAATCTGGCGCTGGGATGCAAAACGTTGATATGAATAAGCTCAGAAAAAAATTAGGGTTTACGCTGATTGAGGTGATGCTGGCTACCTCTCTTTCCATAATGGTGTTTTTTGCGATGGGCGTGCTTCTCACCAAAAGCTTTGCACTTTGGAAGGATGCCACAGCGCATTGGCGGATGGCGCAAACTTCGCGTATTTCCCGTGAGCGCATTCTGTGTGGCATTACTAATTATGTGTTCAACGGTGTAACTAATTTAACCGGACTCCTTTCGGCCACCAATGTGGTTATCACATCCGATGCCGGATGGCAGACGATAACTTACAGCTGGTCGGGCGGAAACGACTTTATGGTTCGCGGGTGGTCGGGTGAAGCGGCAGATAAGGATATTCAGCTAAGAAAAGACGGTTCCGGATGGGAATATGGTCAGACTTTCGGTACGGCGGTACCCAGCGTGAAAGTGGATTTCTTCTCAGCCTCGGTCACTAATGATGTCGTGACGGTTTCGTATCGCTTGCGGTTTTCCGCTGCAGGGAAGGTTTTTACTCAACCTCATACGATCAATATCGCTCTATTGAATAAGGAGTAGCACCCATGGGATGTGAAAAAAATACTCAAGGCTTTGTGCTGACAGCCGTGCTGATGATGTTGCTTATCGCAACCCTCGTGGGAGGGGCCTTTCTTTTTTCCGCGCGAAACAGTTTTGCCGCGGTGGATCGATGGAAGGCCCGTGACGAATGTTTGCTGGGGTTGCAGTCAGGTCTTGAGGAAAGGGAGTATGCTGTTCACCGCTGGATTACAAATAACGCGGTGAGTACGAATATGTATAATGTGCTGGCTAATCTGAATGTAACGGCAACAAATTATTGGACTAATTCAGAGGCTTCTTCGGCGTATGTTGTCACCACACGCATCATAACAACCTCTGGCTCGGTGCAAGTGGTTCTGTCAAATATGACCGCTTCGATTACCCTGACTAATATTGCGACAGCCACGCATAAAGGGATAACCCGTCGCGTACGCGAGACAATCGAATATACGTATGGGCCGGCACCGATTGTCGGCGGAAGTGATGGCTCCGTGTTCGATAATATTTTTTTCATCGACAATATCGGATTATTTTCCGGTGTGAATGCCGACTTCAATGGCGATGTATACGCCAATAAGGATCTTGATTTGCAGTATTCTTCGCTCAAGGTAAATGGAGATCGCTATTCCGGCGGTGACATTCTCAGTAAAAAAACGTACAAAAATGACAGTTGGTCCAGTTACGGAAGCCAGGCTAATGCCAATCGGGTTCGCCCGGCGGAAAACACAGACTACAACCGTTCAAACACGAATACCTACTGGCCGCAGGGGTATGATAGCAATGTGGCTTCTTACGAACTGGCCACAAAAAAAGAAATGCCGTTCATTGGACCGCTGATTGAGTATCAGAATTATGCGACGGCCAGCGGCGGAACCGTGCGCGACAGCACCCGAACGAACACGATTTATGCGGTCTGGGGCGACGACGCAGGCGAGAATGCTGGCAACACCAATGACACCGGGTGCCTGATTCTGGTCGGCACCTCCGCTAATCCGATTGTGATATCAAATATCGTTGTGGCGACTAAAGATATTTATATTAAGGGCTACTATACCGGACAGGGCACTCTTTATGCAGGGCGCAATATCTATATCATCGGCGACTTAATTGCACAAAACCCTCCGACTTGGCCCCACCCGGATAACAATCCGGCGGCCACTGCTACGGCGAATAAAACAAGAGATTTCCTGGGGCTGTGTGCCAAGGGTAGCATGGCTTTCGGGCGGCCCACTGAGCTGAATGTTAGTTTTTTGAGGAGTCCATATACAGGCTCTCATGCGACGGATGTCAGCGACGCGGCGTTAGGTTATGTCAGCTACTATTCGGACGGTGTTCCTTATTTTGATGGCGACTATACTCAGCCGGATGGTAATGGCGCTGAGAAGCGTTCAGACGGTAGCGTTCGTCATTTTTACGACCCGATAATCAGTACGGCAACTTTAGAGGCACTGGGTGTTAGTTCCCGTATCGAATGGATCGACGGGGTGCTCTATGCCAATCATCTGATAGCCGGAGATTTTCAGAACGCGACACTGAATGGCGCATTTATCTGCCGCGACGAGTCGGTTACACGATACGGAAATTTAGCGCTGAACTGGGACATACGAATTGGGTCTAGGTCGCAGGACTCACAATATTTTTCTCCATGGCTGCCGGGTATGCTGACGGGTCAAGCCGCGCCTGCACGCAAGGTTCGTTGGACGGAGCTGGTTCCATGATGCGGTGTGTTGTCATTTTATTTTTAATTGCGCTATGGGCCAGTCCGGCTCGAGCCATCCTGCCGCCCGATGCAAAAGCGCGTGAACCGCAGCTGCGGGCCCAGCATTTACGGGCGCGGCAGAAATATGATCAGCGACAGGTTGAGCGGCAGGAGGAAGCCGTTGAGGCTTATCAGACGACGAAGGCTAATCTTTTTACGCCGCCGTGGATGCGGATGGAACGGCAGATGGCCTTGCAGGTGGGATTGGATGTGCCGGGTGCCGCTGAAAAAGTAAAAATGCAGAAAAGAAATAATCGCTTTATGACTTCTGTTGTGCTTCTAATCTTGATCGGGTTTGCCGCCGGGTGGGCCTGGTATAAAACTCGTAAAATTGATGAATAAGTTCTGTCTGCCATGGCGTTAAAGTCAAAATCATCAGAAGGAAAAGAGCGCAGCGGGAGACGTTTGTCGAATCTGCTGGGGCTGGATTTCGCGACGAGTGGTGTTAAAGCGGTCCGTCTCAAAAAAAATAAGGGTCAACTTGTTTTAGCGGCGGCGGATATTTTGCCGCCCATCGGCTTGGATGCCGAAGATAAGCCCTTGTTATCTAAGCCTCTATCTGCTTATTACGCCGCATTATGTGTGACCATGGATAACACCATTTTGCGTGTCTTTCCTCAGATTCTTCCGGAAGAAAATGAAGATATTGAGGCCATCGTTCGTGAGAATCTCAGTGCCGCTTCAGACTACCGGACCAGCGGATTAGTGCTTTCCCGTGCCCGCGGTAAGCGCGAAAGTTCGATTCTGGGCGTGGCGGTGCCTGAGAAGACCGTTCAGCGCTATCTTTCGCTTTTCGCCAATGGGGCCCCGGCACCTCGTTCGCTTGAAATATCCGGGTTAGCGGCTTTTTCTGCTTTTTTGTTTAACTATGGTGCACAAACCGAAACCCAGACGATCTGTCTTATAGAAACCGGTGCACGCTATACGTATGCCGCTTTTTTGTGCCGCAATCAGCTTCAGCTGGTTAACCGCTTTGATGTCGGTGGTGCTTCGCTCCAACGGCAGGTTCAGGCGGCGCTGGGTGTGGATGCGGAAATGGCTGCAACTATTCTTTCCGGTGGTTCGGTGGATGTTTCTTCTCCGGTTCGGCAGGTTCTTAGTCCCTTTACGCGGCAGCTCTCTATTTATCGTGAGTTCGTCGAGCGACAGAACAAGAGCTCTCTTTCCGCCGTGTATATCTCAGGCGGGCAAGCCTCGTCGTCGCATTGGCAGGAAGCCGTTAAAGAGGTTCTTGGGGTTGTCCCGCAGATTTGGAATCCATTTGAAAAGATCATCATTCAACCCGGAGCCTTTCCGGAAAAATTTAAGGGGCAGGAGTCCCGGTTTGCGGCGGCTGTCGGCGCAGCGCTGGCAGGAATGGATGTCCTATGAGCTTGCAAGTTGATCTTTTAAAAAAAGTGGAACGACGCTATCAGGGCATCGTAAGCATGAAAGTGATGGCTGTTGGTTCCGTTAGTGTACTGGCGGGTATTACGATATTGGTTTTTTTGCTGGCGGGGGTATCTAAAATGACGCTTAGCGCCAATTTAGATCGGGCGCGAAATGAATTTGGGCGGCTTGATCCTCAGGCTGCCATGATTCGCAACGGGCAGTCCGCCCTAGAGGGCAATCGAAAAACACTGGCGGAGCTGGAAAGTTGGGCCAAAGGTGAGCAGCCCTCCATGCACGTCATCTTGCGGGCGGTTCAACGTGAAATTCCCGCACAAATGGTGCTTGAAAATTTGTATGCCGGACTCGAGCAGGTATCTGAAGCCGATTCGGCTTTTTACACTCTTCGGCTCAGTGGGCGGGCCCAGGGAGAGCTGATCGCGGTTGATGCCAAGCGGCGTTTTAATTCTTGCGCCGAATTGCGCCGGTTCTGCGGCGAAGTCAAACTGGTTTCTTCGCAGCGTGAAACCGGCGAAAAATGGATTTTAGCTTTTGAGGGACGCCGGCAAGCGGAGCGGGGGGCCAAGCAATGAACTGGACTGCCCTCACAAAAAAACAGCAGCAACTGGTTATTGTTACGATCATCCTCGCTATCCTGCAAATTGTACTCATGGTGCATTTCCTCGGCTGGACCAAGCCCGCGTCGGCCCGCGGTGGAGTCGCCAAAAAAGAACTGCTGGATTTCGAACAAAAAATCAACGCCGCCCGTGCTATTCTCAAATGTGAGGACTCTATCCTCAGTGAATTGACCCAAAGTGTCGAAAAACTGGAAGCGCTCACCGTACACCTGCCTTCTTTATCGGATCGCTATGCTTGGTCCTATGAATATGTTTCGCGCTGCGCCACTTTGTCCAACGTCGAACTCGATAACCTTGAAGAAGTACTTTTCATGACGGACAGTAAAAAGCCGGCTGTTACGCATCCTTACGAAATCAGCGTTTCCACCCGTTGCGGATATAACAACCTCGTGCAATTTTTATCGAGACTTGAAACGGGCAACCCCTTACTACGTATTAAAGAAGTAACTATTATTGCCATCCCTGGTCAGGTGCAATCTCAACAGGTGCGTATTCTGATACAGTGGCCATTCTCAGTCAAAATAGAGAAGGGGGTTAAATGAAATCTTTTCTTTCTTCATCCTCCGTTTTTCCCCCGTTTCTGTCCTCTGTCCTCCGTTCTCCGACCTCCGTCCTCCGTCCTCTGTCCTCTGTCCTCCGTCCTCTGTCTTCTATTTTTCTTCTTCTCTTGACGCTATCCGCTTCCGCACAGGAGAATCTTTTTATTACCGTTAGTGCTCCGCTGTCCAATAAGACCGCTTCAACAAAAGAGGTGGATGTTTTTAAAACGGTGTCATCTCCTGCTATTCAACCAGCGGCGTCCGTTCAGTCTAAAGTTGTCGCCCAACCCGTGGCTGTTGTGCAACCCGTCGTAAAGCCCGCTGATCAGCCAGTATCTCGAGTTGAAAAACCGGTCGCGGAGGTTGTGCCGGTTGTTCCAGCGAAGGAGTCTGCAAAAGATTTAGAACAAGAGTTGCTTAGAGATCCTTTTTGGCCCGTTGGATTTTTCCCCGAAGGTTGGCAGAAGAAAAAGACCGTGGCGGGGTCTTCGGATTCGGATGTGTCCGGATGGAACACGGCTGCCGGGAAAATAAAGATTAGCGGGACCAGCCAGATGGGCGGACGGACGGCAGCAATTGTAAATGGGGATTTGAAAGGTACGGGCGATCAGATTGAAATAATGTCTGAAGGAAAAACATATCAGTGGCAGATTGTTGGAATTGAAGCAGACGGACGAGTTCAATTGAAGAAACTTGGAATAAAGTAAAAATCAGGAGCTGAATAAATGAGAGTGAAAAGAATCGTGATTTCAACCATTGTGATAGCCGCCGCCGTGATTTATGCACAAGATGTGGCCGAAATTTTTACTGAGCTGAAGACCAAGGCCGTTTCTGGCACTCCAGTGAGTGCCTCCACGCAGGAACAAGCTGTGGGGATTACCGTTTCGAAGCCGCTGGTGGAAGAAAAACAAATCACCCCCGTTGT
>JBILEA010000123.1:0-7551 GCA_044352355.1 Pontiellaceae bacterium | reverse complement strand
CATCTTCTTTCTTGGTGCTGCGGAGCAAGCAACCCACGTTGTCACCCGCTTGACCTTGATCCAAGATCTTGCGGAACATTTCAACGCCGGTGCAGGTCGTCTTGACGGTCGGTTTCAGACCGACGATTTCGACGTCATCACCTGTGTGAACAATACCGCGCTCGACGCGACCGGTTACCACGGTACCACGGCCTTCAATCGAGAACACGTCTTCGATCGGCAGGAGGAACGCCTGGTCCGTAACACGGACAGGCTCTTTAATGTAATTGTCCAGCGCATCCATCAATTCCTGAATGCAGGCAGCGCCGGGTCCGGAAGGATCTTTAATTGCGCCAGTTGCGGAACCGCGAATGATCGGAATGTCGTCGCCTGGGAATTCGTACTTGCTGAGCAGTTCACGGATTTCCATTTCAACGAGATCCAACAGTTCAGAATCATCAACCAAGTCGCACTTGTTCATGAACACTACAACCGCCGGAACACCGACCTGACGAGCGAGAAGAATGTGCTCGCGGGTCTGAGGCATCGGTCCGTCGCAAGCGCTAACCACCAGAATTGCGCCGTCCATCTGAGCGGCGCCGGTGATCATGTTTTTGACATAGTCGGCATGGCCGGGGCAGTCAACGTGTGCATAGTGACGGTTGGCTGTTGAATATTCGACGTGCGAAGTAGCAATCGTCAAAATTTTAGTTGGGTCGCGACGGCCTTGTGACTCAGATGCCTTAGCAACCTGGTCATACGCAATGTAATTTGCCAAGCCTTTTGCACCCTGTACGCAAGTGATTGATGCCGTCAGCGTTGTTTTGCCGTGGTCAACGTGGCCAATCGTACCCACGTTCACGTGCGGTTTTGTCCGTTCGAATTTATCCTTAGCCATGACTTCTCCTCCTAATCCGTTTACTACTTACTTATATCCGTTTACCAAAATTCACTCTTCTGTGGAGCCCACGAGCGGGATCGAACCGCTGACCTCGTCCTTACCAAGGACGTGCTCTACCGACTGAGCTACGTGGGCGGTTTTTCCCTCGTGCTCGCGCCTTCCTCATTTAAAAACAAATAAATATAAAAAAACCCGCTTCCTGCTTTTAAACCAAAGAAACAGACTTCTTTTTATACTCGTTTATTCCTAAATTGCTCTGCGCAAACACCAATACTGTCTTGGTCTGTCACACAAAGGGGAGCGACTTTAGCGAAAATTAATGCACTGTCAACTATTTTGGGGCTTTTTTTTAGATGATATATTTTTTGTGTTTCCGGCCCCTCAAAATGAAATACTTTCAGAACAATATTGACTGTGTCTCATTAATCACTACCATATTGCTCATGTTTATAAATTAACCGTAACCCTATGATAAGGAGAAAATCATGTTAAAAATCGGACAACAGGTGCCTGACTTTCAAATGGATGTGTTTCATAACGAGGAAATCCGGAAAATTAAACTCTCTGACTATAGAGGTAAATGGGTAGTCATGATATTTTACCCTGCCGATTTCACTTTTGTCTGCCCAACCGAACTCAAAGAAGCCGCTCAGCTTTACCCTAAATTCAAAAAAGCCGGAGCAGAAGTAATCAGCGTCAGTACAGATACCGCGTTCGTGCACAAGGCTTGGCATGATGAGTCCGATGCGATTAAAACCGTTCAATATCCAATGGGTGCTGATCCAACCGGCAATATCTGCCGCGCTTTTGGTACCTACATCGAGTCGGAAGGCCTTGCCCTGCGCGGAACCTTCATCATCGATCCTGACGGCGTACTGAAAACCGTGGAAATGCACGATCTCGGCATTGGACGCAGCGCCGTTGAAGCCCTGCGCAAGCTGGAAGCGGCCAAATTTGTCCGTGAACACGGCGATCAAGTCTGCCCCGCCTCATGGCAACCCGGCGACGAAACCCTCACGCCGGGGTTGGATCTCATTGGAAAAATATAATTTCACAGCGTGCAGGAAATGATTCGCCGATTCATTTATCGCAAGCACACACCGCAGGGCAGTTTCTTGATCCGGGAAAAAAGCTAATACGCCCCATCGCACAACTGAGTCCGGCAAAAACTGCAATTCAAGTTCAGAAAAAATTCCCAGCGTACCCTCCGACCCAACAAATAGATCCATCAGATCCATATCATCGGCCGCAAAATATCCCGCCGCGTTTTTTGTATCCGGCATCGTGTACTCTGGAAGCCGCCCCGCCAGTCTCCGCTGAGTTTCTGTTCTCAGTACAAACTCACGGCCTTGCGCGCGCACCTCGCCGCGCCGTAACGCGACAACATCACCATCCGGCGCAAGTCTTGAAGTACAACCCCCGGTTGCACGATGCCGATAAATTTACCGTCAGCCGTTTGGCGCAAGCCCAGCACACGATTCATCCGGGTCAAATTAATAATCAAACCGCCGTCCGGCACAGCCCCGCCCGTAAGGCCGGTGCGTCCGCCTTGTACCGTTACGGCCCAGCCACGTTCACGTGCAACGGCCAGCGCAACACACAACTCCTTCTCCGTACGCGGCAAGGCCAAAGCATCTGCGCTACCCACACAGCGTGATTCATCACGCAGAAAATCGGGATGAGTTCGTTCAACCCCTTCAAAAATAAACTCCCTATGCATCGTTTTAATGTACCACAACCTCCTATACGTAAATTAAAATTCCCGACAGGCAGGACTCCCCGAAAAACTCAGGGTGCAGCAACAGCAACCTTGACTTTAAATTCAACCGTCTCATCCGGCCGGATGATTTTCAGCGTTCCTCTTTTCTGCTCCGCAGCCTGCCCGTCCGGATGGCAGTTGGCCGGCTCAAGACCCATGACGTATTCCTGTTCACCCATCATTTTCCACTGCGTGAAATACGGCAGCTCGGCTTTGCGATACGCCACTTCCATGGTCAGGCCCGAATCCGGATTGCTCAGCGTCATGCGGGCCATGCCGTCTGCATCCGCTTCCACATCGTGGAAGAAACATTGTTCGGTATAACCGGCCGTCGGCGACTGGCAGACATTCCATTCTGAAAGTCCGGCGGCGGCGGTTTCGTTGCGCGGCGTTGTTGTTTTCACATCCCCTTCGAGCACCGACGTTTCGCTGAGCAACGGGAATCCGGCGTTAAGGTGGTAAAGCATCATCAGCGGTGACGGACGGATGCCGCAGTTGGTCACTTGATCGCAGATGGTGATGGAATTGTCACCCATTGAGGTCGAAATAGTGCGTCTGAGTTCTAGATTTTCACCGAAGAAACTGACTTCGCGGATGATTCCGGAAACACTGAGCTGATATTTTCCGTCCACCCATTCCTGCGTGACCGCAGTTTTTTCAGCGGGCGTATTGGAAAGCCGACCGTGCAATCCGAGAGGACCGTCCGACCGCATCCCCTGCTCGGCTTCCGGGCTGCCGACATTGCGCAGGCCGCAGCCTGCCAGCAACCCGCCGCCGAAACTGCGCAGCCAGCGCAAGCCATCGGCTTCAAAGTATGAAGGATGTATGATTCCGACCGGCGTCTGATAAGCAAATGGGATTCCATTGAAAGATGCCTCGCCGATATCCATACCGCGGTCGAGCAGGATGGTGAAGCGTAATCCGGATCCGTTATCGACGTCCGCTATGCGGATTCCCCGTCCGCGTCCATCGTCGAGTACTGACGTGCGGATGCGGGCCAGCTGATCCATGGTGCCGACATAGGATTTAAGTTTTTTTTCGGTCATACGTTTGTATTCGTTCATCAACATTCCTTTCAGCCAACGGATCCGCGCCCCAATGTAGAGTAAGCGTCCCGCTTGCTTATAAACGAGCGGGACGCTCGTTCCGAACCAAACTCCAGAAACGAGCGGGACGCTCGTTCTACTTTAATTGCGAAGCGATCTGCAGCCGTAAGCGTGTGGCCTCTTCGTTCCAAACACCCCACAATATTTCCAGTCCCGCGCAGATTTTTCCTGCGTCATTCCCGAAAAGATTCTGCGCGGCCAGCGCCGCACCTTCGGCAAAAACAGCCGGTTGAAGACCCTGCTTCAGAACGAGTCGCATGGTTCCGGTCACCCGGTCATCCCAGCTCAGCTTGCGTTCCAGATCGCGGCAGACACGATCCACCCGGTCGGTGAGGAACGGATTGACCATGCGCACCAGCAAATCGTCGGCATAATCGGCAAAGCCGGACGGAGTGAACAGTTCGTCCACCCCGGCCCATTTTTTACAAAGTGCCGCGCCGGATTCGTCGACGAACGCCCGGCGGGCTTTGGCAATGAGGTTTTTATCATCCGCCAGCTCATGCATAAACTGTACGCCCTTCTGCTGTGCGTGGACGCCAAGCCAGAAGTGGACGGCGTTGTGGCCGTAGAGTTTAGCTTCTTCAAACGGCAGCAGGTCGGCTTTGTCGTAAAGTCCCTGCACGGAACGCTCACCAAGGCCGACACAGGACTGAATCAGAATTTTATTAAATGCTTCAACCAGATGCCCGCGATCAGCTGTTGGTGTAAGCGTCGGGATCTGGCGGCGGGCACATTCGTCCGCCGGGAAAATACAGCTCATTTTCCCGATCACCGTGTTGAGATAGTGCGTCTGAGGAAAAGAGCCAATTGCTTTTTCAAGCTCTTCAGCCGCGTGATTATGATTTTCAGCGGCATAAACGAAGCGACGGCGTTGCGGCTGTTTCTCAAATCCGGCTTTCATCCAGCCGAGGTGCTTGAAAAAGGCAATACTAGGCAATGCCGTCGCTACCTCATCAGCTTGCGCGGCGACTTCGGTCAGTTTCTTCAAATCCTCCGGCACCGTCGGATTGTAAATTTCAACACCGGAAATAGTTTCCGTGGTCACGGCCTTATTGGATGCGATGTTGATCTGAAGTGTTCCGTTGTTTTCACGAATCGCCTGAATCAGCGCCGCATCCACATCGGCAATCACCAGCCGGTCGAAGCCGCCGCGAAAAGCACCGTCGAGAAAAATGCTGGTTTGAATAGGCCCAAGACCGATTCCTAAAAATGTTTTCATTAAAATTCCTTACAGATTTTGTAAAACCGGTTTCAACGCGGGATAAAGTTGCTCATAAACCGCATGTTTTTCACGGTACACGGCATGCCGTCGCGTGTCAGGTTCAAAAATACGATCCCGTTTTACAAAAATACCGGCGGCTTCTTCCGCTGTTTTAAACAAACCGGTGGCTGTGCCTGCCAGCATCGCCGCGCCAAGCACTCCGGCTTCCGTAATGCAGGGCCGCACAAAAGGAATGCCCAGAATATCCGCTTTGATCTGCATCCCTGAGTCCGACCGCGCCCCGCCGCCGGAAGCGATAAACTCAGTGGTATCAATTCCCAGACGACGGAGAGCCCCGATACTCTGTATAAAATAAAGGGTAGCTCCCTCGCGAATTGCTTTCAAAATTTCCCCGCGGGTCGTTCCCGTTTTCAACCCGGCAATCACACCTGCGGTTTGACCAATATGATGAGGAGGAACGTCAAAGTGCGGCAACACCAGCAAACGGGTCGGATCTGCCGGAAGTTCCGCATCGAGATAGTCATAAATATTCACCCCGGCAGGTGGAACGTCGGCCGAGGCAAAGGTGTCGCGAAACCATTTCACCAGCAGTCCGCTCTGATTGTAGAGAAAGGAAACGTAGAGATCCGGCAGGACATGATGCTCTACATTCAGATTTTCGCGCAACATGCATAGCAAGTCGTTGGGTTTCTCATACACCGGGGTAATGCAGTCGAAAGAACCCATTCCGTAAACGGCCCGCCCCGGCACGGTCGCGCCGCATCCGAGCGCATTGCAGCACTGATCGTGCCCGCCGGAAACCACTTGAACGCCTTTTGGCAGACCGAGCTCAACCGACATCCTGTCCGAAACCGTTCCGATCACCGTTCCGCCGGGAACCACCGGCCCCAGCTTGCCCCGTGGAATACCGCTCCATGCGAGCAGCTCGTCTGACCAGTCATTTTTACCGAGGTCAAACAGCAGGGTGCGGTTGGCATGTGAGTTGTTGGTAACCGGCCCGCAGCCAAGCATAAATGCCACCAGATCGGACCAAAGCAGAAACCAGTCGGCCTGATTATAAATATCCGGACGGTGCTCGCGCAGCCACAACAGTTTCGGCATGGAATAATTCGGGCCCAGCAGGTTCGGATTGATCCGGTAAAGTTTGTCTCTTCCAAACGTTTTGACCATCCGGTCGACATGTTCCTGACCGCGGTCATCCACACATAAAATGCTGTTATCAAGCATCTTCCGGTCTTTGGAAACCGGGACAAAAGCCTCGCCGAAAGAACTGACAGAGAGTGCAGTAACCGGATCGTGTTTCGCCTGCGCCGCAACTTCGGCAATCACTTCCTGCGTCTTCATCCAAACGTCCGCACTGTCCAGCTCCGACCAGCCCGGCTGGGGATGCAGCATATTGTATTCACGGTACGCCTGCGCAATGCAGGTTCCATTCAGCCCGAACACACCGGCTTTGCAACCGGTGGTTCCCAGATCTATTCCTAAGAGGCTCATGACGGGAAGAGGAATGTTGGAATAGTGGATTGGTGGAGTGATGGAGTTTTGGAGTATAGGCTTTTCATTTCTGATCTCTGACTTCTGATTTTATTTCGTAAAATTATGCAGTTCGTAGCCAAGATATTTGGTGAAGGCCTCTTTAACGGCCGGAGCCACGTGTCCAGCTGTGACACCGACATGATGGCGGTAGCCTTCGTGACCGACATACTCGAGTACATTCTGTAGATTTTCGATCCGGGCGACACCGGCGCAACCGAAGAAGTCCTTCGCGATTTCGTCCTGTGTGAACTCGCCTTCGCCGAGGTAGCAATACAGCTTGCCGTCCGCAGTCTTCGTGCTGGCAAAGGTCATCGGAGTCGGAGCAATCCGTCCGACATTACAGCCCCATCCGCAACCGGCACCCATCGCCTTGGCAAACATCGGATGGTCAATGACCAGTCCTTTGGCTGTCATGAGACCCTGTGGGACCGGGCCACAATGAAAGAGGATGCACTTGTTCGGATCGTCGCCGTAGTTGTTGTTCCAGTCGAGACAGGTCGACGGACGCTGTGAAGCCAGATGCAGCGCGTACATCGGAATCGCGTTGCAGACATCGAGTTCGCAGGCTGAAACGATGCCGCGATCATTCAGTTCACTGAGCAGAACACAGGGCGAAATACCCAGTTCTTTTTCGATTTCGATCCAGCAGCGCAGCGCCAGGCAGTCCAGCTTATAATCGGCGACGATATCGTCGAGTACGACATTCACCTTCGTGAGCATTTCAAACTTTTCAGCCGGAACACCGGTCCAGTTGGTATAGTTTTTCAACCGGTCGGCCTTGGAAACAAATTGGTCGCTCGTTGTTTTAATATCGCGAACCCGCAAAAACACCTCGGACAGATCAAGCGCTTCGGTGGTGATGCCGTAACGCTGGAGAGTCAGCTCGTCGAAGCGAACGGTTTTAAATGCTGTCGTACGGGCGCCGATGGCCCCGACGGTCATGCGTTTCATACCATTGGTGACGCGGCAGACAGCGGCGAACTGATGCACTTGCGTTTCAAAGGTTTCACTCGACGGCGCAACGGTGTGCGGCTGAAAGGTCGTGAAC
>JBILEA010000122.1:0-7567 GCA_044352355.1 Pontiellaceae bacterium | reverse complement strand
GCGCACGGGATGGGGGGCATGCTTGATATGATCGATAGCTTGCTGTTCGCCGCGCCGTTTATGTATATCTACATCAAATTTTTCATCGCTTCCTAGAAAGGCGGATTTTTTTTCAATGCTTGAACTTTTTTTGACTGGCTGGACTATCTTCTACACCGTTCTCGCGGCTTTGTTGCTCTTTGGAATCACCGTTTTCGTTCATGAATTCGGTCACTTCATTGCGGCTCGCCGGTGCGGACTGGTTGTCAAAACCTTTTCAATCGGCTTCGGGCGCGCCATTTTTAAATGGGAAAAGGACGGTATCCTCTACAAAATCGGGTGGATCCCGTTTGGAGGGTATGTGTCGCTTCCGCAACTCGATCCGGAAGGTATGGAGCGAATTCAGGGTGAGGCCTCGGCGGAAAAATATCCGGAGGTTTCTCCGTGGAAGAAAATCGCCGTTGCTGTTGCCGGTCCACTCGGAAATATCGCGCTGGCCGCACTGCTGGCTGTCGCCATCTGGCTGATTCCAGGTAACGAAGCCGGCACGCAGGTTCGTCCAATCATTGGAACGATTGAAACGAACAGCGCCGCCTATGCCGCCGGTCTGCGCCAAGGCGATGAAATTGCTGCTGTCAATGGTGCTGCTGTCAAAAACTGGTACGACTTCACCGTTGAAGCGCTTCTGAAAAACAGCGATACCGTCGCGCTGGATCTCCGTAATGCCGGTATCGAGCGGCAGTTGAATATCCCAGTCGTAAAAATTGAAAGCGGCGAGCGGATTATTGAGGGGATCAAGCCCGCCATCCCTTGTCTTTTTGGTGCTGTAACCAAAGGAAGTCCTGCCGACCGTGCGGGTATTAAAAGCGGCGATACGGCGCTTTCGTTTAACGGCGTGACGATATTGGGTTGGGAGCATTTTACTGGGCTGGTTCAGGCTGTTACGCCAGATATTCCGTCCGCTCTTGCCGTCGAGCGTAAGGGTGAAACGCTCGCGCTTTCAATCGTTCCTGAATACAATGAGGAATACAAACGTATCATGGTTGGCGTACAGCTTGGCGGCAGCGGTCTGCCGTGGATGCTTTATAAAAATCCGTTCGACCAGATCAAATACGACGCATTAGCCATTGTCCGCGTCCTTAAGGCGCTGGTCACGCCGGCTGAAGCGAAGCAGGCTGCCGGTGGTCTCGGCGGGCCGATCATGATTTTCACCATGCTCACCATGTCAATAAAGATGGGACTTTTGAACACACTCGGGCTGATCCGCTTTCTTAATATCAACCTTGCGGTTCTCAACCTGCTGCCCATTCCGGTGCTCGACGGCGGACATATCGTTTTCTCGCTCTGGCACGGCATCACCCGCCGCAAAGTGAACGTCAAAATTCAAATGGCCCTGATCAATTTTTTTGCCGTTCTGCTGATCGGCGCGATGCTGCTGCTTTCAGCCAAAGACATTGACCGGAGTTTTTCGGTTAAAACGTTTTTCGGTAAGTTTCTCGGGCAGACTGAGGCGGTTGAAAAAACCGCGCCGGTCGAAGGAAAGTAATGAAACGTTTTTATAGACGAACGTTTTTGAACGGGCTGCCGCCGATGCGGGCCGTTGGTCTGCTGTTGCTGATGGGTTTTGCCCTGTTTGTATCGTTCCGGATTTTCACACCGCCGGCCAAAACGGTTCAGATTCTGGCCGCGCCGGATGGAAGCCGCGAAGCGCGCCTGCAGCATATCTACTATTATTCAAAACCAGGTTTCAAAATCGCTGTGCGCGAGCGCCGGCTTTGGCACACGCTTTTTTATCTGCCGGAATACACCAATGCACCCGCTGGAGAGCTGAAGGAAAATTTGAGCTGGAGCCCCGATTCGAAGAAGCTCTACTTTGACATCAACGGGAAACCGGTGTGGGCGGCAAACATGGAATAGATCAAAATAATTTGGGACAAAATAATGAAAGAAATAGATTGTCAGAATTATTTTGTCCTAAATTATTTTGATCATATTCCATCTAGGCTCAAATCGCCATGAATCCGGATAATGCCGTTTTCTTCTGAGACGTGCAGTTCTTTACCGGGGAAGGCCTTTGAAAGTCGTTTTTCCAAACCTTGGGAAACTTTTTCTTTAATTTCAGCGCGGATTTCAGCTGGTACGTTGATCAGTGTGGAGAGGCGGATTTCGACAACGTAGCCCGGTCCGTATTTTGAACCGAAGCCTGCTGAAAACGCCGCACCGACATTGAAAAGTCCGTCAGCTTCTGGATTACTGGTAGTTCCGTGTGCTGGGCGGGAAGGGTGGAGTGTGTATCTCGCACCGTATTCGGCTTCGAGTTCATGATCAAGGGTGTCAAAAACGTCTTTCAGCGTCTCTTCCCATCTCATGGCTTCGCGGCTTCTCATGAGATTGAATAGTAACGGAAAGTTTCCAGAATTTGGAAACTATTTTTCGCGGAGGGAAAAAGAGTGTTTAAATGACACTGGGAGGCTTTGTTTTTTGACGGGATTTCAGGACTGTCAGAATGGCGCAAAAGTAGAACGACCGTCTCGGTCGTTTCCGTCCCGGAGGATTCCGTCTGGAGCGCAGAAGGTGGCCTGCGTCGCGGAAGAACCAGCGGAATACAAGGCGAATCCGGAGGACAGAAGACCGAAGATAGACGACAGAAGACCGACGACAGAAGACCGACGATCGAGCTGAAAAATTATTTTATTAGCATAATGACCGCAAAGTCGCGAAGACGCTAAGAAATAAAATTCGACCTCTACCCTTTGCTTCTTTGTGTCTTCGCTGTCAAAAAATTCCAGCATTTTTCTACAAAAAAGTTGCGACCTCTAAGCCGGATCTACGGGCGAATACGCCCTAAGTTCCGGCCTTACCTTTTGCGGCGCTTAAATCGTTACATGTTCTAGCGTCCGCGCAGTGCGCGGCGGGTGTCCATGTCTTCGGCTTTCTTTTTCAAGGTGTCCCGCTTGTCGACGGTGTCTTTACCTTTGCAGAGCGCCAGTTCGATTTTTACTTTGCCGCCTTTGAGATACGCTTTGAGCGGCACAAGCGTCAGCCCTTTTTCTCCGATTTTGCTCCGGAGCCTCTCGATCTCTTTTTTGTGCAGGAGCAGACGGCGCGGACGGGTCGGGCTGTGGTTATGGACATTGCCGTGGCTGTACGGCTGGACGGTCATCTGGAGTACTTCGGTCTGACCGTTTTCGATGTGGGCGTAAGCTTCGTCGATACGGATGTGGCCGTCGCGGATGGATTTCACCTCGGTGCCGCGCAGTTCGATGCCGGCTTCAAATTTTTCCAGGACGTGAAAATCCCGGAATGCTTTGCGGTTGGTGGCCAGCACGCCATCAGAGGTTCCGGGTTTTTTGCTTTTATCTGCCATGAGCGGAATATCCGAACCGTTCCGTTAATTCAACGCAATGTTACAAAACCCGGAACCGTTATTTGTTATTGGATATTCGTTATTTGCAGAACGGAGACTGTTTGGAAGAGGACAAACCGTCTGTTTGAATTCCAATAACCAATAGCGAATAACAAATAACATGAACCGAACCGGAACGGAGCGGTTCTACAGAACGATATCGGGACCTTCGTCGAACATATCGAAGGAGGAGCTCATATCAAGTGGTTGAACACCCATTTCAACGGTCAGCTTGCCTTCGACAATTTCCTTGAGGACGACATCGTGGAAGTCCTGCTCTGGAAAGTCGCGTTTGACCATCGGGCGTTCACCGCGGATAAGCTGGCGGGTGCGGTAGGAAACCAAATTCACCAGCGTCGGGATGCTGCCGATTTTTTCTTCTGCTTGGGTCAGGTATTCAAAGTTCATAAGATAGATTCCTCTTCTAAAAGCGCGACACTATACGTTTTGAGCATATCTGCGTCAATGAGTTGTTTTGCGTAAATTCGTAATGCGGAACACGTAACAAGGAAGAATCGTCCGCCGTGCCCGTTCCTGTGCTCCGTTACGTGTTACTCGTTACGGATTTGAACAAAAAACCCCGCCGGAAAAGACCGGCAGGGCTTTTTAGTTGCGTTGGAACAGCGACTTACATCATGCCGCCCATGCCGCCGCCCATGCCGCCCATATCGGGCATAGCCGGTTTGTTCTTTTCCGGCAGGTCGGTGATCATGCATTCGGTCGTCAGCAACAGGCCCGCGATGCTGGCCGCATTCTGCAGAGCAGAGCGGGTCACCTTGGTCGGGTCGATGATGCCGGCGGCGATCATGTCAACATACTGGCCAGTGGCGACATCGTAGCCGTTGTTGCCTTTGGCCTTTTTGACTTCCTGAACCACGATAGCGCCTTCGATACCGGCGTTGTCTACCAGCTGGCGGAGCGGAGCTTCGCAGGCTTTACGGACAATCTGGGCACCGATGGCTTCGTCGCCTTCGAGCTTGAGGGCATCGAGAGCCTTCTGAGCGCGGATCAGCGCTACGCCGCCGCCCGGCACAATGCCTTCTTTGGCTGCTGCGCGGGTTGCATGCAGAGCATCTTCAACGCGGGCTTTCTTTTCCTTCATTTCGGATTCAGTCGCCGCGCCGATGTTGATGACGGCTACGCCGCCAGCCAGCTTCGCCTGACGTTCCTGCAGTTTTTCGCGGTCGTAGTCAGACGTGGTTTCTTCGATCTGACGTTTGATCTGATCAACGCGGGCGTTGATGTCCACTTTCTTGCCGGCGCCGTCGACGATAACCGTTTCATCTTTGCTGACGGTGACACGTTTGGCGCGACCGAGGTCAGCCAGTGTGACGCTTTCGAGCTTGATGCCGAGGTCTTCGGTGATGAACTTGCCGGCGGTCAGAATGGCAATATCTTCCATCATCGCTTTGCGGCGGTCGCCGAAGCCCGGAGCCTTGACGGCGCAGACGTTGAGGGTTCCGCGCAGTTTGTTAACGACGAGAGTCGCCAGCGCTTCACCTTCGACATCTTCCGCAATAATCATCAGCGGCTTGCTGCTCTTGGCCACGCTCTGGAGGAGGGGAAGCATATCCTGCAGGTTTGAAATCTTCTTTTCGAACAGCAGAATGTAAGGATCTTCCATCGTCACGTCCATCGCTTCGGCGTTGGTTACGAAGTAAGGGGAGAGATAGCCTTTGTCGAAAAGCATGCCTTCTTTTACTTCGAGGCTGGTGTCCATGGACTTGGATTCTTCGAGGGTGATCGGGCCGTCTTCGCCGACTTTGGCCATCGCGTCGGCAATGATTTTACCGATTGCGGTGTCACCGTTGGCGGAAATGGTTCCGACCTGAGCGAGTTCTTCGGTGGATTTGGTTTTTTTGCTCATTTTGGCGAGCGCATCAACCAAGGCATTGGCCGCTTTGTCGATACCGCGCTTGAGGCTCATCGGGTTGGCGCCAGCGGTAACATTCTTGAGACCTTCGCGATAAATCGCTTCGGCCAGAACGGTTGCTGTGGTGGTGCCGTCACCGGCGATGTCGCTGGTCTTGCTGGCCACTTCACGAACCATCTGGGCACCCATGTTTTCAAAGGGATCTTCCAGTTCGATTTCTTTAGCAACGGACACGCCGTCTTTCGTGACGGTTGGTGAGCCGTATTTCTTGTCCAAGATCACATTGCGACCTTTCGGGCCGAGGGTAACTTTGACCGCGCGGCTCAGTTTTTCTACGCCTTTGAGCATTGCATCGCGGGCGTCTACATCGAATTTCATCTGTTTAGCCATATCTTTTCTCCGAAAAGGGTTATTGGTTATTTGTTATTGGTTATTCGTAAGCTTCCAGTAACAGATGATCCATAACCCATGGTTTTTAATTAATTGCTGATAACTATTAACTGTTAACCGATCACAGCGAGAATATCTTCTTCGCGCATGATCTGGTATTCCTTGCCGCCCATTTTGACTTCCGTTCCGCCGTATTTCGGCATGAGCACGGTGTCGCCTTTTTTGACATTGAAGGGGATGACTTTGCCGTTGTCGTCCAGCTTGCCGGTTCCCAGAGCAATGACTTTGCCTTCCTGCGGACGCTCTTTAGCGGTGTCAGGAATAATGATGCCGCCTTTTTTCATTTCGGCTTCTTTAATCGGTTCGACCAATACGCGGTCGCCTAACGGTTTAATGTTCATGGTTGCACTTCCTCCTTGGTTGGTTCCAGTTTCTTTGCGACGGCACCCGCCGCCGCACTTTTAATTCAAATTTTACAGATCACGAATTTACACCAATTTAACATCGGTTTTTTTCGCGGAAATTCGTGTGATTCGCGATCTGAAGTTTTATTTTTTGTCGTCGTCCATCTTGTAGTCAGCGTCGATCACGTCGCCATCGGCCTGCTTTTCGCCTTTGGGCTGCTCGCCGCTTTCCTGCTGATGAGCCTGCGCGCCGGGTTGTGCCTTGGAATACATTTCCGTGGCCGCCGCCTGCATCGCTTCGTTCAGTTTTTCCATGGCCGACTTGATCTGCTCGTCGTTGTCGCTCTTGAGCGCTTCTTTGACCGGCTCAATCGCCGCTTCAACGGCCGCTTTGTTGTCGGCGGAAATCTTATCGCCGTTTTCCTTCAGGAATTTTTCCGTTTGGAAAACCGTACCGTCGGCCTGATTGCGCAGATCGACGCGTTCTTTGGCCTTTTCGTCTTCGGCGGCGTGCATTTCAGCATCTTTCATCATTTTCTCGATTTCGTCTTTGGACAGACCGCTCGAAGCCGTGATGGTGATGTGCTGTTCCTTGCCGGTGCCGAGATCTTTGGCTTTCACGTTCAGGATACCGTTGGCATCGATGTCAAACGTCACTTCAATCTGTGGAACGCCGCGCGGAGCGGACGGAATTCCGTCGAGCTGGAAGTGTCCGATCGTCTTATTGTCGCGGGACATTTTACGCTCGCCCTGCAGAACGTGAATATCCACAGCGGGCTGGTTGTCAGCGGCTGTTGAGAAAATTTCGCTCTTCTTGGTCGGGATCGTCGTATTGCGTTCGATGAGCGGGGTGCGTACACCGCCGAGTGTTTCAATGCCGAGTGTCAGCGGCGTCACGTCGAGCAGAAGCACATCCTTCACTTCGCCCTTCATGATGCCACCCTGAATGGCTGCGCCGACTGCAACGACTTCATCCGGGTTTACACCCTTATGAGGCTCTTTGCCGCCGAAGAGGTCTTTGACTGAGTTCTGGACGCGTGGCATACGGGTTGAGCCGCCGACTAGAATCACTTCATCAATCTGGCTGATACTCAGCTTGGAATCCTGCAGACAGGATTTTACAGGGCCCTCTGCACGGGCGATCAGGTCGTCCACGAGTTGTTCCAGTTTGGCGCGGGACAGTGTGACGTTCAGATGTTTCGGGCCGCTGGCGTCCGCCGTGATGAACGGCAGATTGATATCGGTCGAGTTCGAGCTGGAGAGCTCGCACTTGGCTTTTTCCGCCGCTTCTTTGAGGCGCTGCTGAGCCATTGGATCTTTGGAGAGGTCGACGCCTTGTTCTTTTTTGAACTCCTGAACCAGCCAGTCCATCACTTTCTGGTCGAGATCGTCGCCGCCGAGATGTCCGTCGCCATTGGTGGCCGCTACTTCGAAAACGCCGTCGCCGATATCGAGAATCGAAATATCGAATGTTCCGCCGCCGAGGTCGTAGATGGCGATCTTTTCATCGTGCTT
>JBILEA010000121.1:0-7604 GCA_044352355.1 Pontiellaceae bacterium | reverse complement strand
TGATAAAGTCCGTTCCCTCGCTCATCATCCGGTAGAAGCAGCGCTCCAGTGTTTCGTCCTCATTTTTTCCGCGCGCCTCCGCGACAAAGGGAAGCTCTGTAATCCCTGCGCCCCCGATAAAATGGATCAGCCGTTCCAGCGTGAATTCCAGCGCCAGATCATAAGGATTCACTGCGCGGGAACCATACCGTTCTTTGTGATGTTCCTTATGAACAGCCGAGATGAACAGCGTATAAGGAAGGCTCTGCATCAACCCCGACAACTCCGTCAAAAACGCCATCCGCTGATCGGGCACCTGTAAAAACCCGAAAGGGCCCTTGGCCTTGCGGATGTCCCGGCTGTGAAGATTAACCCCCTCATGAATCCAGTACTTCAGTTTCAGCCGGGTTATCGCCGGAATCACCAGCTCTGCATAATCCACACGCCGGATCACTACGGTTGCCAACAGAAACAGCGGAAAATCATGGTCGATCAAATCCAGCGTATGGTCGCCGCATTCATCCAGAAACGCGATGTATTCAGATGTCCCGCCGGCATTTCTCATGGCCTACGCCTCCGCAAAGCTGGTGAAGCCGTGTTCCGCCAGCCGCTTCTGCATCCGGACGATCTTCTCGGAAGAAGCCGGGAACCGCTCGCCGCAAAGGGTGTTCAGTTTATCGAGAACCGGCCCCAGCTTTTTCTTCGAGCCGTGCAGTTTGGGTAAAAGCTTCTGCATAATGGCGGCATCCAGCGCGGAGTTGAACTCCCAGCCTTCGCCGGTGAGTTCTTTATGGAAATAGACAAAGCGGCAGATTTCATGCGCCGTGCGATAGCCGAACTCCGCGCCTGCTTCTTTCAGCTGCGGGAAAAACTCCATCAGCACGACGGAAATTTTGGCCTTCAACTCCTCATCTAATGGGACATCCTTCTGTGTCGCGGCGGCAACAAACGCCTTGGCGTATTGCGCGCCCTGTCCAGCGATGGAGTCCAGATCCGGCTTCACCGGATTTTCGAGGAATGACTTCATTTCTGCGTCCGAAACACGGAACTCGATCACGTTGGCACGGTCGAGCACCTTCGGGCTGAACATGTAGGTCGTTTCATCCACATTCACCGTGCCGATCACAAAAAACAGGCCGCCCCACCGGCTCCTTACCAGCTCAGCCCTGGACAAGTCTGTCGCATAGGAGTAGTTTTGTCCGCCTCATGATTAAAGTATGCGCGGCAATAATCGAAAAGGACGGCTTCGTGATGGCCGCCCGCCGAAAAGAGGGATCCCACCTGGCTGGTTTTTGGGAGTTTCCTGGCGGCAAAATCGAATCCGGGGAGGGCCCTGAAGAATGCCTCGCCCGAGAACTTTATGAGGAGTTCGGTATAACTGCCGAAATTGGGATGTACATTGGAGAATCTATTCACAGTTATGGAAACAAGGTAATCAGGCTCCTTGCATATAAAGTCACGCGCTTCAAAGGGACATTCCAGCTTATCGCCCATGATGCAATCCAATGGTGCCGGCCCGAAGATCTGGCGGCCATAAAATGGGCCCCTGCGGACATAGCTCTGGTGAATCAATATAAAGCTATTCGCTCTACCGAAGCCTTCTACATCGCCGAAGCGGAATCTTATGCTTTGGAAACTCTGAATGTTGATGTTTCGCATCTCTACCCTGCCTTTACAACCATGCTCCCTAAGAATGCACACATTCTTGATTTGGGTTGTGGCTGCGGTAGGGACAGTCAGCATTTCCTTCAACAGGGATACCAGCTTACAGCCATTGACTTCTCCCCAACACTGGCCGCTATCGCCGAGAAAAAACTCGCTCATCCCGTTAAAATAAAACCCTTTAGCGAAATCCAGGAAAAGAACTTGTACGATGGAATCTGGGCTAATGCCAGCCTTCTTCACTCCCCCAAAGGACAAATCCGGGAAATATTCAAACGCCTACTTGACGCGCTCAAGAACGGCGGTCTTTTCTTTATGTCATTTAAATTTGGATTGCTTGAGGAAATGGATCCGCGCGGACGATTTTTTAACAACTATACCCAAGAAAGCCTCACAGAACTGCTCGCTTCGTTTCCCGAAATAGCCGTCCAAAGAATTTGGGAAAACACCAGTTGCTTGCGCGGTGCAAACCAAAAATGGGTCAATGCCATCGTGAAAAAATGCAGAGATGCCGCATGAGTCCGTTTCCAGAACAGCACCTATACACTGGAGGAAAAACTTCGCATTTTCTGCCTGGCCTCCTTCGCGCGATCAATTATGCCACACACATCGACATCACAACGGCCTTTATACGGCAAACAGGCTTGTCGCTGCTGACTGAAGCGCTTGAAGAGGCTCTTCTGCGAGATGTTCGCCTTCGCATTTTGACAGGTGATTATTTGTCCATTACGGACCCCGCATCACTACGCACGCTCATGCTGCTGCAGGAGCTCGGCGCTGAAGTAAAAATTTTTGAAAGCAACAACACGCAAAGCTTTCACATGAAGGCTTATATCTTCACGCGGCAGATTAAAGGGACCGTTTTAGAGGGATGCGCCTTTGTGGGGTCAAGCAACATTTCTCAATCCGCACTCCAAACCGGATTGGAATGGAATCTGCGGATAAACCATAGTGAAAATCCGGGACGATTTGAAACTATTGCGCAGGAATTCGGAACTGTTTTCTCAGCACAGCAAAGCAAGGTATTAACCCACAAGTGGATTGACGCCTACATTTCCAGACGGCCTAACTCCGCATCCATGAACGCACCCGAGGCGGGCGCGGACGAACATTTACCTCCGCCGGAACCCAATAACATCCAGACCGCGGCACTCCTCGCACTACAGCACTCCCGCGAAAAAGGATATTGCCGCGGCCTGGTGGTCATGGGGACCGGGCTCGGAAAAACTTGGTTGGCGGCCTTTGACACCCAAGAACTGAATGCCAAACGCGTCCTGTTTGTAGCCCATCGCGAAGAAATCCTCACACAGGCCGAACACACCTTTGTACGTATCCGTCCCAATGTGAAAATAGGAAAATACACCGGCCGCGTTCAGCAGTTGAATGTCGATATGCTCTTTGCCTCTATACAAACCATCGGGAACCAAAGGCACCTGGACAATTTCCCGATGGACTACTTTGACTACATCATCATTGACGAATTCCATCATGCCGCCGCCAGAACCTATCAAAAATTATTGTCGCACTTTAGGCCCCGGTTCCTTCTCGGCCTCACGGCCACGCCGGATCGAACCGACTGCGCGGAGATTTTGAGCTTCTGTGACGACAACCTCGTTTTCTCTTGCGACCTATTTGACGGGATCACTGCTGACCTTCTTAGCCCTTTTGCCTATTTCGGAATCGGGGATGACTCGGTTGACTATCAAGAGATTTCCTGGAGAAATGGAAGATTTGACGTCACACAGCTCTCAAACCAACTGGCAACTCAAGTTCGCGCGCAGCACAATTTCGACGAATGGAAAAACAAAGGTCAATCCCGATCTCTGGCCTTTTGTGTTTCCAAACGACATGCTGATTTCATGGCCGAATTCTTCAATCGAAAAGGCATCAAATCCGTAGCGGTCTATAGCGACTCCTCAGTGCGTCGTAATGAGGCGCTCGATCAACTCAAGGAGGGCCACATTCAGGTTCTCTTTTCCGTTGATCTCTTTAACGAAGGCGTCGACTTGCCCTCGATCGATACGGTGCTGATGCTGCGTCCGACCGAATCTAAAGTATTATTCCTGCAGCAACTAGGACGGGGCCTTCGTAAAAGCAATGATACAGGTAAAAAGAAACTGGTTGTGATCGACTTTATTGGGAACCACATCAGCTTCTTCCGCAAAGCAGAAGGCCTGTTCAATATCGGCGCAACCAATGCTGACCGCAAGGGCTTCATCAATCAAGTAGAGCAGAACAGGCTCGAACTCCCGTCCGGATGCTTTGTAAATTATGACCTCAAAGCCATCGACTTCATGAAGAAGCTGACGAACCTACGAGCTGATGTTCAGGAAGACCGCTATACAGCTATCAAGGAGTCCATGGGTCGCCGCCCCTCTCTTTCCGAATTTTATCTCGCGGGCGGTGCTGTTGAAACTATTCGCAGGGAACACGGACAATGGTTGAGCTTTGTTGCTAAGCAAGGTGATTTAACAACAGAAGAAGAAGGCGCGCTGCAGGCACATCGCTTGTTCTATAAAGAATTGGAGCTCACGCGGCTCTCCAAATCCTTCAAGCTGGTCCTCCTAGAAGCACTGATCGAAAATGATGGATTTAAAGGTGGTGTCCGCACGGATAAGCTGGCAGAGCAAAGCTTTGCTATTCTCCATCGTCGCGTCAATTTGTTGCCGGATCTTCCTTCCGAATTCTCTTTCGCTGCCTCCGTGGACGCTTCGAAAATGGCGCGTTTTCATAAGTACTGGCTGGACAACCCCATCAACGCATGGATTGGTGGTAACTCAAAAGATGCACAAACATTTTTCATCCAGCAGGATAACCGATTCCAATACAAAGGGTCCATCGCACACGACCACTACAATGCCTTTATGCTGCTGGCACAAGAGATCACTAGCTACCGATTCCTGCAATATGAACAACGCCTAGAACAGGACCCCGGTGATACCATCACCAATTTCTCAGGAAATACTGAAAACGATAATTCGATTCGAATCCCCTTCTTTTCTGATCTGCGTATTGCCTGCGGTCATTTTTCGACTAGTCGGCATGACACGGACAACATTCATACCAAATCCCTACCGAACAGCTATGGGCGCCTCGATCCGGCGCGCCATTTCATAGCCCGTGCACGCGGGAATTCGATGAACGGGGGCAAGAACCCTATTCAAAATGGCGACTATTTGCTGCTCGAACTCATCACTGCTGATTCCGCCGGAAGCAACAACAACCAGATCATAGCCATCGAACGGCAGGACACTTCCGGCGAGGATCAATATCTGCTTCGATATGTCACAAAGAGCGCATCCGGATCCTACCAACTACAGGCATTCAATCCGGATTATGCTCCCCTGCCGGCCACAGAAGAAATGCGCACTTTTGCGCGTTTTAAAAAAATTATCGATCCAGCGGATATGCTCTTGCATCAGCAGATAGCAAAAAAAGAGGTAGCTGGCTGGTTTGGTATGGAGTACCAAGAGGGCCTCTGGAAAATGTCCGGACACGTTTGTCCGAAAAACACTAACGCCCAATTCCTTTTCATAACGCTAAATAAGCAAACGGCCGACCCCAATTACCAATATCACGACTATTTCCGTGATCGGTCACACTTCCATTGGCAAAGTCAAAATAGCACGACACCGACGAACAAAAAGGGTCTTGAAATTATTAATCATCTGGCACATGGCAGCAGGCTACATCTTTTCGTCAGAAAGCATCCATCGACGGGCAGCTCCGCCTCCCCGTTCTACTATTGCGGCGAGGTCCTCTACCAATCACATACGGGCTCGGGCCCCATGAATGTAGAGTACAACTTAAAGTCTCCTCTTCCTCATGAACTCTACGAATATTTCAGCTAGGCGAAAATCAGGAAATCCTTCCGAATGAAAAAAGGCCGTACTCCTCTAAAGACCCCTCCGCTCCGTAATCCCGGCGAATCGTTGCAGGAAAAGCGTGACGAGACACTCAACGACAAGGCCGGGCCCTTTATTTGGCTCCTGATGTGTCTGCCGTTATGGCTGCTTTACGAATGGCTGCGGTATCTGCACATCATAGTTTGGCCCATTTGGAGCATTACGTTGGTCGTGGTTTTTTACTGGCTCGTTTCTATTTTCATGCTGTTTTCTTATAAAAAGCAGATTCGGAACTTGAGCCGAGGGTATGAAGCCGAAAAGGCCGTCGGCCAGTATCTGGAGCAGTTCCGAATGCAGGGCTACCAGATTTTCCATGACATCCCCGGCGAAAGCGGCGGAAAGAAGTTCAATCTCGATCACGTCATCATTGGCCCGAAGGGCATCTTCACTATCGAAACCAAGTACGCCCGCAAGCCCGAAAAGGGTGAAACCCGCATCCAATACGATGGTCAGCAGATCCTCATAAACGGCTCGAAACCGGATCGCAATCCGGTTGTGCAGGCAAAAGCTCAAACACGCTGGCTTTATGACCGGCTGAAGCAGAGCACCGGAAAATCCTTTTTCGTAAAGCCCGTTGTGGTTTATCCCGGATGGTTCGTGCCCGACCTTTTCGATGCAGACGTGTGGGTGATCAATCCCGACCGGCTCGGCTCCTTTGTTGAGGCGCACAATATCCGGCTTTCAGATGCTGACATCCACCTGGCGAAAGATCACCTCAGCCGCTACATCCAATCGTCACTGAAATAATTTTCATTCCTTTTCGTGTTTTTCGTGGCGATTGAATTTCCAAGGTCCGGAGCTTTGCGCCTTTTTGCGGCTAATTCCCTCTTAAATCATTTTGTCCTTAATCATTCTGATCGCACTCCCTCTGTCCCAAGCCTCTGCCCTGCCTGCGGGGCCGGAATGGTTCTGCGAACCGCTAAAAAAGGTGCGAATGCCGGAAACCAGTTCTGGGGGTGTTCAAAATATCCGGTTTGTAAATCCACTCAGCCCTTCGCCGGGTGAGGGCCCCCGACCTACAGTTTTTTATCCTTTTTTGTGTTCTTTGTGGCGATTCCCCGTCCAGAGTTTGCCGCTCCCGTTGATCGGCTCGGCTCGGTTGCGGCCATTCCGGATCCAATCGTTGGATAACTCTGCGTTCTCAGCAACTCTGCGAGGAATCTTTCCTCCATCTGCATCTTGTACTTGGTTATGCACAGGGCTCCCGCCGGTAGAAGCGGCGCATGAAGCTGTTTGATTTTATTGGTGATTCGCGGGCATTCGTGAAGATTAGCGGTCAGCCCCTTTCTGTATTCAGGGTTGCGGTTATTCGTTATGGGAGGTGGAGAAATGAAACTGAAAGAACTGGCCGAAGCCGCCGGGAGACCGGTGCCGTTTATTATGAATCTGCAGCAGAAGTTCGCTTTGCCGCCATGCAAAACCTATTCCGCCGGCTACGCCGCACTGCTGAAGAAGCTGGTGTTTCTGGATGCCTGTTCGGTGCCGGTCCGGGAGAGTCAGGCGCTGCTGACCGCCGAACGGCGCCTGCTGGAGCTGCTGAAAGTTGATTCGCTTGATCCGTCGCCGGAGTGGTTTGAAAAGCTCTGTACGATGAAGTCCGGCCCGAACCGCCTGCTGTTGAGCGGCTACGATCTGGGCCTCAAGTCCGGTGTACAGACCGGCCTCGATTTTTCAGAGCGCGAAAAGGAGCTGTTTGCTCACCGGGAAATGGGGGCCGATGTTCTGCGCGCGCTGGCGCTTTATCATAAAGCGGCCGATGCTGTGCGCGTCCGTCTGACTCAGGAGCTTCCGCTGCTGTCCGCCGCGCTGAAGTGGGGGCGCAAGGCGGCGGGTGTAGCGTGAGGAGATGGACGGGGGAAGAGGCGTCAGAAGTCAGCGATCAAAGGTCAGAAGACCGTGGTCAGGGATCAGAGATCGGAGGATTGAAGACAAAGGACTAAAGCAGAATGGCGACCCCTACGGGAATCGAACCCGTGTTACCAGGATGAAAACCTAGTGTCCTAACCGCTGAACGAAGGGGTCAGCGAAAAGTGAGCGCGTACGATAACAAACTCGCGC